>JBBQHX010000213.1:0-6497 GCA_038324385.1 Gemmatimonadales bacterium | reverse complement strand
CCGTACGCGGCAGGGCTCCGCGTGCATCGGAGCCCCGTCGTCCAGCGGGCACGCCGCGCGTCAGGGCGCGGTGAGCCGCACGACGCGCACGCGCGGATCGGGCGCGGGAATGCCGAGGATGGTGCCGTCGCGGGCGATGTGGAAGCTCGTCGGCACGTCGCCGAAGGTGACGGTGGCGGAATCGGCCGCCGGGTACGAGACGCTGGCCGAGATCGTCTGCGCGCCGCCCTGCTGCGCGAGGAGGTGTACGGACACCGTGGGCGTGGCGCCGCCGATCGTCTTGGCGCGGCGGATGATCTGCTCGAACAGCGCCATGCTCGGCGGGAGATACGGGATCGTTCCGCGCGGGGTCGCTCGGCGCACCGTGTCCGCCCGCCCGCCGGCGCGCTGGATGGCGATCAGCGAATCGCCACGGAACTGCGCGTCGGCCTCCTGCTCGGGCCGCGCGAGGCTCCCCGTCGGCTGGTAGACCTTCAGCCGCATCCCGGTGACCGTTTCGGCGGGCGTCAGGTTGATCGTGTACTGGATGCGCGCCTGGCCGGTGATCGTCAGCATTCCCGTCAGCGTGGTGGCCGACCGTTCCCACCGATCGCTGAACAGGGTGTCGTTGCCCTGCATGAAGGCGAACCCGTTCGGGGCCAGCGCGGGCGAGGCACCGATGTCGGCCTGCAGGTGCGAGGCTGAGGCGACACCGAGGGCGGCCGCGGCCATCGCGATCGTCGCCCCCACGGCGGCGCGGCGGCGGGACGGCACGCCAGGGCGGCGCGGGGAGCGATTCGGCATGCAGTCCTCCGGGGCGGAACGGCACGGGTCGAGCGGCGCCCGGTCTGGCGCCCGTCATCGGCGACCGGCCATGCGATAACTATATTGTGCGCATGCCTCCCGCCAATCCCCGCGCCTTTCGCAAGGCGGTGGACGCCGGTTCGGTGGCCCCCGTCCATCTGCTGTACGGCGACGACGAGTTCCTCAAGGACGCCGCCGTTCGCCACGCCATCGAGACGCTCGTCGATCCCGCGACGCGCGACTTCAATCTCGAGGTGCGCCGGGGCGCCGATCTCGACGCCGAAACCGTTCACAGCCTGCTCAACACGCCGCCGATGATGGCCGACCGGCGGGTGGTCGTCGTGCGCGACGTGGGCGCGTTGAAGAAGGACGCGCGGCGCGCGCTCGACCGGTATCTGGAGCGGCCGGCGCCTGACGTGGTGCTGCTGCTCACTCTGGTGGCCGGCGCCAAAATGGACGAGGCGCTCGCGGCCAACACCTCGCTGGTCGACTGCAAGCCGCTCACGGGCGACACGATCCTCCGTTGGATCGAGCATCAGGCCGCTGCACTCGGCGGGAGCATCGATGCGGCCGCGGTCGAGCTGCTGCTCGGCGCGGTCGGGCCCGACCTGGCACAGTTGGATTCCGAACTGGACAAGCTCGTCAGCTACGCGCCGGGCGGGATGATCACCGCCGAGGCCGTGTCGGCGATCGTCGGCGTGCGGCCGGGCGAGACGGTGGGCGATTTCCTCGACGCCGTGTTGGAGCGCAATGCGCGCCGCGCGCTGCATCTGCTGCCGCTGGTGCTCGCCCAGCCGAAGACCAGCGGCGTGACGCTCGTGATGGCGCTGTCGACCCAGACGATGGCGCTGGCCTGGGCGCGTGCGGCCCGCGACGAGGGGTTGAGCGCGTCGCAGCTCGAGCGCGAGTTCTTCGGGCTGCTCAAGGAAGGCGGCGCGTATCCCGGGCGCTCATGGGGCGAGGCGACGAAGGCGTGGGCGCGCGCGCTGCCGCGCTGGAGCGCGCCGGTGCTCGACCAGGCGCTCGACGCGCTGCTCGCCGCCGACATGGCGCTCAAGGACACCACGGTGTCGAGCGAAGAACAGATTCTCGCCTCGGCGGTACTACGGCTGTGCGCCGCGGACGCCGCGGCACGTCCGGCCCGCTCCGCTGCCTGACGCGGCCTCGCGCCGCGCTGCTCTGCTCTCCTCTCCTTTCAATCCCGTTGTCGTGATGGACTGTCGTCTGCCCGTGCCGGCCACCCGCCGCACCCCGTTCCTGTTCCGCGCCGCCGCGAGCGCCGCCGTCGCCCTCTGCCTGACGACGACCTCGCTCGTCGCGCAGGCCACCCCTCCCGATCCGTCGTCGCCGCGGCTGCCGCTCTACGAGCGTGCGCAGACGATGGTCGGCGACGGCGACGTCGCGGCCGGCCGCGCCGTGGTGGACTCGCTCATGGGCGTCTCGCGCACCGGAACGCCGGAGTACGCCGAGGCGCTCTACTGGCGCGCCGCGCTGTCCGGCACGGCGGCCGACGCCGAGCGGGACTACCTGCGCGTGTCGGTGGAGTACCCGTCGTCGCCGTATGCGGAGGACGCGCTGCTTCGACTCGGCATGCTGGAGCTCGCGCGGGGCGACCGGCGGGCGGCGATCCGCCGCTTCGATCGTATTGTCACCGACCATCCGAACGGACGCCAGCGCGCTCGCGCGCAGTACTGGATGGGGCGGACGTACTTCGAGGAGAACCGGATGCCTGAAGGGTGCGGGGCGCTGGCCGCCGCACGCGGCGCGACGCCTGACGACCAGGTGGAGCTCGTGACGCAGATCGATTACTACGCGCAACGCTGCCGCGGCGTCACGGCGGCCGCTCCGTCGCCTGTCACCACGCCCGCGCCGACGACGCCGCGCCCGACGCCCGCGCCGGCCACGCCGTCGCGTCCGGCGACCACACCGTCGCGCCCACCCGCCATCCCGGCCACCGCGCCGTCGGTGAGCGGGCCGGCGTTCTCGGTGCAGGTGGCGGCGTTCCCGCAGCGTACGTCGGCCGACCGGTTCGCGGCGCGGCTGCGCGAACGCGGCCACGAGGCGCGGGTGGACGGTTCGACGGCGCCATTCCGCGTCCGGATCGGCCGGTTCTCCACGCGTGAGGCAGCGAGCGCACGCCTCGCCGAGCTCAAGCGTCAGAACATCGACGGCTTCGTGGCCGAGGTCGACGGGCGGTGAGTGGCGGCGGTGGCGCGACCCCGCTGATGCAACAGTACCGGGAGATCAAGTCGCGGCACCAGGACGCGATCCTGCTCTTCCGAATGGGTGACTTCTACGAAATGTTCTACGAGGACGCGGAGATTGCCTCACGTGTCCTCGGCCTGACGCTGACCTCGCGCAACAATGGCGGCGCGGCTGAAGTCCCGCTGGCCGGCGTGCCGGTGAAGGCGATTGCCGACTACCTGCGACGGCTCGTCAGGCACGGGCACCGGGTGGCGATTTGCGAGCAGGTGGAGGACCCGCGCCTGGCCAAGGGGATCGTCAAGCGCGAGGTGGTGGAGACGGTCACCCCTGGCGCCGCATTCGCCGACGATCTGCTCGACGGGCACCGCAACAACTTCCTCTGCGCGCTCGCCGCGCCGGCGCCGCGTGCGGCGGACCGGCGTGTGGGGCTCGCCGCCGCCGACCTGACGACGGGGGAGTTCCGCCTCGTCGCGGCCGAGCCCGGGAGCGAACTGGACGCGGCGATCGCGCGGTTCGCGCCCCGTGAGCTGCTCGTGAGGCGCGGCGTCGACGGCCCCGACGTGGTGGTCGACGGCGTGCTGGTGACCGAGCGCGAGGGGTGGGAGTTCGACGCCGCGATGGCGCGCGAGGAGTTGGCGCGCCACTTCGGCGTGCTGTCGCTCGAAGGATTCGGGATCGGCGCTGCCGACGACGCGGCCGTGGGTGCGGCCGGCGCACTGGTGCGCTACCTGCGCGAGCTGCAGCCGGCCGGGGTCCCGCAGCTCGCGCCGCCGCAGCTGGAGCGGGCTGGCGGGACGATGCCGCTCGACGAGATGACGCGGCGCAATCTGGAGCTCGTCGATCCATTGCGCCCCGACGCCGCGGCGGCCGATGGGGTGCCCGCGGGCACGCTGCTGGCCGTGCTCGACCGCACGCTCACGCCGATGGGCGCCCGCCTGCTCCGTTACTGGCTGCTCGCGCCGCTCGTCGACCGCGCGGCCATCGACGGCCGGCTGGCCGCGGTCGGGACGCTGGCCGGCGCGGCCGCGGCTCGTCAGGCACTGCGCGACGCGCTGGACGGTGTGCGCGACGTCGAGCGGCTGGCCACCAAGGCCGCCGCGGCGCGCGCCACGCCGCGCGAACTGCGTGCCCTGGGCGATTCGCTCGCGCGGCTGGCGGGCGTGGAAACCGCGCTGGGCGCGGTGCTCCAGGCCGCGCCCAGCGCGGCGGCCAGCGCTCCGCCCGAACACTCACGCCTCACGACGCTCGCTGCGGGATGGGACTCGGCGGCCGACGTCGCCGCGCCGATCCTCGCCGCGCTGGTGGACCGGCCGCCGCTGCAGATCGGCGACGAGGAGACGATCCGCCCGGGCATTGATGAGCCGCTCGACCAGCTCCGGGCGCTGAGGGCCGGTGGCAAGGACGCGATCGCGCGGATCCAGCAGGAGGAGCGCGAGCGCACCGGGATCACCTCGCTCAAGGTGGGATTCAACCGGGTGTTCGGGTACTACATCGAGATCTCGAACGCCAACCGCCACGCCGTCCCTGACGACTACCAGCGCCGGCAGACGCTCACCGGTGCCGAACGCTACGTCACCCCGGCGCTGAAGGAGTACGAGGAGCGCGTGCTCACCGCGAGCGAGCGGATCGAGACGCGCGAGCGCGATCTGTTCGAGACGCTGCGGCGTGAGGCGGGGGCGCAGATCCGCCGTCTCCAGCGCCTCGCCGCCGCGATCGCCGAGCTCGACGTGCTCGCGAGCTTCGCCGAGGTCGCCGAACGGGAAGGGTATGTGCGTCCGGTGCTCGACGACGCGTTCACCCTGGAGATTCGCGGTGGGCGGCATCCCGTGGTCGAGCGGATGATGCCACGGGACGCGTTCATCCCCAACGACGTGCATCTTACCGAGGATGCACGTCTGGTGATTCTGACCGGGCCGAACATGGCCGGCAAGAGCACGATCCTGCGCCAGGTGGGATTGATCGTACTGATGGCGCAGGTGGGCTGCTTCGTCCCGGCCGCCAGCGCGACGGTGGGGATCGTCGACCGGCTGTTCACGCGCGTGGGCGCCAGCGACAATCTGGTGCGCGGTCAGTCCACCTTCATGGTGGAGATGAGCGAGACGAGCGCCATTCTCCACACCGCAACCGCGCGAAGCCTCGTCCTGCTCGACGAGATCGGCCGCGGCACGAGCACCTATGACGGGGTCTCGATCGCGTGGGCGGTCAGCGAGCACCTGCACGAGCGGATCGGCTGCAAGACGATCTTCGCGACGCACTATCACGAACTCGTGCAGCTTGCCGATGAACTGCCGGCCGTGCGCAACTTCACCGTCGACGTGCGCGAGGTCGGCGACCGCATCGTCTTCCTCCACCGCCTCCGTCCGGGCGGCGCCGACCGCTCCTACGGCATCGAGGTCGGCCGCCTCGCCGGGCTGCCTGACGCGGTCCTGGCCCGCGCCCGCGAGGTGCTGCACCTGCTCGAGAGCGAACAGCTTGCCCGTGACCTCGCCGTCGGCCTCGACCCCGCCGCCACGTCAGGCGGCCGCCGCCGCGCCATCCCGCCCCGCGCGACCCCGCCAACGCCGCAACTGGGACTGTTCACCGAGTCGCACCCGGTCATGGACGAGCTACGGTCGCTCGAGCCTGACGCGATGACGCCGCTCGAGGCACTGACGACGCTCGCGCGGCTGGTGGAACGGGCTAGGAGCTAGAAGACAGAAGACAGGAGACAGGAGACAGGAGGTGCGAGGGGAGGATGTCACCCCGCAGGAGCGCCGTCAGGCGCGAGTGTCGGGGCGGGCTCCCCCTTGCCTATAGCCGGCTCGCCCGTAGCCAGCCCAATGATCGTGGAAGCCCATCCCGACACTCGGTCGCTCCGCTCCCTCCTGCAGGGATGACAACGCTGGTGGGACGAACCCCTATCCCCGGCGTTGTCACCCCGCAGGAGGGTATAGACCGGGTTGATAGGTGAGGAACAGACCGGGATGATGGGTGAGACGACCGTTCACATTGCGGGCACCTCAGGAGGTGCCCGTGCCATGGAGCCCGTCGTCCCCCATGTCCCTTCGTCTGGAATTCGTCCTCGAAGCGCTGTTGGCCCGCACCACATTCGCGGCGGTCTGTGCGGGCTACGGCATCAGTGAAAAGACCGGCTACAAGTGGCGCGCGCGCTTTCTCGCCGGCGGGCCGGCCGCGCTGGCCGACCGCTCGCATGCCCCGCAGCACTGTCCGCACCGGATCTCGGCCGCCCTCGCGGCGCTGCTCTGCGCCGAGCGCCGCGCGCACCCGACCTGGGGGGCGCGCAAGCTGCGCGTGCGCCTCGTCGCCGCCCACCCCACGCTGGCGTGGCCGGCCGCCAGCACCCTCACGGCCGCGCTGGACCGCGCCGGTCTCGTCGCGCGTCGGCCCCGTCGTGCGCGCGGGGCCCACCCAGCCTTCCCGCTCACCCAGCCCGTCGCGCCGAACGACGTCTGGTCGACGGACTTCAAAGGCGAGTTCCGCACCGGCGACGGGCGCTACTGCTATCCGCT
>JBBQHX010000212.1:0-6513 GCA_038324385.1 Gemmatimonadales bacterium | reverse complement strand
CGCCTCGTTTGCGTTCGTCGCGCTCGTCGCGCTCGGCGCGTCGTCGGCCGAACGCCGGCGTCAGTCATCCCGCGGTCGTCGCGTGGTCGCCGCCTCGACTGTCCGGTTGTGGGACGCGCCTTCCCACGCACGGGCAGGCTGAGGAGGCACGCGACCATTATATACCACGTAAACAGTTTCTGTGCAACGCTTTGCGCGAATACCCCGAATGGCACGAAGCTTCCTTTAGGGAACGCCATCGAAACCGGTTCCGCCCACCAGCTCGTAGGGTCGGTTCCGAGCTTTCCATGACGCCGAGGAGTGCCTTTCGTGGATATCGAACGCGCACCGAAAACGAAGACCGGTCGCAATATCGCGATCGCTGGCGGGGCCACCGCGCTGGTGCTGGCGACGGTGGCGCTGAGCCAGCTCGAGCCGCGTGCCCCCTCGGTCGATCGTGCGAGCCTGCTCACTGACTCCGTCACTCGCGGCGAGATGGTGCGCGAGGTGCGCGCGCCGGGCACGCTGGTGCCCGAGCGGGTGATGATCATCTCCGCGGTGACCGCCGGCCGCGTCGAGGAACTCCCGCTCCGTCCCGGCGTCGACGTCACCAGCCAGACGGTGCTCGCGGTGCTGAGCAATCCGGACGTGGAGCTGCAGCGGCTGGATGCGCAGCGGCAGGTCACGGGCGCCGAGTCGCAGTATCTGACGCTCCGGACGCAGCTCGAGACGCAGCGCATGGCGCAGACGTCGCAGATCGTTGCCCTGCGCACGCAGTACCGCGACGCGGTCCGCCAGCAGACGGTCTTCGACTCGCTGGCCAGGCGCAACTTCGTCTCGACCAATGAGCTGGCCGGTGCCCGCGACCGGGCCGCCGAGCTGAAGGAACGGCTCGACCTCGAGCAGCGGCAGCTTCGGGTGCTCGAGTCCACCTACGACGAGCAGCTCGCGCTCCAGCGCGCCCAGGTCGAGCGGCTGCGCGCGATCAGCGAGTTCCACCACAACCGCGTGCGGTCGATGCAGGTGCTTGCCGGCGAGTCGGGCGCGCTGACCGAGATGCCGCTCGAGCTCGGCCAGTGGGTGGTGCCCGGCCAGATGCTCGCTCGCGTCGCGCAGCCGGGGCGGCTGAAGGCGGTCCTTCGCGTGCCCGACACGCAGGCGCGCGACATCGTCGTCGGCCAGCGCGCCAAGGTCGACACGCGCAACGGGATCATCGAGGGGCGCGTGATGCGGATCGACCCGATCGTGCAGGGGGGAACGGTGACGGTGGAGGTGTCGCTCGCCGGCGAGCTGCCGCGTGGAGCGCGTCCCGACCTCAACATCGACGGCGTGATCGAGATCGAGCGGCTGGAGGATGTGCTCTCCGTCGCCCGCCCCTTCTACGGGCAGGCGGAGTCGACGATCGGGATGTTTCGCCTGGAACCCGACGGGGACCACGCCGTACGGGTGCCCGTGACCCTGGGGGCGAGTTCGGTCAATCGCATCCAGGTGAAGGCCGGACTCCAACGCGGGGACCGGGTCATCGTGTCAGACATGCAGTCGTACAACACCGTCGATCGGGTGCGCATCAAGTAGCGTCGCGCTCCCCGCTCGTCTCCCGGTTCCTGGTTCACCTCCCTCCCCGCCCTCGCCCATGTCCGTTTCCCCCGCCGGCGCCACCGCACTCGCCCCGACCGACACGAAGTACAGCGGTCGGCCGCTGATCCAGCTCGACGGCATCCGCAAGATCTTCTTCACCGACGAAGTGGAGACGCACGCGCTGGCCGAGATCCACATGCACATCAACGAGGGGGAGTACGTCGCCATCGCCGGCCCCTCCGGGTGCGGCAAGACGACGCTGCTGTCGATCCTCGGCCTGCTCGACACGCCCACGGACGGCAACTACTACCTCGCCGGCGAGAAGGTCTCCGATCTCTCGGCCGCCGACCGGGCGCGCGTGCGCAACCGGCAGATCGGTTTCATCTTCCAGGCGTTCAATCTGATCGGCGACCTGACGGTCTACGAGAACGTCGAGCTGCCGTTGACATATCGGGGCATGGACGGCACCGAGCGCAAGCGGCGGGTGACCGAGGCGCTCGAGCGTGTCCGGATGGCGCACCGGATGCGCCACTATCCCTCGCAGCTCTCGGGCGGTCAGCAGCAGCGTGTGGCGGTCGCCCGCGCGGTGGCCGGCGAGCCGGCGATCCTGCTTGCCGACGAGCCGACGGGAAACCTCGACTCGACCAACGGTGAGGCGGTGATGTCGCTGCTCCAGGAGCTGCATCGCGGCGGCGCGACGATCTGCATGGTCACGCACGACCCGCGGTACGCGCGCCACGCCGACCGCGGCATCCATCTCTTCGACGGTCGCGTCGTGGAGGAAGAGGATCAGCGCATCGCCTCCCAGCACGAAGCCGAGCTGCGCGCCAGCGGCTTCGACGTCGGGCAGCACTAACAGCACGCCACCGCATCCGGCGGGCGGCGCTGTTCGCATCTGATCGTTCGCGCTTCGTCCCGACACCACGCCTTCAGTCCCCCGCCCGATGTCCACCCTCCTGCGTGAGCTGCGCCTTGCCGCCCGGTCGTTGCGCCGCGCGCCGCTGTTCACGATCGCCGCCATCGTCACCCTCGCCCTCGGCATCGGCGCCAACACCGCCGTCTTCGGGGTCGTGCGCGGCCTGCTGCTCCGGCCGCTGCCGTACGAGGCGCCGGCGCAGCTGGTCGTCGTGTGGGGCCAGCATCCGTCGATTGGCCACGAGACGGCGTCGCTCCCCGATTTCGTCGACTGGCGCAGCGGAAACACGACCTTCGAGCAGCTCGCCGCGTTCGGCAACACGGTCGCGCTCCTTACGGGGAGCGGTGACGCCGAACGACTCGACGGCGCGCTGGTCACGGCCGATCTCTTCACGGTACTTGGCCACCGCCCGGTGGCCGGCCGCATCTTCACCGACGACGAGCAGCGCAGCAACGCCGCGCCGACGGTGCTGGTGAGCGAGGGGCTCTGGCGGCGGCGGTTCGCCGCCGACCCCGCCCTCGTCGGCCGAAGCCTGACGATCAACGGCCGCGCCCGCACCGTCGTCGGCGTGGTGCCGAACGACATCCCGCTACGCTCGTCGCCGCCTGACGTCTTCTTCCCGATCGCGCTCGACACCACGATGGGGCGGCGCGCGGACTTCCTGAACGTCGTCGGTCGCCTGAAGCCCGGCGTGCCGGCCGACGTCGCGGCGGGCGAGCTGAACACGATCATGGCCCGGCTGGAGCAGGAGTTTCCGCGCACCAACACCAGCTGGCGCGCCGACGTCGTCCCGCTTCAACGCGAGATCGTCGGCGACGTGCGTCCGGCGCTGTTCGCCTTCTCGGCCGCCGTTGCGCTGGTGCTGCTGATCGCCTGCGCCAATGTCGCGAACCTCTTCCTGGCGCGGGCCGCCGCACGCGAGCAGGAGCTGGCCGTGCGCGTGACGCTCGGCGCGAGCCGATCGCGGCTCGCGGCCCAACTGATGGCCGAGAGCGTGCTGCTCGCCGGGTCTGGCGCCGTGATCGGCCTCGGGTTGGCGGCCGCGGCGCTCGGGGTCCTCCGCAACACCGATCCGCCGCTGATCCCCCGCCCCGAGTCGATTCAGATCGATCTCGTGGTGCTGGCATTCACGGTGGGCATCGCGTTACTCACGGCACTGCTCTTCGGACTCGCGCCGATGCTCCGCATCGCCCGCGGCTATGTGCGGCCGGGACTCAATGCCGCCCGCGCGTCGACGGGTGGCGCCGCCGCCGTGCGGCTGCGTGGCATGCTCGTGCTGGGGCAGGTGGCGCTGGCGCTGATGCTACTCGTCGGCGCGGGGCTGCTCATCCGCAGTTTCGACCGGTTGCAGCGCGTCTCGCCCGGCTTCGAGGCGCAGGGCGTACTCACCGCGCAGATCGCGATGCCCGGGTCGGCGATGATGGACACGACACGTGTCGCCGGCTTCTGGCGCGATGCGCTCGCCCAACTCGAGACCACGCCTGGCGTCCTCGACGCCGCCTATAGCTCCAGTCCGCCGATGGGCGGCGTCGGCTACTGGTCATTCAGCCTCGAGGGGCAGCCTCCGCGCGGGGACGGTGAAGTGCAGGACGTCCAGGCGCTCACGGTCAGTCGCCACTACTTCTCAACCCTGCAGATCCCCCTGGCCGCGGGACGCGCTTTCGACGCGTCCGACGTTCGAGGCGCCGCCGACGCCGTGGTCGTGAACCGCGAGTTTGTGCGGCGCTTCTCGCCTGACGCCGATCCGATCGGCCAGCGCCTCACGTATGGCGATCCGGCTGCCGAGGATGTCGAGTGGTATGTCATCGTAGGCGTGGTGGGCGACGTCGTGCAGCAGGGGCTCGCCGACGCCGTCTATCCCCAGACGTACACCGTCGTCGACCAGAACTTTCCCCGCGGCGGATACCTGGTCGTCCGCACGTCGGGCGATCCGATCGGGATGACCAGCGCGGTCCGCGCGGCGGTGGCCGCCGTGGAGCCGAACGTCGCGCTGGGCGCGGTGGCGACGATGGAGCAGCGCATCGCGCGCACAGTCGCCCAGCCACGCGTGAGTGCCGTGCTGCTGCTGGGCTTTGCGCTGATCGCACTCGCGCTCGCGGCGATCGGGATCTACGGTGTGATGGCCTACACCACCGCCCTCCGCACCCGCGAGATGGGGATCCGCCTCGCCCTCGGCTCGAGTCCGGCGGCGGTGCTGCGCCTTGTCGTCAGGCAGGGGATGCTGCCGGTGATCGTCGGGATCGTACTTGGGGGACTCGGTGCGCTGGCCAGCGGTCGCATCCTCGATCGCTTTCTGTTCGACACTGGCGCGTCCGATCCCGCCACCTTCGTCGCGACCGCGTCGGTGCTGTGTGCGGTCGCCCTGCTCGCCTGCTGGATCCCTGCCTGGCGCGCGCTGGGTCGTGCGCCCTCGACCCTTCTCCGCCAGGATTGACCTCATGGATTCCCTGCTGCGCGATGTTCGTCAGGCACTGCGGGCGTTGCGCGCCCGTCCGGCATTCGCGCTGACCGCGATCCTGACGCTCACCTTCGGCATCGGTGCGAGCGGCGCGATCTTCAGCGTGCTCGACGCGGTGCTGCTGCGGCCGCTGCCGTACCAGACGCCGGAGACGCTGGTCTCCCTCTATGAGAGTGAACTGGACGCCGGCACGCGGGCCAGCAACGCCTTCCCGGTCTCGCCGGCGACCTTCCGTGACTGGCGCGACCGTACGAAGTCGTTCTCGTCGATCGCGGCGTATTCCGGCGGGAGCCTGGTCCTCACGGGCGGTGAACCTGAACGGCTTGGGTAGCTCCATCGCAGGCGCTGCGCGCCAACTGATCACGCGACGAGGGCGGCGCGTCAGGCGCCGTCCCGTCCATCCTGTCCACCCATCCGGTCGCCGCACCGATGCCAACCGACCTGCGCCACGCGCTACGCGCCCTGCGGCGCGCGCCCATGCTCGCCCTGACGATGATCGCGATGCTCGCGCTGGGGATCGGCGCCAGCGCATCGGTCTTCGCGGTGGTCGACGGCGTCCTGCTGCGGCCGCTTGCCTACCCCGAGAGCGACCGGCTCGTCACGCTCACGTCGACGACCCCCGCCGGCTCGGATCAGCTCCCGATGTCGATGCTCGACGCCGAGGACCTGCGGGCTGGTAGCCGCACGATCGAGGCGCTCACCTTCGCCCGCGGCGACATTCTCACGGTGCGCGGCGAGGAGGGGGCAGAGAACCGCCTCACCGCGTTCGTTGGCGACGACTTCTTCCGCACGACGCAGGTGCTCCCGGCGCTCGGTCGGCCGTTCACCGCCGATGAGATGGCGGGACGGGGCGATCCGGTCGCGCTGATCTCGCACGGCTCGTGGCAGCGGAGGTATGGCGGCGACTCTGCTGTCGTCGGCACGGTGCTGAGCACGGAGGACGGGAGCTACACGATCGTCGGCGTGATGCCGCCGGGCGCCGCCTGGCCGGAGTGGGCCGAGATGTGGTCGCCGCTCGCTCCGTTCGCCGCCCGCGATGAGCGTTCGGATCGCCGTGATTTCCGCGTCGATGCCGCCGTGTTGGGGCGGCTCGCGCCCGGCGTCCAACCCGAGGCCGCGCAGCGCGAGCTGGACGTGCTCGCAGCGCGTCTCGCGACCGAGCATCCGACGTCCAACTCGGAAATCGGCGCGCGCATCCGGGCGTTGCGGGATCAGGTCACGGGAGACGTGGCGCGGCCGCTGCTCCTGCTGGTGGCCGCGGTGGCGCTGCTCTTCCTGGTCGCTTGCACGAACGTCGCGAATCTGATGCTCCTGCGCACGCTCCGCCGTCGGCGCGAGCTAGCGGTGCGCACGGCGCTGGGCGCGGGGCGGCTCCGGATCGTGAGGCAGCTCGTCGCCGAGGCGTTCGTGATCGCGGGGATCGGGAGCGCCGTGGGGATGTTCCTCGCTCCAGCGGCGACGGAGCTGCTCTTGGCGCTGGCGCCAGCGTCGCTGCCGCGCGCCGCCGAGATCGCGGTCGACGGGCGCACGCTGGCTGCCGCGGTCGCGATGGCGGTGATCGTTGTCGTGATTGCGGGGGTCC
>JBBQHX010000211.1:0-6525 GCA_038324385.1 Gemmatimonadales bacterium | reverse complement strand
GAGCTGCGGGATTCCATCGTCCAGCTCGTCGAGCAGCAGCAGGCCGACCCCGCGACTGATCTCCGCCATCATGTCCGACATCAGCGGCACGCCGAACTCCCGCCCGATACGCACCGCCTCGACCGAACCGGCGAGCAGCTTCTCGGCGTCGCCGCAGTACTCGTACGACTGCGCCCCCAACGTCAGGGCGAAGGCGATGTCGAAGGGATGATTGCGGCGGCGGGCGTGCTCCACCGTTGCGTCGCTGACGCGCCGCGCCTGGTCCGGATATCCGAGCATCCAGAGGTAGTGCGCGCGGTAGATGCCGTCGCCCGTCAGCGGATCGCTGTGCGTACGCAAGGCGATCTGGCCGTGTCGTGAGGCATCGTAACGCGCCAGCACTTCGTCGCCGTGCGCGTGCGCCTCGTGCAGGCGGCCCATCCAGAAGTAGGTGGTCATCGCCGCACGATGACCGCAGATCTCCAGCCCCTCGTCGCCGGTGCGGCGCCCCTCATCGAGCATCCGCTCGGCCCACCCGAGCGATGTCGCTAGATGCGCCATCGTCATGAAGTGCACCCAGAGGCCGTGCAGCACGGGGATGCTCGACTCGTGGTCGCCGAGTGACTGGTTAAGCTTCCATGCTGGCTCCAGCGTCTCGCTCACCTCGGGCGCGGCCCACCCGCGGTGCGCGACCACGGCGGGGCCGAGCAGGGTGCGAAGCCCCAGCTCCATCCTGTCTCGTGCGGCACCGCCGGGCAGCGTG
Organism: Gemmatimonadales bacterium; assembly: GCA_038324385.1. GTDB lineage: Bacteria > Gemmatimonadota > Gemmatimonadetes > Gemmatimonadales > Gemmatimonadaceae > JBBQHX01. The sequence continues at coordinate 5,783 of JBBQHX010000211.1, read as the reverse complement.
CCGACGCAGCCGAGCCCCGTGCGGATGTGAGCGATCGCTTCCGGGAGCGCGAGTCGCTGCACTGCCAGCTCGCCCGCGCGATGCCAGAGTGGCACGGCGGCCTCCGCCATCGTGGCCGCGGTGAAGTGGCGCGCGAGCAGCTCGGGCTCATGCTCGCGCACCCCCGGTACCTTGGCTTCGATCGCGTGCGCGATCGCGCGATGCAGCTCCTGTCGGCGGCTTTTGAGGAGCGAATCGTATGCGACGTCCTGCACCAGCGCATGCTTGAACGTGTAGTGCGCGTCGGGGATCGCGCCGACGCGGAAGGCCAGCCCCGAATCGGTCAGGCGATCGAGCGCATCGTTGAGCGACGCGGAAGTCATCGGACTGACGGCGGCGAGCAGGTCGTAGCTGAACTCCCGGCCGAAGGCGGCACCGACCTGGGCGACCTCCTTGACGGCGGTGACGCGGTCGAGGCGTGCCATCAGCGAGTCACGCAGCGTTGCTGGCAGCGCGACACGTGAGCCCGCGGCGACGAACGTGTAGCGGTCCCCCGCGTCCATCAGTTCGCCCGATTCGATCGCGGACTTGGTGAGTTCCTCGACGAACAGCGGGATGCCGTCGGCCTTCTCCACGATCTCGTCGACGAGCTCGGGCGGCAGCGGCTTGGCGGCCACGATTCGCTCGACCATCGACCGACTCTCGGCGCGATCCAGTCGCGATAGATCCAGCATGACCACGTGTGGCGATCCGCCCCACGGCGACACGAATTCGGGACGATGTGTGACGAGCACCATGAGCGGCAGGGCGGTCACGCGCTCCACCAGGGCGCCGAGTACCTCGAGCGTGGACGGGTCCGCCCAGTGCACGTCTTCCACCAGGAGCAGCGTGGGGTGCGCGTGCGCCGCCGCGGCGAACAGGTCGAGCAGCGCGCGGATCCCCTCGTCGCGCATACGCCGTGGCGAGAGCGGAGGCAGCGTGTAACGCTCGCGCCAGGGAAGGGCGAGCAGCGCAGCCAGGTAGGCGGCGTCCTCGCGCGGATGGCCGAGCGTGTCGACGACCAGTGCATCGAGCCGGTCGAATCGTGTGGCAGGCGGATCGCCGCGAACGAAGCCGAGCGTGCGCGAGAGGTAGTCGAGAAAGGGATGCAGCGCGCTGTTGGTCTGGAAGGGTGAGCACTGCAGCCGCAGCGGCTCCACCCCCTCGGCGGTCAGCCGCTCGCACACGCCGCTCACCATGCGGCTCTTCCCGATGCCGGCCTCGCCTGAGAGCACGCCCACCTGCCCCTGGCCCTCGCGCGCCAGCGCCCACCGTTCGAGCAGCGTCCGCATCTCCGCCTCACGACCGACGAACGGCGTCCGCTCCTCGCCGGTGGCCGCTTCGAACCGGCTCACCCCGTGGTCGATCCCGTCCACCCGCCAGGCCCGCCTGGGTGTGGCGATTCCCTTGAGCGCTCGCTCGCCGAGGTCGCTCCAGGTGAAGGTACCGCCGGCGAGTCGATGGACGCGCTCGCTGGCGACGATCTCGCCAGGCTGGGCGAGCCCCTGTAGTCGTGAGGCAAGGTTCATCGTCTCGCCGACGGCGCTTCGTTCCGCGGCGGAGACGACGACGACACCGGTGGCGATCCCCACGCGGACCTGTACGCGTCCGGTCTCGCCGAAGTCGGTGACGGCGAGCGTCTCGACGATCTCGAGGGCGGCGCGAACGGCGCGCTCGGCCTCGCCCTCGTGCGCCAGCGGGAATCCGAAGAACGCGACGATCCCGTCGCCCAGCCGTTGGAAGACGTAGCCGTCATATCGCGTGATCCCGACGGCGCAGATGTCCTCGTAGCGCCGAATCACGGCACGCAACAGCTCGGGGTCGACGCGGGAGGCGAGCTCGGTGAAGCCCACCATGTCGCAGAAGAGCACGGTGAGCTGGCGACGCTCACCGTCCGCGCCAGGCGCCGCTGTGGCGGCGGCCGGCGCTTCCGTCCCCTGCTCCTCCTGGAGCGCGTGCCGCAGCCGCTTGCGCGGGCCGAACGGCAGGCCGAGCTCCCGCAGGTCGGCATCGGTGAGGATGCGCAACGTGGCGAGATCCACCTCGTGCGACTCGAACAGCTCGGCGTGCTGGGCGAGCCCGATCGCGGTCAGCCACGTGCGCAGGTCGGACATCGCCGCTACCCCGCCACCCTGTGGTCCGCCTGCGGCACCAGAATGCCGAGCGTCACGAACCATCGCGCGATCGCGCGCCCGTCCGCCACGCCGAGCCCCCAGTGCCTGACGAGCCCATCGGCGGTGGGGGCGTCGGGCACGGCGTCCAGGAGCGCGGCGACGGGACGGCCGCCGATGAAGGCAACCGGCGCATCGAGCGCGGGGTGATGCAGCGCGGCTCTCCGGGTCACGAACTCCTCCTCGAGGCAGGGAATCTGACGCAAGGAAGCGAGGGGCGACAGCACGAGCGGCGTGTCGGGAGTGACTGGCGCGCGCGCGGCCTCGGCCGTCCGCACAGTCGCCAAGTCGGGCGGAGCGCCCGCGCGCGCGCTCCAGAACGGCCGATCGGGCAACAGCGCAGCGACCTCGGCGTAGTGCGCGCCCGACCACGCGGCGTGCCGCGCGGCGGCCCCGTGGACCTGATCGCGGAAGCAGGCCATCGCGTCATCGGTCGCGTCGGGGCGGCGGAGCATCGTGTTGGCGACTATCGCGCCCGCGAGCGCGTTCTGCACCGCCTTTTGCACCCCGCTCGACGACAGCGGATCAAGCGCGAGCGCGGCGTCGCCGACGCACAGGTAGCCGTCGTCGACGCAGGTCGCGCTCACCACCGGCGTCGCGTCGGCAACGCGCACGCGGCTCGTCCGCGTTGCTCGCGCGCCGGGTGCGACGAGGCTGGACTGAGCCATCATCCGCGCGTAACACGCCTCGATCACGTCGCGACCACCACCGCGCACACGCTCCGCATCCACGAAGGCGAGGGCGTTGTAGCCGATTCCGGGAATCGGCACCCCCCAGCACCACCCGTCGTCCATCGACTCGATGCTGGGATCGTCAGGCAGGCTGGCGCCCGCCCAGTAGGCATACAGCGCGAGCGTGCGCGGTCCGTTGCCCGCGTCACTACCGCGGCGGGTCCGACCCGTGGCGATGACGAGCATCCGCGCCTGCAGCGACGTCGCGCTCGCGCCGAGCCCGCGCACCTCGAGCGCCCAGCCGCCCGTCGTGAGGCGACGCTGCCTCGTCAGCGAGGCCGGCTGCCACACGCGAACTCCGTGCGAGCGTGCATGCGCCAGCAGGCCGGCATCGAGTCGTCCGCGATCGACCACCCGTCCCGCCGCCCGCGGGTCCTCGCGCGCCGACGCAGACGCGCCCCAGCGACGCCGAACGCGGCTGACCGGTCGTGCGCCCGCCGCATCGAGCGTCCACTCCGCGCCGACCGATGCGAGCAGCGGCGGAACGCCCGGGCTCAACGACTCGCCGAGATGCGGGCGCGGAAAGCGGCCACGTTCGAGCAGGCACACGTCGTGGCCGAGCTGCGCCAGCCTCGTGGCGAGCACGCTTCCCGCCGGCCCACCGCCGACGACACACACGTCGGTGGTCATCACGCTCGCGCTGCCGGCATCCCGACGCCCGACGGATGCAGCCGGAGGTACGCGCCGAGGCAGTAATGGAGCCAGCCGCGGATATAGTCACACGCCGGCCGGCCGCGCGCGATCACCTCGTGATGGCAGCCCCCGCCGCACAGATAGCGCGCCCAGCACCCGCTGCACGGCATCTGACGGTGCACATGCCGCTCAGCGAGCCACGTCGCCTGACGTGTGCGATCGATCCCGTCCTGGAGCGATCCCATCGCGCCTGCCTCGTCGCCGACGAAGCGATGACAGGCCGCCAGCTCCCCCTCGGCCGACACGCCCAGATAGCCGGCGCCGGCGCCGCAGGGATACGGTCGATGCGTGCCACGCGCGATCTCGCGCATCGCGTTGACCATGTTCGCGAACGGGTACCGCTCCCCGCGCAGCATCCGTCGCTCGTACTCCCGTCCGCAGTCGATCATCTCGCCCAGCATCACCTCGAGATCCGTATGCTGCATCTCACCGCGCCCCGTCGGCGCCGAGAGCATCGGCGAGAAGCCGACGCTGTGAAATCCTGCGGCCACGAACTGGTCCAGTGTCTCGCGCAGGCCGAGGTTCAGCGGCGTGACCGTGACTCGCGCGGTGACCTGCATGCGCCGCTGCCGAGCGAGCAACGGGGCGACGTTGGTCATGATGCGATCGAAGCTGCCGCGTCCGCCTTTCGTCGGGCGCTGGAGGTCGTGCACCTCACGCGGGCCGTCGAGGCTCACCGTGACGGCGAACCCGTGCTCCTCGAAGAAGTCCCCGTCCGCCTCGGTTAGCAGCGTTCCGTTGGTGGTGATCGAAAACCCCATCTGCACGCCGCGCCGCGCCGCGCGGTCCGCGGCGTGGCGCGTGGCCGCCTGCAGCACCGGCCGATTGACCAGCGGCTCGCCGCCGAGGAAGGCGAGGTTAAGACGCGACCCGGGCGCGGCGCCCTCGACCAGCAGATCCACCGCGGCGAGCGCCTGTGCCAGCGCCATTGATCGCGCGGGTCCGCCGAACTCACCCTGCTGTGCATAGCAGTAGGTGCAGCCGAGGTTGCACTTTTGCGCGACCGCGAGGGAGAGTGCGTGCAGTGGCGGCTCGGTCACCGGTGCGTCGTCGATGTACGGCGTGTCGAGCACCCCGATCCGCGCCAGCAGCGGCGCGACCGCGTCCGAGGCCAGCGCCTGGCGAAAGGCGGCCGTCAGTTCGGCATCGATGTCGAACAAGCGGCTCCCGTCGGTGACGAAGACGTGCGCGGCCCCGTCGCTGTCGAGCAGGTGGGCGTCAGGCGAGCACGGCCGGCTGGCCGTCATGAACTGGCGCCCGTCGTCGCGCACCAGCTCGGCGCGGGTGAGCGTCGTCATGCGCTCGCCACTCCATCGCCCTCGAGATCGCGGCCGCGGATCTGGAAACGCAGCAGGGTCTCCCATTCGCGGAACAGATCGTCGTAGAGGATCAGGCGCGAATCCTCGTAATCGTCAGGCACGTAGTCACCAGTCCGTTCCTTCTGCAGCCAGTTGTCGCCCCGGCTCGCCCCGTTCGCGCCGAGGTCGACGTTGACGTAGTCCGGGCGCGCCGACGCCCAGTAGTAGCACGAGCATTCGCGGTAGTCGTTCTGCCACGGCGAGCAGAGCCCCTGGGTGAGCTCGCCGGGACGTGCCCGCTCCTCCGAGATCATCACCGTGCCGTTCGCGAAGAAGGGACGAACGCGCAACTGGACGGTCGTGTACCCGTCGGCGCCATCGTGCAGCGGCTCCTGATCGAGCCAGACGGCGGCGGGGGAGAAATCGCAGGCGACCATCGTCCCCGTATGGCGGGCGAGGACGTGCGCGAGTGCGTTGGACCACTCCATCGGCGCCACCGCGTGCGGATTGTCCTCCGTCGCCAACACGGTCGACTCGTCAGGCCCGGCGGGCGAGGGCCCGAGTTTCGTAGTGATCATCGGGATCCCTGCCACGCGCACGAGGCGATGGCCGGCCAGCGCGGCCACGGCCGGATCCGTCGAACTGCCGTCGACCGCGACGACGAGATTGTCGTACTCGCGCAGCACGATCCCCTCGAACATCCGGCGCCAGACGGCGCGCATGTCCATCTCGAGTCCCGGTGTACAGTTGGCGACCGCATGCTCGATCTGCGTACTGAACGGATTGCCACGCGCCACATGATGGAGCTGCGCCGAGAGGTTGCGCGGCGTCAGACCCGGCATCGGTGCCGCCGGCGTCGCGTCGGCGGCCAG
>JBBQHX010000210.1:0-6547 GCA_038324385.1 Gemmatimonadales bacterium | reverse complement strand
TACAGGTGGTCGCCCGGCTCCAGCACCGTGTTGCCACGCGGCGCGACGAGTTCGGCGCCGCGCACGATGAGGGTGGCCGCCGAGCCGTCAGGGAATGGAAGATCGGAGATCTGGACCCCGGCGACTGCGAGCGCGCCGTCGATGTAGAAGGAGATCAGCTCACCCTGCAGCGGCTGCACCGACTCGATCTCGAGCACCGCCGGCGGCGGCGGCGGCTCCCCGGATTCGAGTCCCAGTTTGCGCGTCACCCACGGCACCGTTCCGCCGGGCACGATGGCGTTCACGACGACGATGAAGAAGACCAGGTCGAAGATGGTCTCCGAGTAGGGGGCGTCGGCGAGGATCGGGATGATCGCGAGGATGATCGGCACCGCCCCCCGAAGTCCCGTCCACCCGATGTAGACGAGTTCGCGCCCGGGATACCGAAAGGGCACGAGACAGAGGGCAACCACCAGCGGCCGGGCGAGGAACGCGAGCACGAGCGCCAGAATCAGCCCCGGAACCGCAACCTCGATCAGCCGCGACGGGTACACGAGCAGCCCCAGGAGGAGGAACATCGTGATCTGGCTGAGCCAGGCCACGGAGTCGTGGACGCTCGTGATGCTGCGCCGGTATGGAAGCCCGCCATCACCGACCATCACGCCCGCGGCGTAGACGGCGAGGAAGCCGCTGCCGTAGGCGAGCGTCGGAAGGCCGAAGGCGAGGAGGGCGATCGCGATCGTGAAGGCGGGATAGAGACCGCCCGCCGGAAGGCGGAGCGCGAGTAGCAGCTTCCGCCCGGCCCACCCGATCGCCACCCCGGCCGCGGCCCCGATGAGCATCTGGCTTCCGACGAGGAAGGGGAGCCAGATCGTCAGCGAGCCCTCGGGGGCGATGATGTGGGCGGTGAGCACGGTGGTGAGGATCACCGCCATCGGGTCGTTCAACCCCGATTCCACTTCGAGCGTGGTACCGACGCGCCGCTTGAGATTGATCCCGCTGCCCCGCAGCACCGAGAACACCGCGGCAGCGTCGGTCGACGAGACGATGGCGCCGAGGAGCATCGCCAGCTTGATCGGAAAGCCGAGCAGATATCCGGCGAATGCGACGACAGCCGCCGTCCCGATCACCCCGACGGTCGCCAGGACGAGGGCGGGCCCGGCGGCGAAGCGGACCGCCGAACGCGGGGTGTTGAGCCCACCGTCGAAGAGGATGAGGGCGAGTGCGGTGGTGCCGAGCCGGAAGGTGAAGTCGTAGTCGTCGAAATCGATTCCGCCGATCCCTTCGGAACCGGCGAGCACGCCGACGAAGAGAAAGATCAGCGCGACCGGGACGCCGAATCGCTCGATCGCGCGACTGAAGAAGACGCTCAGGGCCAGTAGCAGCCCGAACGTGCTCAGCAGCAAGGCGGTGGCGAACGGCTCCGTCGGTTCCATTCGCCGAAGCTAGCCGATCGAAGCGCGAGGCGAAGCGGGCGGGGGATACGCCGACGGCGGCCACCATCCGGTGACCGCCGTCGGCGTGTTGCGGCCTTCCTGCCCCTCGCGCGCTATCCGGGCATGCTGGCGGAGGCGGGCGGGAGGATCCCGGTGTCCGTGCTCGTGGGAATCATCGGGGGGACGCCGTCGCTCGCCCACGGCATCCAGAGCGCGAGAATGAGCAGCGCCATCGCGATGGCCAGGAGCGCGGCGGCGACCCACATCCAGTGCGACGCGGGGCTGTTGCTTCGTGCGTGACGGTGCGAATGCCCGCGCGACCGGCCACTGGGCATGGCCACCGCTGGGCGGGAAGAATCGTCGTCGATCAGTCGGTGTGCACGTGCCATACATCTGCTCCGGAAATCGTTTTGGAGCGTCTGTAGTGCGGAAAGTATGCCAGAAGCGCGGCTGTATCGACGCGGCTGTGGGCGTTGTGGGCTACGCGTCGCTGGTGGCGCCGAGGACGAAGGCGAGGGCGGGGTGGAGCGTTCGGTGGCGAAAGGCGAACCCGCTGGCCTGAAGGCGGCTGGGCTGAACACGCTGGCTGGCCAGTATGGTGGCGTCGGCCATGTCGCCGAAAAGGAGGCGCAGCGCCAACCCCGGCACCGGGAGCAGAGCGGGACGGTGGAGCACCGCGCCCAGCGTCCGCACGAATTCGGCGTTGGTCACCGGCGTCGGCGCGACGGCATTGACCGCACCATCGAGCCCGTCGCGGAAGATGCACCACTCGATCACCGCCAGCAGATCGTCGCGAGTGATCCAGCTCATCCACTGCTTCCCCGAGCCGATCGGCCCACCGACCCCCATCCGGAAAGGCAGCAACAGCCGCTCGAGTGCCCCGCCGTCGGGACTCAGGACGACGCCCGTCCGTGGATGCACGACGCGGATCCCGGCCGCCCGCGCCGGGTCGGCGGCGCCCTCCCACTGCTTCGACACATCGGCCAGAAAGTCCGAGCCCAGCGTGCTGCGTTCGTGGAGCGTCTCGTCGCCCCGGTCGCCGTAGATCCCGACGCCCGACGCGCTCACGAGCACGGCCGGCTTCCGGTCGAGCGCGGCGAGCGTGCGGGCGAGGAGGCCGGTGCCCTGGACGCGGCTCTCGAGAATCCGCCGCTTCACCTCCGGCGTCCACCGCTGGCCAACGTTCTCTCCGGCCAGGTGCACGACGGCGTCGACGCCCACGAGCGCGGCCGGGTCGAGGATGCCGCGGGCGGGATCCCATCGGATGTCGGTGGATCCCGGGCGCGGGGCCGACCGTCCGATCCGGCGCACCGTGTGGCCGGCGGTGGTCAGGTAGGCGTCGAGTGCGCCACCGATGAACCCGCTCGCGCCCGTGATGGCGATCTGGAGCGTGCGGCCCGAGGGGTTGGCGGCGCGATGCTGGGTGAGGTCGGCGGCGGTCACGGCGTGACGGTGGGCAAAGAGGCGGTCGAGCTGACCGTCGGCGAACCAGCCAGCGACGAGATCCGAGAGCGGGGAGAGCGGAAGCCGAAAGTCGATCACGTCGGCCAGTGTGCTGGTGTCGATCGTTTCCGCGTGCACCAGGTGAGTGTGCTCCCACCGCGCGAACGGCCCTTCGAGCTGGACGTCGCGAAACTGCCGTCCCTCGACGTAGTCGCGATGCTCCACTTCCCACCGGGTCGACACCGGCCCGACGGGGACGTCGAGGACGACGCGCGCCCCGGGTTCGATGCCGCCCGTCCGTGAGACGATGCGGACGGGGCTCCACGCGGGGGTGAGTCGCTCGAAGGCGCCCGGGCGGGCGTGCCAGGCGAACAGGTCGGCCGCCGGCGCATGAATCAGTGAGCGGCGGACGAACCGACGGTTCGTCCCCGCGGGCGGCGGCGGATCAGCTCTGGGCGGTACGGCTGGCGGCGGCTTCGTGCGGGCCATCGAGTTCCTGAGCGGGGGCGCGGTCGGTCGCGGGCGGTGCGGCGGACGAGTCGTGCTCCGCTCCCGGGGTCAACGCCTCGGGTTCGCCGGGCCGTTCCGGGAGCACCACTCCGGACCGGGCCGCACGGTCGCGCAGAAAGGTCTCATCTTCCAGCCGGCGGAGCATCGCGTCGGTGTCGCGATTTTGAACGTACCGCCCCTTCTCCCACCCCTCGACGATGGTTTTCGGCACCCCGTAGAGCAGGTCGCCAAGCTGTGCGGTGGTCAGGCCCAGTCGTTCGCGTAGCTGCCGGAGCTGGCGCGGCTGAAGCAACGCATGCTGCGCGCGGATGGCAAGCACCGCGGCCTGTTCGGCCGCCTCGCGCTGCTCGACGGTGCGCGTCTCGTCGTTGCACCGGCTGCAGCGGAAGAAGACGCGCTCGACGGTGGTGACCATGCCGCTGACGCGGATCGTCACCGGCTCGGTTTCGCGGACGTAGCGTCCGCCGCAGCCGCGGTGGAGGTGGCCTTCGAGGAGGGAGTCGGACATCGGGAGCAGGGGAGCAGGACCCACGGATCGCGCGCCCGACCCGTGGTGGGTCGCGTGCAACGATCCCGACAAGATAGGGGAGGGTGGGGCCCGGCAGCAGGTCGGGTTCGTGGGTGCGCACCACCGGCACAGGCCTCCCGGGCCCGTCCGAGCGGATCACCCACCGCTACCGGCGCCAGAGGGCCTCGCCGCGCGCGCGAGCACGCAACATACTTCTCGCACCCCGAGTGAAATGCCTACCCCTCCAACCGGCCGATGCACCACCGGCAACGGCGGGCAATCTCGCGCGCGGGCTCCCGCCCGACGGCGTGTTCTTGCTGCGCATCCTCAAGGTGACGCCATATGAATCTCGATATCCTCAAGCAAGCCGTCCTCGACTCACGCGATGGCATCACCATTTCCGAACCGCGCGGAGGCGCCAATCCGCTGATCTTCGTGAACCCGGCGTTTGAGCGCATGACCGGCTACGCCTTCGAGGAGATCACCAATATCGACTGCCGCTACCTGCAGGGCGACGACCGCGAGCAGCCGGCGATCGCCGTCATCCGCGATGCGATCGCCGCCGGCGAGTACTGCCTGGCCACGCTGCGCAACTATCGGCGCGACGGCACGATGTTCTGGAACGAGCTCAGCATTTCGCCCATCTTCGGCGACCGTGGCGACGTCACCCACTTCATCGGCATCCAGAAGGATGTGACCGCGCGGGTGCTGCTGGAGCACCAGCTGATCGGGAAGAACAGGTCGCTCGAAGAGAACGCCGAGACCCTGGAACTGCTGGCGATGACCGATGGCCTCACCGGTATCCACAATCGCCGCTTCTTCGACACCCAACTGGACATACAGGAGAGGATCGCGCAGCGCAACGGCACCGCGCTGACGCTGATCCTGGTGGATGTCGATCATTTCAAGGCGTTCAACACCCACTACGGCCACCCGGGCGGCGACGGTGTGCTGCGCGCAGTGGCGCACAGCCTCAACCAGTCGTTCACCCGCTCGTCCGACTTCGTCGCCCGCTACGGCGGCGAGGAGTTCGCCATTCTCTCCGTCGGCCTGTCCGCTGAAAACGCCGGGCGCTTCGCCGACCTGCTGTGCCGACGCATCCGCAGCCTGCGGATTCCTCACGAAGGCGCCCCGGGCGGCCTGCTCACCATCAGCGCCGGCTACGCCGTACACACCTATGGCGATGCCGGGCAGGCGCCCCGGCTGGTCGAACGCGCCGACGCCGCGCTATACCGCGCCAAGGCCGAGGGCAGGGATCGGTGTGCGGGAGAGGGCTGAGGCGAGCGGCCTGCCTGGGCGGTTTGGCCACCATCGCGTCGTGACGGGGCGCCGCGAGCTCGGCGGCGATTCCGTCGTCACGGGAATCGTGGATCGACGGCTGCCATTTCCCCGCCGACGGCCACTTCTGGATACCGTGTACGTCACGCTCGATGCGGCGCGCCCAACACCCTCTGCACGGTGCCGGTCAACACCTCGGCCGTGAACGGCTTGGCCAGAAAGAGCGTCGCGCCCGGATCGGTGGCCAGCCGCAGATCGGCCGAATCGCGCTCCGTATACCCGGACATCAACACCACCGGCAGCGTGCCCCGATCGGCGCGCAGCTCCTCAGCGAGCGCGACGCCGTCGCCGCCGGGCATCCGGATGTCAGTGACGAGCACATCGACGACGCGGGCGCTGGCGCGCCACCGGTCCAGCGCCTCGCCCGCGTCGCGCGCCTCGAACACGACGTAGCCGGCGCCGCGGAGGATGCGCGCCGTCAGCGCGCGCACGGCCGCATCGTCCTCAACCAGGAGCACGGTGGCCAGCGGCGCACCGTGATCGGGGCGTGGCCGCGGCGGAACGGCGTGTGGCGGCGTGCGCTCGCCAGCGGCGAGGCCGGCCCTCGATGGGATGGCGCCAGGCGCGAGAGCCGCGGCAGTTGTCGCCGGCTGCGCCGGCGCCGCCGGCAGATCGTACAGGTCGATCATCGCGGGATCGATCGCCGGGAGGCGGATCGTGATGCGGGTCCCGCGCCCCATCGCACTCTCGACCTCGATCGTGCCACCGCTCTGCGCGACGATCCCGTAGACCGTCGACAGGCCAAGCCCGGTGCCCTGGCCGTCCTTCGTGGTGAAGAAGGGCTCGAAGGCGCGCGCTCGCGTCGCCTCGTCCATCCCGTTGCCGGTGTCGGCCACCGTCAGGCGGACGAACCGCCGCGGCCGGGGCGCGTCGGGGCGCTCGGCGGGTTCGGGGCCATCGGCGAGCATCGCCGCCGCCCCGCCGTCGTCCCGCTCGGTGGAGATCACGATCGCCCCACCGTCAGGCATCGCGTCGCGGGCGTTGACGGCGAGGTTCATGATGATCTGCTCCATCTGCGCCGCGTCAGCGAGAATGAGCGGAAGGCTCGTCTCGAACGAGGTCGCGACCTCGACGTCGCCGCCCATGATGCGGCGCAGCATCGTTTCCATATCCCGCACGATCACGTTGAGATCGAGCACGGTGGGCTGCAGCACCTGACGCCGGCCGAAGGCGAGCAACTGCCGGACGAGCGTGGCCGCGCGCGCGGCGGCGCGTTCAATCTCGACGGCGTCCTCGCGCAGCGGATCATTGGCGCGCAGACCGGCGAGCAGGAACCCGGTCCCGCACCGGATGACGGTCAGCAGGTTGTTGAAGTCGTGCGCGATGCCACCGG
>JBBQHX010000209.1:0-6561 GCA_038324385.1 Gemmatimonadales bacterium | reverse complement strand
TGCGTGCTTTGGTCATGCGGCCCTCCTCGGTCTGAGTATGGCCTCACACACAGAATTCTGTACAGGTCCGCGCGGAGCGACCGAGTGTCGGGACGGGCTTCCACTGCCCATTGGCCCGCTATGGGCGAGGGTGAGCCCATCCCGACACTCGCGGCTGACGCCGCTCCTGCGGGATGACAAGGCTCGCTCGTCGCTGACACCGCTCGCGCGCGACACCCCCGCCCTACGAGCCCACAGCCCACAGCCGTTACGCTCTCCTCTCCGAGTCGTCCGAATACAGGGCCCTTGGCGCCCGCGCTGCGCCCTCGGGCGCGAGCCACACGCCGCCAAACACGGCCGTCGGCGCGCTCGGGGATATGCTCGTCAGGCGACGCGATGAGCAGCGGGACCTCCTGCGCACCTTTGCGCGACGCGTCGAGCGACTGCTGGCGGAGCTGGAGGCCGCGCAGCGTCTGTGCGCGATCGTTCCGCTGACGGGGCGGCCAATCGCAAGGACTTCGAGAAGACCTGCTCGACGTCGATGACTACACGGGAGTCAACGACCGCAATGCCACCAGACAGGGGACGCCGTGCTCCGTCAGCTTGCTGGCCAGCTCGTGCGCACCTTTCTTCGCTCGTGCGACTTCTGTTGGGCGACTGAGTGACGTCGCCGTCGAAATGCCGGGGCCGACCGAAGCGCAGTGCTGGCCGAAATCGCGCGCCGGTGTGATCTTGATCCGCGGACGGGCGCAGCGTGTGCATCACAATCCGTCATACGAACCCGACCGTGTTCCGGATGACGAGACTGTCATGTGGCGCACGGGCACGACGGCTCGTCTGACGGGGTAAACAAAACGTCGTCGGATCGCGATTCGCGGCCGGACTCGTCATGCGCCACATCCGATCGCCCCCGGCGGTGCGATGTCGCGCCCACGATCCCACCCCAGTCGTACCGGGCGAGTACCGTGGCGACCATCAGTGAGCGCATCATGTCTGCTCCCATTCTATCCCTGGCTGGCGTCGCCGACCCGCGGCTCGCCGCGCTCTACGCCACGGCGCTCCTCGACGCGGACCCCTGCGAGGGGTTCGACCGGCTGACACGGCTTGCCGCACGACTGCTCGACGCCCCCGTCGCCCTGCTCACGCTGGTGGCCGAGGATCGGCAGTTCTTCCTGAGCGCGCAGGGACTGACCGAGCCGGTCGCGTCGGCCCGCGGGACACCGCTCACGCACTCGTACTGCCAGTACGCCGTCAACAGTCGCACGCCGCTGGTGGTGCCGGACGCGCGCGAGCATCCGCTGCTGTGGACGAACCCGGCGATCGAGGAGCTCGGTGCAATCGCCTACTGCGGGATACCGCTGTTCTCATCTGACGGCTTCGCCATCGGCACCCTGTGCGTGCTCGACGGGGAGCCGCGCGCGTGGTCGGAGGAGAATCTGGCGACGCTGGGCGACCTCGCCGCGATGTGCGCGACGGAGATCCAGCTTCGGGCGTCGGCCACGGCGCGGGCGCGCTCGGAGCAGTGGGCGCGGCGCCAGCAGGCGATCCTCGAGCTGATCGCTCATGGAGCCGAGTTGCGCACGGTGCTTGGTGCGATCGCCCGCCACGTCGAGGCCGACAGCGCGGGCGCAGCCTGCTCGGTGCTCCTCCTCGACGAGGACGGCTCGATCCTGCACGGCGCGACCCCGGCGGCGCTCCTCCGTGGCCATGCCGACGACGACGTCGACCCGGCCAGCGGCGATGAGACGGGGTACGACTCGGGATCCGAGGCGACCCACTGGCCCCTGCATCCGTTCGACACCGACGACATCGCCACTGACCTGCGGTGGGAGCCCTGGCGCGCGACCGCGTTGGCCGAAGGGTTCGAGGCCTGCTGGACCACGCCCATCACGGCCGACGACACCACGCTGCTCGGCACGATCGTCGTCTATGCGCCCACCACCGGGCGCCCCTCCGCGGCCGATCGGCAGCTGGTGCTCGAGACGGCCGAACTGGCGCGGATCGCGATCGATCGGCACCGCATCGTGGCGCGGTTGCGTCGCCAGGACGCGATGCTCCAGCGTGCCCAGATGCACGAGGCGCTCGGCCGACTGGCCGGCGTGGTCGCTCACGAGTTCAACAGCCTGCTCACGGCGGTGCTCGCCGCCGCCGCCGCGCTGCGCGGGCGGCGGAACGACGCACTCTCGTCGCAGGACCTGGACATCATCGACGACGCCGCGCGCAAGGCGTCGATGCTCACGGCGCGACTGCTGGCCGCCGCCGGGCGACGCTACCTGCGGCCGCGCGCGGTCGCGCTGACCGAATGGGTGGAGACGCTGCGCGGGACGATCGAGGCGGATCTCCCGCCGACGGTCCACTTCTGCCTCGACACGCCCTCCGCCGATCTGGCGCTGGTGGTGCCGGCCGATCCGGCCGCGCTCGGTGAGGCCGTGCTCGCGCTGGTCGACAACGCGGTGGCCGCGATGCCCGACGGCGGGCACCTCACGCTGCGCATCGCCGCGGCGCGCTTCAATGAAAGTGACGAGTCGCCGACCACCCCCGAAGGGAGACGGTTGCCGGCGGGGAGCTACGCCTGCGTGACCGTGGAGGACACGGGCAGCGGGATGCAGGACGTCGAACTCGCCAACGCGCTGGACTTCTTCGGCGGTTCGGGGCTCAGCGGCGTGCGCCCCGACGGCTCCGTGCGCGGGTTCGGGCTGCCGCTGGTGGCTGGCATCGTCCGGCAGTCCGGTGGACATGTGAGCGCGCGCAGCACGCCTGGCGCGGGCACGGCGGTCACGCTCTGGCTTCCCACCGACGCGCCGGCGGCCCGCCTGGTCTCCGAGGGACGGATCACCGGCGCGACGCCGCCCCCGGCAATCGCGACGCCGGCCGTGGTGCCGGGCACGCGCGGAACCGTCCTGCTCGTGGACGACGAGCCGACGATCCGGCGTGTGCTGCAGCGCGCTCTCGAGCGTGTCGGCTACACGGTGATCGAGGCGGCCGACGGCGCCGCGGGCTGGGAGCGATTCAAGGCGCACGCGACCGAGATCTCGGCCGTGCTCTGCGACTGGCGCATGCCCGGCCTCGACGGGCGCGCGTTGCGGGCACTTCTGCTCGGCCGGCAGCCCGGACTCCCGGTGCTGATCATGAGCGGCTACGGCGACATCAGCGGCGCCGACGACGACGGGCGGATCGAGATGCTCTCCAAGCCGTTCGAGATCGACGACGTGATCGCCCGCCTCGACAGCATGATCGCCGCCGCCTACCCGGCGCGGCTCGGGTCCGATCGCAAGCTGGCCTGATCCGGCGGGGCGACCCGCGGCAGACCGCCGCCGGTCGACGCGGGTTGGTCCCGATGCGGGCGGCGCGGTAGGTTAGCGGTCTCGACGTTCCGCGACGACGGCGCACTGGCGCGCCACCCTCGCCCGTTCGCGTCGAGGCTTCCGGAGACTGCCGTGTACGCCACCCGTTCCGTCGCCCGTCCCGCCACCGCGCGCGCCCGCGCCGTCGCGCACTGCCGCTCACTCCTGGTCGTCACCGTGATCGTCGCCGCCGCGACGGGCGCGATCACCGCGCCGCTCGCGGCGCAGCACGGGCTGATGCCCGAGCAGCGTGCGCACGACCCCGCGATCCCGACGCCGCGCCAGGTGCTCGGCTACGACCTCGGCGATCACTTCACGCGGCACCATGACGTCGCGCGCTACTTCGAGCGCATCGCCGCGGCGAGCCCGCGCGTGCGGCTCGACACGCTGGGCGAAACGATCGAGGGACGCGAGGTGATCATGGCCGTGGTGACGAGCGCGGCCAACCACGCGCGCCTCGACCAGATCCGCGCCGACGTGCAGCGCCTCGCGCAGCCGCAGGAGGCCTCGACCGCCGATCTCGAAGCGGCGATCGCGCGGACGCCGGCCGTCGCGTGGATGGGCTACACGGTGCACGGGAACGAGGCGTCAGGCACCGAGGCCGCGCTCGGTCTGCTCTATCAACTAGCCGCGGGCACCGATGCCGAAACGCAGGGCGTGCTCGACAGCGTGGTCGTGCTGATCGATCCGATCCAGAATCCCGATGGACACGAGCGCCACGTGCAGTACAACCGGCGCATGCGCGGCAGCCTGCCGATCTCGCCCCTGGGCGGCACGATGCTGCACGGCGGCGACTGGCCCGGCCCACGCACCAGCCACTACTACTTCGACCTCAATCGCGACTGGTTCATCCACTCGCATCCGGAGACGCGCGCGCGTGTCGGTGCGTTCCTCGACTGGTGGCCCCATGTGGCCGTCGACCTGCACGAGATGGGCTCCAACTCGACGTACTTCTTTGCGCCGCCGATGGAGCCGGTGAACAAGAACGTCGATCCGAGTATCATCCGCTGGTGGGATACCTACGCCGCCGCCAACGCCGCCGCCTTCGACGAGCGCGGCTGGCCCTTCTTCCGCCGGGAGGGCTACGACGAGTTCTATCCCGGGTATGGCGTGAGCTGGCCGATCCTGAACGGGTCCGTCGGCATGACGTACGAGCAGGCGTCGAGCGGCGGCGGCGCGATCCGCCGCGAGGACGGCACGGTGCTCACGCTCCACGACGCGGCCGCCCATCACTACACAGCGGCGTGGGCGACCCTCACCACCACCGCCGACCGTCGCGCCAGCCGCGTCCGCGACTACGTGCAGCTTCGTCGTGACGCGATCACCGCCGGCCAGCGCGGTGGTGCGCGCGCCGTGGTGCTCGCCCGCGACACGGACGGCCGCGCCGATTCACTGGCGGCGCGCCTCGTGGCCAACGGCATCACCGTGCGCCGCCTGACGAGCGAGGCGACGCTCTCCAGTGCGACCGCCTATCCGCACGTGTCGGGTGCCGCACGCGCGCCAGCGGGTTCGTATGTGGTGGACTACGCCCAGCCGCAGGGGCGGATGGCGCGCGCCTTGCTCGAGCCCGACGCCCAGCTCGATTCGTCGTTCATCGCCGACGAGCTGACGCGGCGCGGCACGGGCCAGTCCAGCCGCTTCTATGACGTGACCGCCTGGTCGCTCCCGTACGCATTCCGTGTCGCCGCCTGGACGACGTCAGGCGTGCCCGCGGGAACGGAGGCATGGACGCCGGCCGCAACCGCGGCGACGCGTGCGGCACCCGCCCGCGCGTCGCACGCCTACGCCGTCGCGCCGGGGAGCGAGGCGTCGCTGCGCTTCATCGCCGGTGCGCTCGATGCCGGGATGCGTCTCTGGTACGCGCCGAACCGGTTCCGCGCCGCAGGCACGGAGTTCGGGCGCGGCGCCTTCCTCGTTCGCATCGCCGGCAACCCGGACAGCGTTCATGCCGTCGTGCAGCGGCTCGCCGGCACCAGCGGCGCCGTGGTGACGGCCATCAACTCGGCGATGGTCGAGGATGGCACCGATCTCGGCAGCAACAGCGTCGTCTCGGTCGGAGCGCCGCGTGTAGCACTGCTCGGCGGGGCGCCGGTGAACGGCAACTCGTTCGGCTTCGCCTGGTATGCGCTCGACCAGCGCCTGGGTTATCCCACGTCGGCCATCACCACCGACGCGATCGGCAACGGGATCCTGCGCGAGTTCGACGTGCTGGTGGTCCCCTCCGCGTCAGGCGGTGGGATGCAGAGCGCGCTCGGCGACAACGGCCGCGAGCAACTGCAGCGGTGGGTCCGCGAGGGCGGCGTCCTGATCACGTTAGACGGCGCGACAGGGTGGGTGGCGACGGAAGCTGCCGGCCTGTCGCGGCTGCGCCCGTTGCGCGCCCCGCGCGACACGAGCAGCGGAATGGCGCCGCTCCCGGTGAACGTCCCGGGCGCGGCCGTACGCGCAATCGCCGACACGCTCTCCCCATTGCTCGCCGGAATCCGCGACCGTGAGCTGGTGGTGCTGGCGAGCGGGGGGTCGGCGTACGAGTCGCCGCGCGACACGAGGCCAGGCGAGGTCGTCGTCAGGCTGGCCGATGCCCCGCGGCTGCGGATTGCCGGCTATCTCTGGCCCGAAGCGCCGGCGCGGCTTGCCAACTCACCCTGGCTCTGGACGGAGCGCGTCGGGCGTGGCCGCGTGATCGCCTTCGCTGGCGATCCGAACTTCCGTGACATCTGGCGCGGGCTGTATCCGGTGTTCGCGAATGCGGTTCTGCTCGGAGGGAGCTTCTAGACAGTAGAGGGGAAGGGCGGCCGGCCACGGTCTCGGTCGCCGCGCCCTTCGCCTCGTCCGCCTCTCGCGCGATTCGGGTGCCGCCGGCCCGCCCGTTGCACCCGCTGACGCTCCCACGTGCGATCCAGATCCGCCACTCCGGCTGGTCGGCTCGTGCAAGCACGAGGAGCATTCGCATGGCCAAGTCAGGTCGCACCAGCGACGACCGTCCCGACGAGGTCACCCGTCAGTATCGTGAGATCCAGCGGGCGACCGACGCCGTCGATGCAGCGAGGCCGTCGCAGGACGAATCGTCGTCGGCGGTGCAGACGAGCAGTCGCGCGCAGCCCGCACCTCCGTATCCAGAGCAGCACCTGACGAAGCCGGGGCTCGAGTCTGAACTGGAACCCGCGCCGCGATTTCTGGCGCCCGACTACCGGGGATCGGGCAAGCTCCAGGATATGGTCGCCATCATCACCGGCGG
>JBBQHX010000208.1:0-6687 GCA_038324385.1 Gemmatimonadales bacterium | reverse complement strand
GAGCGCGTGACCGGCCGCCAGCCGGCGGTGCCCTTCTCCCCGCGCGAACTGGCCGACCTCCTGCTCGAGGCGGGCGGCGCCGAGTTTCGCGCCGCCTTCGCCTGCGGCCTCGTCACGGGGTTGATTCCCGTCGTGATCGTCGCCCTCCGCTCCGACGCGCTCACCCGCCCGGATCGCATCGCCTACTCGGTCGCGGCGGGATTGCTCGTACTCGGCCTGCTCGCCGGGCTCGCGACCTTCCTCGACTGCGCCACGGTTCGCATCGCGGGGGGCGTCGGCGCGAGCGGCCGAGCGCTCGGGGGCGGGGCGCGGCGTCTCATCGGGCGCGGGGCGCGCCGGGTCGTGACCTGGTCGCTGGCGACCCGGCACGGGCACACGGTGGCGGCGCGGTTGACCACACCGCACGGCATTATGGCCGTCGGAGGCGGGAGCACGCCCCCCGCGGGCGGCCGGGCGGTGGCGATCCGCGCCGCCACCGCCGTCGCGCGCTGGGCCGGACGCGGCGACCGCCCGACACCGCCGCCGGCATCCCCGCGCGAGCGACGAGTGTTCGCGAAGTCGGTCGCCGCCCAGTGCGCGACGGTGTTCGCGCTGCTCGGCGCGGCGACGGCGGCTGTGGGTTGGTTGCGATAGGGTCGTGCGAACACGGAACCAGATGGCTGAGCAGCCCCACGACCGCGAGTGACCCTGCTGACCGTCCCCTGCGCTGCTGACGCCGGGGCAGCGACAACGATTCCGCTTGCGCAGATCGCGGGGGAACGGTATAGATCGCCAACGATGCTTGACGATGCTTGACGATGCTTGACGATGCTTCAGGGCATCGACCGGCTTCGAGTCCTAACGCTTGCTGGCCCCAGGCGGATTCGGCTGGTCGACATCGACGAATCCGCCATGACCCCGCCGAGGCGAATCAAATGAACGCGAAAAGACGGACTTTGAGCTGGGTGGCCGGAATCGCTGCTGTGACCGTTTTCACCGGGGGAAGCTCATCGGCGGCTTCGTTCGAGGACCTGTACGTACTGAACGAACGTGGGCGACGACCCGGACACTCCGAGTGATACGACCTTCGCCCATACCTTCGGTGACCTTCCCTGGTTTTACCGCTCGTATCGCATGTCATGCACAGCGTGCAACAGCTGCCGCATCAACTCGCAAACGGGCACGTGTAGCGAATCCCGTTGTAACTGCGACGGAAGGGACTCGCCGCGTTCGTTCGCGAGAACCACGCTGTCATCGGGATGAGATAACGATCGAACATTCGTGGTAAGGGATTGCCGCTTGCAGGAAGTACGGCGGATCTCGTTGGGCCGGGCGGCGTGACATTCAAGCGGCTACCGATTCAGGATCGCGTCACAACGTCGATGTTCGGGCGCACAACCGGTCTCCACCCTTTACGTGAGGCAATCGAGATGACACGTCGGCCGCAGATCTCCAGTCCAGGACCGCTGGTGCTCCTGCTGGCAGCCATCGCCTTCAATGGCTGTAACCTGCCCATGGACAACCCGTCTACAGATGGCGGTGACGCCAATGTGGCCGTGGCGCAGGCAGCCGATGGAAAGCTGACCCTTCGCGTCCTGGCGGCTGACGCAGGCACGCCCCGGTACCTGTTCGCCGATGCGAACAGCGCCATCGGGTTGGCGGAACTCACCAACAGGCTCGTTGCCGCCAGTGCGGCACGACCGTCGGCGACCACCCTCTACGTGTACACCTACTCCGGAGCATCGGGGTACGACGTGCTGCGAGCCCTGGATGCGGCGACTATTGCCGGACTCGAGCGCGTCGAGGGAGTCGCGGATTTCACAGATGATTCATCCGACCGGGCTCGCGCGAACTGGAAGAGTTGGTCGAAGACGCTCGAGAAGCAGCAGTCGCCATCGGTCTCGGATAGCACGCTGGGCGAGCTGCAGTAAGCGGTTAGGCGGTTGAGGATGTACGGTCTGCTCCATCGCGATTGGGGACGTCGCGGCGCGTTCTCTGTGTGATGAACCTCATTTCAGTGGCGCCCCAGCGCGATATCGGTCAGGAACTGTATCCGGATCGAGTCATCATCATCGCGATGAATCGCCAGGAGTTGATCATGCTCCGCGCGGGCATGCCGAGGTAGCGAGCTCGGCAGTCCCCACCCCTTGGACCCGCACGCGGGCGTGCCCCGTGTGGGCGCGGAGGACGGTCCTCGGTGACGCGCCCGCGGTGTCCGGTGGAGCAACCCGGGGTGGGTGGTGTCTAACAGCCCATGCCCACCCACGAGCGCCGCCGGCGCGCGCGAGTTCCGATCCGCCCAGCCCCCGCGGCACGACGCCCGGGGGCCGCGTTGCGAACTCCCGTGTTCTCGATGGAGGCGCGGCGTTCCGTCGCACTGCCGCAGCGAGCCACGACCACCGGCATCGCGGTGGCGGTGACGGTGCTCTGGGGAATGTTGCTCGGTACGACTCTCGACGTTCGGCGAGTGCTGACGGGCGATTTCAGCCTCGGTCAGTCGGCCGTTCCGGCGCCGCGGATCACCTATGTCCAACCGCCAGTGGCGCTCGAGCCGCTTCCGCCGACGCCGCCGCCGGTCGCGGAGCTGACCGAGCCGCGCGTCATGACCGCGCCCTTCCGCCCCGCCGCCGACGGCGCCAGGGCGCCGTCGGCGGCGGCCCCGCGCGACACGAGCAGCGCGTCGGTAGGTGGCGCGTCGGTCGCATCCCGCGAGCCCGCGCTCACGCCGGGCATCGTGCCTCTGCGCCCCGGTGCCGTCGCGCCGGGGAGGGACGCTGTCAGCGGCACCGGATCGTCGGTGTGCGTCGGCCCGTGCACCTCACCAACCGTCGGCACGCTTGCCCGTCCGTCGTCCCTCCCGGTGGCCGCGCAGGACTCGATTCGCCGGGCGATGGGCGGCGAGGTCGCGCGCGCCGCACCTGTGGCACGCGCTTCGGGCACGATCAGGGTCGGGCTGCCAGGCGGCGGGCCGAGTGCGGCCGATCGTGCGCGCGACCGCGCATTGCACGCGACGATCACCGCCGAGTTGGACGCGTTCCGGGCCGGGCGCGACTCGATTCGTGCGGATTCGATTCGCGCCGATTCCGTCCGTCGCGCGCGCGGCGGCGGCGGCGGCTGATCCAGTCGACCCTGCGGGGCTCCGCGCTGAAACGGATGGCTGCACGCGTAGCGTCGACACCCCGTCGGTCTGATGCCATGAATTCCTTGCTGCGGCATTGGAAGTGCAGCAGAGTCGGCAACCGTCCTCTGCTCGCCGGATCGGCTGGGATCCCCCCGCCCGGCTGGGAGCATCATCGTGGAGATTGCCATGCGTGCTCGTACCGCTTCCGCCCTGCTCGTGTCCGCCCTGTTCGCCGTCGGCTGCGCCGATGCGCCGACGGGATCGCTCCAGCCCGATGCGCCGAGCTTCGCGCACGAGTCCAACAACCGGGCTACCCTCACGGGCATGCAGGGTGGATCCGCCATCACCGGCATCGCGATCATCAACTACGTCGCGGGCCGTGAGGCATGGCGGTCCACGGTCGGCCTGCGGGGAAATCTCGCCGCGGGCACCTACACCCTGTTCGCGATCAGTCCCAACGGCGCGACATCGTTTGCCGTCTGCTCGTTCACGGTCGACGGGATGGGCAGCCGCCAGGGATGCAGCGCGGACACCGACGTCGGTGGCTTCCTCCGCGCCGAGGTACGTGACGCGAGCGGGAATGTCGTCGCGAGCGGAAGGTTCATGCGTCGCGGCGGCAACCGCGAGGGCTGATCGTCCGCCCTTGGGGGCGACTCGAACGCCCGGCGGGCCGCCACACGACTCCGGTCGGTGGCGGCCCGTCGGTGCGTTCATCCCCTCGTTCCCCGCCGCGCGGTCTCCCGACGTGTTGGTCGGCGCCGTAGATTCGCCCGCGTATGCGCTGCGGCCGCCACCCCCGGTCGCGTTGCTTGCCGCTGTCACGTCCCGTGCGATGCGCCGCCGCATCGAGCCCCCAGCCCCACTCCTCCCTGCGTTGTCTTTCCCGCGCGATCGTCGCGTCGTCGCTGCTCGTCGTCGGTAGCCTCCCGCTCGTGGCCCAACCCCGCGCGGCTGTATCGGCGCCTGCCGCGCCGGCCGAGTTGATCTTCACCAACGCTCGTATCTACACGGTCGATGACGGCCGGCCGATGGCCCAGGCGCTGGCCGTGCGCGGCGGCCGGGTCCAGTTCGTCGGGTCGGAGCGGGGCGCGTTGATGCTGCGCGGGCCCAACACGCGCGTCGTCGACCTCGACGGCCAGACCGTGATTCCGGGGATGATCGACGCCCACGCGCATCTCGTCGGACTCGGCGAGGCGCTGCGCACCGTCGATCTGAAGGAGACGCGGTCGTATCAGGAGGTCATCGACCGGGTGGTGGCCCGCGCGCGCGAGGTGCCGGCCGGGACGTGGATCATCGGCCGCGGGTGGGATCAGAACGATTGGGGGAACACGGCCTTCCCGACGCACGAGCAGCTCTCGCGCGCGGTGCCGGATCATCCCGTCTACCTGACGCGGATCGACGGACACGCGGCGCTCGTCAACACCCGGGCGATGCAGATGGCCGAGGTCGTCCGCACGACGCCCGATCCCGATGGTGGTCGCGTCGAGCGTGACGCCGAGGGCAATCCGTCGGGCGTCTTCGTCGACAACGCGCAGAACATCATCGGCGCCCGCATTCCGGCCACCTCGGTGCAGGAGCTGCGCGCGCAGATCGACACCTCGGTGAAGGAGATGCACCGGTGGGGGCTCACCGGCATGCACGATGCCGGTGCCACACGACAGACGATCGATCTGTACGAGGAACTCGCCGGCTCCGGCCGGCTCGACCTGCGCCTGTATGTGATGATCGGCGACGACAGCACGGCGATCGCGCACTTCCTGCAGCGCGGCCCGCAGAGCGCGCTGCACGACGGCCGGCTCTGGATCCGCTCGATCAAGCTCTACGGCGACGGCGCACTCGGCTCGCGCGGCGCCGCGCTGCTCGACGACTACAGTGACGAGCCCGGGAACAGCGGACTGCTCATCTCGCCCCAGACGCACATCCGGAGCGTCGCCGAACGCGCGCTCCGCGCCGGCTTCCAGGTCAACGTCCACGCGATCGGCGACCGCGGCAACCGGATGGTGCTCGATGCCTTCGACGAGGCGTTCACCACCGTGCCTCGCCCCGATCACCGCTTCCGCGTGGAGCACGCCCAGATCCTCAATCATCAGGACCTGCACCGGTTTGCCGCGATGGACGTGATCCCGTCCATGCAGGCCGTGCACCAGACGAGCGACATGTACTGGGCCGCCAACCGGCTCGGCGTCGAGCGGCTGCGCGGTGCCTACGCCTGGCGCTCGCTGCTCGACACCGGCATGCCGATCCCCAACGGCAGCGACTTCCCGGTGGAGCGCGTGAACCCCCTCTTCTCCTTCCATTCGGCGATCAGCCGCCAGGACGACAACGACTATCCCGCCGGCGGCTGGTACCCCGAGCAGCGTATGACGCGCGAGGAAGCGCTCAAGTCGATCACGATCTGGCCGGCCTACGCGGGATTCCAGGAATCGCTCCTCGGCTCGCTCACGCCCGGCAAGTACGCCGACTTCGTGGTGCTCGATCAGGACATCATGCGTGTGCCGGCCGAGGCGGTACTGGACACGCGCGTGCTCGAGACGTGGATCGGCGGCAAGCGCGTCTACCAGCGCGCGGCTCGGGACTGAGCGCCCAGCGCCAGGCACCGGCCAATGCCCGCGACCGTCTCGCTACTCCCCGCCGCCACCGACATCGTCTGCGCACTCGGCGCCGCCGAACAGCTGGTCGCGGTGACGCACGAGTGCGACCACCCATCGGTGGCGCATCTCCCGCGCGTGACGGGTACCCCGGTGCTCGTCGAGGAGTCCGCCGCGGCGGTCGACGCGCAGGTACGTGCACTGAGCGAGGGTGGCCAGTCGCTGTTCACGATCGACGAACCGGCGATCGCCCGCCTCACGCCGGAGCTGATCCTCACGCAGGCGCTGTGCGACGTCTGCGCCGTCAGCGAGACCGACGTTCGCGCCCTCGCGAGGCGCCTCACGCCCCGCCCCGCGATCACGACGCTTGCCGGCACGACGATCGACGCGATCCTCGCCGACATCGCCGCCGTCGCCGCCGCCCTCGACGTGGTCAGCGAGGGCACCGAACTGCTGGCCGGACTCCGCGAACGCCTGCGTCGCGTGCATCGCCGGTTGAAGACCGCCGAGGCCGCCCGCCCGCGCGTGGCGATCATCGAATGGACCGACCCGCTCTACGCCGCCGGCCACTGGGCGCCGGACGTCGTCAGGCGCGCGGGGGGGGTCGACGTCCTGGCGACGGCCGGCGCGCACTCGGCGGTCGTCTCGCCGGAGGCCGTTCGCGCCGCAGCGCCTGACGTGCTGATCGTCGCGCCGTGCGGATACGACCTCGCCCGCGCGGTGTCATCGGCCGGGGATCTGCTCGCGCGGCCGGAATTCGCGTGGGCACGCGGGCTTCCGGTCTGGGCGCTGGATGGGAACGCGTTGCTCAGCCGGCCGGGGCCGAATGTGGTGCGCGCGGTGGAGGTGCTTGCGGCGGTGCTGCATCCGGCGCTGTTCGGGGCGCCTGGTCGGGGGAGTGCGGTGCGGGTCGGGTGATCGCCTGACGCGCTGAAGTCACAGGCGCAGATGGAGTCCCGCTGCGGGGGAAAGCATCGCAGGATCTACCACGGAGGGCGC
>JBBQHX010000207.1:0-6728 GCA_038324385.1 Gemmatimonadales bacterium | reverse complement strand
CACCGCCGGCTTCCTGCAGAACATGTCGCGATCGCTGCCGCCGATGATGAACGTACTCCGCGACGTCGCCGGCATGGAGCTGCCCGGCTTCTTGGGAACGCTCGCCCGCGACGAGGAGCCCGCGGGCACCGAGGTCAAATCGGTCAACGGCGTCATGCCGCCACCGGACGCGACTCCCTCGGTCGCCAAGGACGTCGCCACGCGCGACGACGGTGCCCGGCGCGACGGCGTGGGTGCCTGACGCCACCACTGCCTGACGACATGCCGAACGGGGCGGGTGAGCATCGTGCTCACCCGCCCCGCTTGTTCTTCGAGGGTCTCCGTCGGCCGACCGCCTGAGCAGCCGGATCGCCTCAGCGGCCAATCAGCTCAGAGATCGCGCCCGTGGACCTGGAACGGCGGCGATGTCGCCTCGATCGCGGTGAACGTCTCGCGGATCGTGTAGCTGTGGCTCGCGCCCTTCGGCACCACCCACGAATTGCCCGGTTCGAGCAGCACCATCTGCCCTTCGATGTGCAGCTCGGCCCGCCCGCTCACCACATAGCCGACCGTCTCGTAGTCACGCCGGCTCGGCTCCTTCCCCTTCGTGGGCGGCTCGTTCTCCCACATCCGCATCGCCACCGCGACGCCTGACGCGAGATAGACCTCGCCATCCTCGCCGCGGGGCGAGTTCGTCGAATCGACCTTGATCACCGTGCTGTCGCCTGGCTGCGCCATCGTCGTCTCCGTGGTTCGCGGGAACTTGCCGTGCACCGGATGCCGCGCCGATCCATCGGCGCGGCCACTTCCGCCGGTCGCGGGTGGGTGGTGCAAGAACGGGGCACCCGGTGCGCCAGTGCCACGACCCGCCCGTGACGACCCGACCTGCGCGACCCGACCTGCGCGACCCGTTCTCGCCCGTCCCGGTGGCCGCGCCCGGTCGCCCGCGGCCGCCGTCCTCGACGGGAACGCGGCTCCGCGGTGACCTCGCGCCGACTACCGAGTCCCCGGTGGTGCGCTTGCCGTCCCGCTCGCTTCGGTAGATTCCCTCGATGACCGTATTTCTTGGCCGCACTGCCGGCCAGCCCCGCCTGCGTGTGGCCATCATCGGCGCGGGCATCGCCGGCCTGAGCTGCGCCGGCACCCTCGCCGGCGCCGGTGCCGACGTCACGCTCTTCGACAAGGGACGCGCACCCGGCGGCCGCATCGCCACGCGCCGCGCCGGCGCCCTGCAGTTCGACCACGGCGCCCAGTACTGCACCGCGCGCGACCCCGCGTTCGTCGCCCTCACCGAGGGGCTGGTCCGCCGCGGCGTGCTCGCCCCCTGGGCTGGCCGCGTTCGCGTCGTCGAGGACGGGCAACTGGGCACCACGGCGGGCGACGTGCATCGGATGGTCGGCGTTCCCGGAATGAGCGCCGTTCCCCGCGCCCTGGCCCAGGATGCGGCGGCCGCCGGGGCTGAGTTGCACGTCGGAGTGCGGATCGTCGCGGCCACCCGTGTCGTCGGTCGCCGCGGCCCGTCCTGGCAGCTCACTACCGACGCGGGTGCCATGTTGGGCCCGTTCGACGTCGTCCTCGCCACCGCGCCGGCCGCCCAGACCGCCGAACTGCTGCGCGCGGCCGCGCCGGCCGTGGCCGCGCGGGTCGATGAAGCCGAGATGCTCCCCTGCTGGGCCGCGCTGGCCGCGTTCGACTTTCCGCTGTCCCTCCCCTTCGACGCCGCCTTCGTGCGCGGCGGGCCGTTGTCCTGGGTCGCGCGCGACTCCGACAAGCCGGGGCGGCCGGCCGGCGAGGCGGACACCTGGGTGCTGCACGCCGCCCCCGACTGGTCCGCCGAGCATCTGGAGGCGCCGCCGGGCGCCATCGCGCCGGCGCTGCTGTCGGCCCTCGCCGCGGCCACCGGCAGAGCGCTCCCGCCACCGACCTACCTCGCGGCGCACCGATGGCGGTTTGCGCTCCCGGCCGAACCCCTGCCGGAGCGTCACCTCTGGGACGGCGACGTGCTCGCCGGGGCAGCCGGTGACTGGTGCGGTGGCCCGCGCGTGGAGGGAGCCTGGCTGAGCGGTCAGGCGTTGGCGGCCGCGGTGATCGGTGCGCTGAGGGGGTGACGCACGACCCGCAAGCCCGTTTGGGCGACGAACGACCTGAGAGGGTGACGGCCATCGCCGTCGCCCCCTCTCTCTATGTCTGCAGTTGCCGGCGACAGTCCGGCCGTCCGTCGCGAACGGGCACCCCCGCGACGCCATCCCGCTCCCACGGAGACCGGTTCGCCGTCGGCCACCCTTTGCGCCCGTCGGCGCGCAATCGATGACGGGCGAGGCGTGGGCGATCGGCACTATACCTGTCGATCGGATCACTTCCGGCCGCGCCCCGCCGCTCCGCCGACGCGCCTCGCGGTTTTCGCCGATCAACTTCGCGTGCACCTCCCCGAGCCGCAACCGATACCAAATCGTTATCCACACTCCTCACCGGTCCGGAGCCACGACTTACCCTGGTTATCCACAAGATGCACACATCTATCCACAATATTCACAATGACTTAGAGCATTTTCTGCGTATTGCGGCCGCGGTTCGGTCGTCATAGTTTCGCACCTCCTGACGCGCTGGACGGCGCTCTGGCACCTCCCTCCTCCGAGTCGATCCATATGGAGATCATCGCCTGCTCCGCTCCCCACGGCATCCATGACGGTGCGCTCGAACGCGCGCCGCTGTCGTGCCTGCTTCCTGAGGAGACACACGCCATCTGGGATGCGTTCTGGGGAGCCGACGACCGCTACTACGCCTGTCTGACGTCGGGTGACGGAGCGGAGCGGTGGTATCGCATCGGCGACGACGATGCGAGCGCGGCGAGCGCGGCGAGCGCTGAGGGAGCGGAGGTCGCGGGGCGCATTCTGCCTGCGGCGGCGCTGCTCGCCGGGCGTGACGCTGACGGCGCGCGCGCGGGCGAGGCCGGAGCAGCGCGGGGAGCCCGCGTAGTCTTTCGGATCCGGGCCGGCGCGGGCCGCGGCGCTACATCCCTGGCAATTCGAGTTGGTCGGTCACGCCGCCCGCGATCATGACGCTGGCTCCGTGCAACCACGCGAGGAGCAGGTCCAACCCATGATCACCAGTAGCCGCGGACCGAGCGGCTCCGAAATGCAGGGAGAGCTTGGCCGAGATGTCCGGCACCGTGCGCCGGTGCAGCGCAGCGGCGAGCTCTTCGGCGGCCTCGGCGCTCTGCCGCAGCACGAAGTGCTGGAACCGCGCGCGCAGAACGCTCGCGGGTTCGCGCGGGCCTACCCGCGTGGGCACGACCGCCCCTCGCCGCTCGCGCAGCATGCCGAGCCGCTCGATCAGCGTGGCCAGCCCGTCGCGATCGGGACGGCGCAGCAGGGCGAGCCAGCACAGCCACACCGTCAGGCGGGTCGCCTGCTCCGTCGCGTTCCACTCCGCTGTCGCCTCGCGCTCGGCCGCCTCGAGCAGTGTGACGATGTCGGGCCGCGCCGCCAACCGCGCGAACGCTTCCCGCTGCCGGCCGACCACCGCCAGCGCGGCGAGACGAGTGATGGCGCGAACGGCCAGTTCGAGATCGCCCTGGGGGAGTTCGATCGCGCTGTAGACGCGAAACGCGCGAGCGGCGCCGAGGGCGAGTACGTTGCGGGCGAGACGACGGGCCTCCGCGCCGGACTCGTGCATCACGACATCGAGTTGCCCCAGCGAGGCGATTTCATACGCCGTGGCGAGCATCGTGAGGCTCTCGGCGATCGGATCGCCGAGCGAGGCGCCCGTGACGGGGTCGGCCTGCTCGACGCGCTCGAGCAGCAGGGCGCGACGATCCATCGGGATCGCCGCCACCGCCCAGTGCTGGTCGAGCGCGGTCCGGGCCAGCATCTCGCTTTCGCGATCCGACACCGGCGTCAACAGGGTCATACCGCGGCGCTCTCGGGCATGGCGTGCTGGGCGACACCGGAGTCCAGCGATCGCGGATCCGGTGCGAACGACCACCCGATGGTCGTGCAGGGGAGTGTTCGTCCCCCCGCCGTCAGGGACCGATCCACGTTGCGTGTGATCCGTGGAGCCGCCCGAGCCAAGCTACGTCCTTCCTTCAAGATCGACCTGCGCCGATTTGGTAACATCTCCGGCGCGCATGGGAGTCCCACTGTGGGGTTCGAATCATCCGAAATGGCCCGGTGGCGCCTGGGATCCGTCGTCACCGCTGATGAATCCGTCTGTGATGCGCTGGTGCCGTCCACGCCCGCGCCGGTCGACCTGCTCGACCGGCTCGGCCGCGATCTGCTCGATGCACCCGGCGCGGCGGCCGGTCTCCTGACCGCTTTCGGTGCGT
Source organism: Gemmatimonadales bacterium (assembly GCA_038324385.1). Classification (GTDB taxonomy): domain Bacteria; phylum Gemmatimonadota; class Gemmatimonadetes; order Gemmatimonadales; family Gemmatimonadaceae; genus JBBQHX01. Next base: position 2,425 of record JBBQHX010000207.1, on the reverse strand, counting down.
CGACCCGGGCCCTCCAACTCGTCTGGGAGCTCCATGCCCGGGGCGGGATCTCCCTGCCGGCCGATGTGGTCGCCGCGCTGCGGCAGGCCCTCCGGTCGGTCGATACCATGTGGTGCTGAACGGGCCTGCATGGCTGGTGACGCGACGCTGTCGCCTCCAGCCGCTAACATCTGATGAGGTACGCGGATAGGCAAGAGTGAAAACGTCGGGCCCGCTGCCGGGGTATCCCCCGAAAGCGCCGTGCGTCCGAATGCTTCCCCCGTGATCCGGTGCCGAGTGGCCGATCCGACTCGTCACGAGTGCGTGCACTCGTGGGGTCGCGCCGCTCGGCATCGCTCACGTTCAGCCCCGTCGCCGCGACGGGGGGGGACCGTTCCGCAGCGAGACCGCACGCGTCGTGCGCCACCCGTCACCCCGCCAGCGTCCGGCCACTCCCGTCACGTCGTCCCCGTCAGCTCGCCGACCAGAGCGCGAAGACGGCGCCCGACGGATCTCGGACGAGCGCGTAGCGCCCCATCGTGCCCAGCGAGCGCACGGGCGCGACGATCGTTCCGCCCATCGGCTCGACCGACGCCAACCGCGCGTCGACGTCCGCCACGACGACGTAGATGATCCATTGCGGGGGAATGCCGGCGTTTTCGCCGAGGGCGTGGCAGACACCGGCGACCGCCTCGCCATCGGGGCGCAGCATCGAGTAGTCGTCGTGGCCGCCCATCGGGATCGCAGTTGGCGTCCATCCGGCGACGGCCGCGTAGAAGTCCCGGACGCCGGTGGCGTCGTCGACGGTGAGATCCATCCAGCCGATCGAACCGATCGGAGGTGAGGCGTTCGCCATGGGTCGCGGAGTTTACGGAGGAATGGGATGGCCCGCGGTGTGGTCGGGCATGTGGTGTGCCTGAAATGTGCGCCATGCGACCCCCCGCGGCGACCACCCTCTCGCGCATTCGCGACGAACTCGCCGCTATCGAAGCCAGCGGCGGCGATGGCCAGCTGCGGGTCGGGCGGACGCGGCTGGCCGTCTCGAGCCTGGGAAAGGTCTGGTTTCCGGCCGACGGCATCACCAAGGGCGACGTGCTGCGCTACTACGTCGACGTCGCGCGCGTGATGCTCCCGTTGCTCGCCGATCGCCCGCTCGTCCTGCGCCGCTTTCCGTCGGGCATCGAGGGGCCGTCGTTTCACCAGCACGATGCCGGCACACCGCCGGCGGGCGTGCGCGCGCAGCCCGTGCCGGGCGTCTCGACGGACCCGCGCTTCATCGGCGGCGACCTGACGACACTGCTCTACACCGTGCAGCTCGGCGCACTGTCGGTGCACTGCTGGAACGCGCGCGTCAGCGCGCCTGACGAGGCCGACTGGATCACCCTCGATCTCGATCCCGGGCCCAAGGCGCCGTTCGCGCGCACGATCGCGATGGCGCACGAGGTCCGCCACCACCTCGACGCCGAGGGACTGACGGCGTTCTGCAAGACGTCAGGGTCGCGAGGGCTGCACCTGTTGGCCGCCGTTCCGCGCGAGACGAGCGCTGACGATGCCCGGGCGATCGCCGTACGCGTGGCCGAAGCCACGGCCCTGTCGAAACCCGCCGAGGCCACGACGGCGCGTACCATCGTCGATCGGGCGCCTGACGCGGTCTACATCGACGCGCTACAGAACGCGGCGGGCAAGACCGTCGTCGCGCCGTGGAGCGTGCGGGCCCGGCCCGGCGCGACCGTCTCGACGCCGCTGGATTGGGACGAGGTCGTCGAAGGGCTGGACCCGCGCGCCTTTACCATTCGGACCGTGCACGGTCGCCTCCCAGCCTCACGCGGGTGGGGGCGGGGGCTGCGACGGTAGGCGCGAGGAGGTCGGAATTCCAGCCGCGACTCGTGAACCAGGAGCAATGATTCCCGAATCAGATCGTCGCTTCCGTCGGCCACTACAGTGGAGCGCGGCGTGAGGACCGCGGCAGGTAGTTTCGCCCCTCCGCGTTCGCACCGGTCCGCTATCGGATCGCGGTCCAACCGTGGAATGTCTTTTAGAACCGCGCGGCGCGCGGTTTCGTTGAAAGGCATTATTACGCTGAGCTACGACCCTTCGGAGGCCACGGACATCCTGTAACCATACCCGCGGATGACCTCGATACGCACGATCGATGTCACGATAGCCAGCTTTCGCCGCAACGAACTAATCCCCTTCTTGTATCGGTCTGGGCCGGCGTGTGCCCGATGTCGCCATCCGCCCAGTGCCAGTTCAGACAATGATACGTCTTCGTCAACTCGTCCCAACAGAAACACCAGCACCTGCGTCTCTAGCGGCGACAGCTCCGCGATACCCATCGGGCCGGCGATACTTCGGAACACAACATCGAATACGCAGTCACCGATCGCCACCTGGAAGGGCACCATGTTCTCAGCCCCCATTCACGATCCCCCAGATCATGCGCTGA
>JBBQHX010000206.1:0-6776 GCA_038324385.1 Gemmatimonadales bacterium | reverse complement strand
CCGCGGGGTGATGCCGATCAACAGTCGACGTCGGCTCCCCGATCATCGCGCCCTCCGCCGCTGCCACCGCCCCGGAGGCTCGCTGCTGCAGAGAGTGCTCACCCGCCGCGACACGATCGCGGGGCGCACGCTCCGTTCCCGCGTGGACCGCCGGGAGGACCAGCGACACCCACACATTCACCAGGAGCAGCAACACCGCCCGCGACCACCGTGCGCCAGCGCCCGTGCGACGGCACGACGGCGAAGCTCGGACGGGTGAACGGGGGCGAAAGATCATCCGGGTGATCGCTGGTGGAGGTGAAGCACGGAGTATAATTGATGATACTGCATTATCAAAGGCGCACGGGACCGGCGCTGGCACAACACCGTACGCAATAACCCCACGCGACCGGCGGCGTTCCGGCGCGCCGCGAGCTGGACGGATTCGCTGCTCATCGCGACGGCGGCGGCGCGGGGAGAGGGGTTCCCGTCAATTGACCATCCCATAGGCCCGGGCTATCCTATTCGATTCTGTCCCCGATCGTCCGCCGATGCGGACGACGCGGGGGCTCCGTGCCGGCGCTGGTCGCGCCCGCCTCTCTCGATCGGCGGCCGTCCGCGCCGGCATCGTGCTCGTACCGGATGCATGAAACGACAGGACGCGCTCGACTACCACTCGCAGGGCCGCCCGGGAAAGATCGCCGTCGTCCCGACGAAGCCGTTGACGAATCAGCGCGAACTGGCGCTGGCCTATTCGCCGGGAGTCGCCGAGCCGTGCCTGGAGATCCAGGCCAACCCTGACGACGTATACAAGTACACGGCGAAGGGCAACCTGATCGCCGTCGTCACCAATGGCACGGCGGTCCTCGGCCTGGGCAACATCGGGGCGCTGGCCGGGAAGCCGGTAATGGAAGGCAAGGCGAATCTGTTCAAGCAGTTCGCCGACCTCGACGTGTTCGACCTGGAGGTCGGCTCCGAGGACCCGGACGACATCATCCGCTTCTGTGAGTTGCTCGAGCCGACGGTCGGCGGCATCAATCTCGAGGACATCCGCGCGCCGGATTGCTTCTACATCGAGGAGAAGCTCCGCGCGTCGCTCAACATTCCGGTTTTCCACGACGACCAGCACGGAACGGCGATCATCTCCGGGGCCGCCCTGCTGAACGCGCTCGAGGTCGTCGGCAAGGAGATCGCCGAGATCCGCGTGGTGTTCTCGGGTGCCGGCGCGGCCGCGATCGCGACCGCCGAGCATTACGTGCGGCTCGGCGTGCAGCGCACCAACATCACGATGTGCGATCGGATCGGCGTCGTCTATGAGGGGCGCATCGAGGAGATGGACCCGTACAAGGGGCGCTTCGCGCATCCGACGTCGATGCGCACGATCAGCGAGGCGCTGGTGGGCGCCGACATGTTCGTTGGCCTCTCCGTCGCGCGGGCGATCACGCCGGCGATGCTGGAGCACATGGCGCCGCAGCCGATCGTCTTCGCGCTGGCCAACCCGGTGCCGGAGATCATGCCTGACGAGGTGCGCGGTGTTCGCCCCGACGCGCTCATCGCCACCGGCCGCAGCGACTATCCCAATCAGGTCAACAACGTCCTCGGCTTCCCGTTCATCTTCCGCGGCGCGCTCGACGTCCGCGCGACGGAGATCAACGAGGAGATGAAGATGGCCGCCACGCGAGCGCTCGCCGCGCTCGCCCGTGAGTCGGTGCCCGACAGCGTGTCGCGCCTGTACGGCCTGCGCTCCGTGGCGTTCGGGCGTGACTACCTCATTCCCTTCCCGTTCGATCCGCGCGTCCTGCTCTGGGTCGCGCCGGCGGTGGCATGGGCGGCGGTGGCCAGCGGTGTCGCGCGCGAGTTCGTCGAGATCGACGCCTATCGTGAGGCGCTCGAAGCGCGGCTCGGACGGGCGCGCGGCATCCTGCGCGGTATCATGAACCGCGCCGTGCGCGACCCGAAGCGTGTGGTCTTTCCTGAAGGCGAGGAAACCAAGGTCATGCGCGCCGCGCAGATCCTCGTCGACGAAGGGATCGCCTATCCGATCCTGCTCGGCAACCCGGAATCGATCCGCCGCATCGCCGAGGAGCACCGGATCTCGCTGAGCGACGTGATCATCGAGGATCCGGCGACGTCGGCGCAGCGGGACGAGTATGCGCAGCGCTTCTGGCACAACCGCCAGCGCAAGGGATTGAGCCTCGGCGAGGCGCACCAGAAGATGTACATCGGCAATTACTTCGGATCGATGATGGTGGCGTGCGGGCAGGCCGATGCGCTGGTCTCGGGGGTGAACATGCACTATCCCGAGACGATCCGCCCCGCCCTCGAAGTCATCGGCGCGCATCCGAAGGCCAGGGTGGTGAGCGGGATGTACATGCTGGTGTTCGAGAAGCAGGTGATCTTCTGCGGCGACACCACCGTCAATATCGATCCATCGGCCGAGGAGTTGGCGCGCATCGCGACGGCGGCGGCCCGTGTCGTGCGGACGTTCGGACTGGAACCGCGCGTCGCCATGCTCTCGTTCTCCAACTTCGGATCGGTGCGTCTGCCGGAGACCGAGAAGGTGGCGCGCGCGGTGGAGATTGTGCGCGAGCTCGATCCGTCGCTGGCGATCGATGGCGAGATGCAGGTCGATACCGCGCTCGACGAGACGCTCCTGCGGGAGACGTATCCGTTCAGCCGTCTGAAAGAGGCGGCAAACGTCTTGATATTTCCTAACTTGAGCTCGGGCAACATCGCGTACAAGTTGCTGCACCGGCTGGGGGGGGCGACGGCGATCGGTCCCATTCTGCTGGGGATGCGCCGTCCCGTGCACGTCCTGGAACAGGGCGCCGCGGTCGAGGACATCGTCAACATGGCCGCGGTGGCCGTGATCGATGCGCAGGGTCGTTCACCTTTTTCCAGCACCCAACGCGCCCCCGCCGAATGGCGGCCGGGCGTCGAGCCTTCCCGAGGGGGGATTCTCTGATGGCCACACAGACGCAGCCCACCGCCGACGCTTCAGTCGCGCGCGAGAGCAAGCACGGCCTGTCAAACCAGGGCCTCGCCCCGACCGGGCAGGTACACTGGAACCTGATCGCCCCCGAATTGATGGAGGCGGCCGCTCGACGCGCCGAGGGCCGATTCGCCAGCATGGGCCCGTTCGTGGGGGTCACCGCACCGCACACCGGGCGGTCGCCGAACGACAAGTTCGTCGTCGAGGAGGAGACATCGCGCGCCGACGTCGACTGGGGGAAGGTCAACCAACCATACTCGGCGGAGAAGTTCGCGCTGTTGCGCGCCGACGTCGAGGCGTATCTCAACGCGCAGGACGAGCTGTTCGTCCAGGACCTGCACGCCGGTGCCGACCCCGCCTATCGACTGAAAGTGCGGTATGTGCTGCCGAACGCGTGGCATGCCGCGTTCGTGCGCAACATGTTCATTCGCCCCGACATCGCCGAGCTCGCCGAGTTCATGCCGAACTTCACGGTGCTGCACGCGCCGGAGTTCCAGGCCGACCCCGAGCGTCATGGCACACGCACTGGTACGTTCATCGTGCTGAATATCGCCGAGCGCACGATTCTCATCGGCGGCACGCGCTACGCGGGCGAGCTCAAGAAGTCGATCTTCACCGTCATGAACTATCTGATGCCCAAGGCCGGCGTGCTCTCCATGCACTGCTCGGCGAACACGGGCCCGGACGGTAACACGGCGCTCTTCTTCGGACTTTCGGGCACGGGCAAGACGACACTGTCCGCCGACCCGGCGCGCAGCCTGATCGGCGACGATGAGCACGGCTGGAGCGAGAACGGCGTCTTCAACTTCGAGGGCGGCTGCTACGCGAAGGCGATCAACCTCTCGGCCGAGGGAGAGCCCGACATCTATCAGACCACGCAGATGTTCGGCACGATTCTCGAGAACGTCGTGCTCGACCCGACGACGCGTGAGGTGCAGTTCGACGACGCCTCGATCACCGAGAACACGCGCGTGTCGTACCCGCTGCACTACATCCGCAACCACGTCCCGGAGGGGCGCGGCGGACATCCGACGAACGTGGTGTTTTTGACGGCCGACGCGTTCGGGGTGCTGCCGCCGATCTCGCTGCTCACCCCCGAGCAGGCAATGTACTATTTCCTGTCGGGCTACACGGCGAAGGTCGCCGGCACCGAACGCGGCGTAACTGAGCCGCAGGCGACGTTCAGTGCCTGCTTCGGTGCCGTCTTCCTCGTCTGGCCGCCGGCCAAGTACGCGGAGATGCTCGGCGAGAAGCTCCGCGAGCACGGCTCGCGCGTCTGGCTCGTGAACACGGGCTGGACGGGTGGCCCGTATGGCACCGGAAACCGGATGAAGCTCCGCTACACGCGGGAGATGGTCAGCGCCGCGTTGAGCGGCCAACTGGACAACGTGCAGACCGCCACCGATCCGGTGTTCGGACTCGCGGTCCCGCAGGAATGCCCCAACTTGCCGAGCGAGATCATGAATCCGCGCTCGACCTGGCCAGACGCGAGCGCGTATGATGCGCAGGCGGAGAAGCTGGCCGGCATGTTTCGCGAGAACTTCAAGAAATTCGCGTCCACGGCGAGCGACGCCATCACGGCCGCCGGTCCCGGCGGGGGGAAGTAACCGCCTGACGGATGACGCGCCGCGCGATCCGTCGCGTGCCGCGTCGCAGCGTCGTCCCGACCGTCGTCACACCTTGGCCCACCCGGTCCCGGCACCCGCATGACGATCATTCGCGACCCGCTCTGGAACAACATCCTCGTGGATGATCTGGGGCGGGCGCTGGTCGACACGCCCGCCTTCCAACGCCTTCGCTATGTGCGGCAGTTGGGGTGGGCGTTTCTCGTCTACCCCGGCGCCACGCACACGCGGTTCGAGCACGCGCTCGGCGCCTATCACCTCGCGAGCCGCACGCTCGCCCGGTTGGACGCTGCCGGGCAACTCGCGCATGTCGCGCCTGACGAACGCCCGCTCGTCTGCGCCGCCGCGCTGCTGCACGACATCGGGCACTACCCGTTCTCCCACGCACTCGAGGAGATCGGCACGCAGAACCACGAGGAGGCGGCGCGCCCGCTGCTCACCGCCGGTCCGGTGGCCGAAGCGCTGTCGCGCGTGCTCGGCGATGACGCTCCGGATCGGATCCACCGTCTCATCCGGGGCGAGAGCGACTCCCCGCTCCAGCGCCTCATCTCGGGATCGGTGGATCTGGACAAGATCGACTATCTCAAGCGTGACGCCCTGATGTGCGGCGTGCCGTATGGAGAGGTCGACGTGGACCGGCTGATCGGTTCGCTCGTGGTGGTGAATGATCCAGTAAGCGGCGCCCTGACCATGGGCGTCCTGGAGAAGGGGCTCGCGGCGCTCGAGTCGCTCCTGTTCGCCAAGTACCAGATGTACCGCAACGTCTATTGGCACCACGCGGTGCGCAGCGCAACAGCGATGTACAAGCGGCTCGTCGACGACGCGCTGGCCGAGGGTGCGCTCGACGCGGCGCGCCTCGCGACGTACACGGACGAGGGGCTGCTGCACGATCTCGATCGGGCGGCATCGAACCCGCTGCGCGCGCTGCTCGCGCGGCTGCGAGGGCGGCAACTCTACAAGCGCGCATTGGAGGTCCCGGCCGCCGACGTCGACGAAAGCCGGCTCGAGTGGATCGCGACGGATCGTGCCCGCGCGGTACACGCGGAGAACCGGATCGCTGACGGACTCGGGCTCGCGCCCGGTGAGGTGATTCTCGACTTCCCCGCCAAGGAGCAGATGCTCGGCCTCGACCTGCCGCTCGTCAGGCGCGACGGCACAGTCGAGCGCCTGACGGGGCGCGGGATCCCGGGTGCGATCGATCTGCCGCAACTGTCGCAGCAGTTCTACCGCTCGGCGCGGTGGCTGCGGGTGTTTGTGGCGCAGCGGCGGACGTTGGACCTTGACGAGGTGGTGGGGAAGCTGTCCGAGGGTTAGCACCCCCGGGAAAGGTCGACGATTTTGAGGTCCCGGACCTCGTCCGCCCGCGTGGGCTCGGGGCCGCGCCCCAGCCTCCCAATCCGCCTCCCGCTGCAACCGCCGCAACGTCTCCGCCGTGCAGGCGCGCTTCGGGGCGATGGCGAATATGACGGCCCGCACAACGCGTGCTGCGGCGTCTGCTCGCAAACCAGGCGGATTGCTCGCTGCGGGCCCTCAGGACTGAAGCGCTGCTGTCGCGACCGAGTCATCACTCCAATTTCAAACGGGGGTGGACCCTCCTGAAAACGCGGTGCGATTCAGACTGGCGAATCGCGTCCACCGCGATCAGGGCAACTCGCCAAGTGGGGTGGGTGTCGCCACCAGGATTGCGGTGACGAGCAACACGAGGCCACCGATGGCCAGTTCAGTCCGCGCCGAACGACGCAGCCGGGTGGATCCAGTCGCTTCGCCAAGCGCGGGCGCCACGCGGCGCCAGTTGTATGCGCCAATCCCCGCCACGAGCAGCACTAGCGCGACTTTGCCGAGTAGTAGCCAACCGTAACGCGTGGTCCAGAGCGTGGCGAAATCGGGGAGGTGGAGCCAGGCAGAGAGCACGCCGGTGGCCACGGTGACGGCGGCGCAGGCGAGTGCCACTGGCGAGAACGCGCGGACCAGCGTAGCGAGCGCACCGTGACCTGCCCTGTCCGTCGCCCCGAACGTGAGCGGCACGCCGACGATCGCGAGGAGCAGCAGGCTGCCGAGCCACCCGCCCGCGCCCGCAACGTGGAGCGTGTCGGCCGCAATGGAGAGTGGCACGAGACGCGGCGCGGCGGCGGCATGCCCTGAGAGGGCCGGTGTCACGGCCAGTGCGAGCGCTCCGACCG
>JBBQHX010000205.1:0-6803 GCA_038324385.1 Gemmatimonadales bacterium | reverse complement strand
AACTGGGAGTTCCGGAATCAGTATCAGGCCGCCGACCGCCTGTTCAACGCGTTCGATTACGGCCACGCCATCCTCTACGAGAAGCTGTGGACGCAGCCCGACGCGCCGGCCTCGCTGCTCGAGGAGAAGGAGTATGACTTCCTGACGAAGAAGGTGCTCGTCAGGCCGCCGCGCGTGCCGCTCGAGGAAGCCGCGATCGAGATCAAGTATGTGCAGCTCGCGCCCGAGGCGAAGCAGATGTTCGAGTGGGCGCACATCCTCCATCGCCAGCTGTACGACGTGCTCGCTGACGAGTCGCTGTCGGCCGAACGCAAGGACGTCGAGGTGGCACGATTGATCGCCTACTACAAGACGCGTCCGCAGCTCGCCTTCAGCTCCAAGCCGAAGAGCATGGCGCTGATGCAGGAACAGCCCTACTCGCTGGCCTTCCGTCAGCAGTATCCGAAGTTCAACGGCCTGATCTGGGGTTATCACTGGCTGCAGGTCGGACTCTACGAGCCGCTACTCGTCGGGCAGACCGTGGATGAGCGACAGGCGGGCGTGCGGGCGACGGTTGCGCGCTTCTGGCAGATGCTCGCCGACGCGCCGCGCACGATGCCGCACCAGATGCCGATGACGGCCGCCGTCGCGCCGCGATTCGCCGAACGCTATGCCGAGGCGGCGATCATCTTCGACAATCTCCACTCGATGCACGACGTCATCAGCGACATTCTCGCGAACGACGCCGTCCCCCGCGACCGGAAGCGCGCCGAGATCCTGCGCGCGGCCGAGCTGTTCCGCGACGACACGTCGTACGTGATGACGGAGGCAGCCTGGCGCGCGATGGCTGGTCACATGGGCGCCGAGAACATGGGCGGGATCGCGGTCGGCTTCCTACCCGAGTTGCCGACGCCGACGGTGACCTACGGCGCCGTGATGACCCACGACGATCAGACGGGCGCGATGACGGGCTTCACGTACGGCAACGCAACGGGCGACGCCCATGCCGGGCACGACATGCCGGCCGCGCCCGCCGCCGCAGCGGCCGATCCGCACGCCGGACACAACATGCCCGCCAACCCCACGGCCGCTGGGGATACGGCGCGAGCGAGCGTCGCGTCAGGCGGCGCCATGACGCACGGCGCCATGCAAGGGGCCATGCAAGGTGCCATGCACGACTCGATGCACGCCGCAATGCAGCACAGTGCGGCGCCGTCGGCGACCGATTCCGCGGACGTGGCACGTGCGGTGCGCGACTATCACGCCGCGCTGGGCCGCGGCGACAGTACCGCGGCGCTGGCGCTGCTCGTGCCTGACGCGGTGATCCTCGAGACGGGGGGAGCCGAGACGGTCGCGGAGTATCGCGCGCACCATCTGCCGTCGGACATCGCGTTCGCGCGCGCCGTTCGGGAAACCCGTGGCCCGATCGCCGTGACGGTAGGCGGCGACATGGCCTGGGCGACGTCGACCAGCCTCGCCGAGGGGACGTTCCGCGACCGCGCGGTGGACTCGGCGGGGGCCGAACTGATGGTCCTCACCCGCACCCCCGCCGGCTGGCGCATCGCGGCGATCCACTGGTCGTCGAGGCGACGGAACTGATCGCCTGGTGCCTGCCGCTCGTCGGCGGCAGGCACCAGGGGCACGTCCCTACCAGCGCACGACGACCCCGGCCACGGCGTAGTGGAGCCAGGCAAAGCTGTAGACCTCCTCCACGTCGGCGCCCCCCTCGACGGTCCGATAGCCGGCATTCACCGCCCACGCCCCGCCCGGGTCGTAGGCGAGCTTCAGCGCGGCGTCCACGGCCCGTCCCGGGCCGCCAGCGAGCGCGTCGGCGTCCAGGGTCACACGCCACGTCGGGGTCACGGTCCACTGGCCGGCGACGTGGAGCAGCGGAACGAAGCCGAGGTCGTCCTTCCGCGCCGAGGTCGTTGCCTGATCGAGCGCGATCACCGCGTCGCGCACCTTGCCAGTGAAGCCCACCCAGGCCGTGCTGCGCGCTCCGGCGTGCCACCGATACCGATAGGTCAGCCGATAAGAGTTGAAGGTGTAGGTGGCTGACACCGGCTCGCCCGCGGCGAATGTCGACCCGGCGAACCGCAACGGCTGATCCGGCACGCCGGACTCGGTCACCGAGAGGGGAGCGACGAGCGCCCGAATCCCGTGCCGCTCGTTCACGTTCCACGTCAGATAGGCGCGTCCGGTTGGCCAGGGTCCGCCACCGATCAGATCGGAGATCGAGAAACGCGTCGCCGAGCCATCGTTCGGAATCTCGGCGTCGTTGCGACTCTGCCACACGAGCCCGCCCTCGACCTCGACTTCAAAGCGCGGAGTGGTCGCGGGCGACTGCGCGGACGCCGCCAGGGGTGAGAGCAGCACGAGGGCAGGAGTGCGGGCGATCCAGCGAACGACAGGCATGGCGGGGCCTCGATGACGATGGTGGGTCCGCGCAAGAAAGGTCGCCGGCGCTCGTGTGGCAACCCCGCGCCGGTCGGGCTCAGACCCGATAGATCGTCACCGCCGTGTCGTCGAAGGTGCGCTGCCGCACGCCGGGCGGCAGCACGTGCGTGCGCGCGTGCTCGACGGCGAGGACGCGGGCGAACCGTTGCTCGCGCCAGTGGTCGATCACCCGATCGAGCATGCGCGATTCGTAGGGTGGATCGACGAAGGCGAGGTCGTAACTGTCGGGCTCCAGCGCGGCGGCGAACGGCAGGGCGTCGCGCTTGAAGATGCGCGTGCGCTCGCGGTAGCGAAGGGCGACCACGTTCGCCTTGAGCGCATGCAGCGACGATGGGCGCGTTTCCACGAAGTCGGCCGTGCGTGCGCCACGCGAGAGCGCTTCGAGGCCGAGCGCGCCGGTGCCAGCGAAGAGATCGAGCACGCGCGCGTCCTCGAGGTCCGGCGCGAGCATGTCGAGCAGCGCCGCGCGCACATGCTCGGCCGTGGGACGGACGCGCTTGTCGTTCGGTGATGTTAGGGTCCGCCCGGCGTAGGCGCCGCCGACGATCCTCATTTCGGAGCCGGGGATCGCGTCACGGGCGCACGCCGTCGGGGCCGAACACCGAGCCATGCGGCACGATTCGGACGACCCCCAACCCGGCCACCTCGACCCGCGACAGGTCGACCGCGGGAAGCGTGGCGTCAGGCGCGAGGGTGCCGGTGGCCGGATCGAATCGCACCAGATGCAGTCTCGCGTCGAGCGGAGAGCCACTCGTCATGACGAGCCGCGTTCCCGACGCGTCGGCGGCCAGCCAGTGCGGGGTCACCCCAGCCGCAAAGGCCAGCCGCGCCGCCTCACGTGGCCGCGATGGATCGGTCACGTCGAGAGCGATGAGCGACCGATCGGCGGGAACGGTCTGGATCCACCACTGGCCGATGCGCAGCGGAACGGCGCAGTCGCGGCCGGGGAACGCGCGCGTGAACTCCAGCCGCGGCGCGTCGCCGTCGATCCCCGTCAGGCGATAGAGGCCGCAGGTGAAGGTGCCGAGCATCACGGTGCGACCGTCGGCGAGCAGGCGCGGCTCGCCGGGAAAGAGGTGTCGCGGCTGGACGTCGACCGAGTCGGCCGGCGCGCCATGACCCGCGTGAGGCGCGGCGGCTTGGGACGGCGACGCTTCCGGAATCGGGATCGTATGCAGCAGCGTGAGGTCCGACAGCCGCCAGATCTGCACGTGCACGCCGATGTCCGCCACCATGCTCGTACTCGTGATCACCACACGATCGAGCGCCGGAATCACCTCGAGACTGTAGGGCTGGATCGCGCCCGCATCGAGCCCGGGCGCCGCCGCGCTGGCCCACCGTACCGGCGTGCCATCGCGGCGCACCTCGACCAGGCCGCCCGGCGACGGACCGTCGGCGGCGCGCTGGAATGTGGTCAGGACGTTGCCGTTCGGGAGACGAACGAACGAGTGCGGATAGCCGAACGGACCGGCCGTGGTGAAGTCGCCGAGGAGGCGCGGCGCGCCCGGCGTTTGCAGATCGAAGCGGTAGGTCCGGCCTGCGCCGAAATCGTTGGCGAACAGGATGCCGTCTGTCGCCAGCGCGTGCTCGGTGTGATGGGCGTCGCGCCCCGCCGTAACGGCGGCAAGCAGCGTGTGCACGACGCGTCCGCGCGTCGGCGAGCCATCACGCACGTCGATGGTGAGCAGCACAACGCCGCGGCGGACCGCACGGGGCGTGGTCGACGTGTCCATCGCGGTCGCCCAGACATGCACGAACTCGGGACCGCCTCCGGCGCTCGACGCGGTGGATTGCGCGCGCGCGAGTGTCGGCGTGCCGATTGCGGCCGCGCCCAACAGGAAGAGTGCGGTCGATCCCCCTGCCACCCGCCGCACCCTGTGCATCCGACCGAGGTTCACCTGCATGGCCACTCCCTGGTGGTGGCGCGTACGTGGACGGCAACCGCATCCGGTACCGACGCTGCCGCGCCGACGCCGCCAAGGTAGCGCGCCGCCCGCCTGCGTGCCATCACACCGGCGGGCGACGGTGGCGCGAGCCCCCCGGCCGCTACGACGAACGCGGCGGCTTCGAGCTCGAGTTCTTCGACGACCCCGACTTCCTCCCCGATCCCGACTTCCGCCCGCCGCCATCCTGCTCGTTCACCGTCGCCCACGCGCGACGCTCCGCCTCGTCAGGCGCGACCCCCTGTTCCTCGTACGATTCCTCGATGTGGGCGGCCTTCCGCTTCTGCTTGTCGGTATAGGCCGACTTGTCGCCCTGTGGCATCGCTCCCTCCCGGTGGTGGTGGTGATTTCTCCATCGACTGCCCGGCACGGCACCACCTCGGTGGTCGAGCAGCAGGACGAGCCGCCGAGGTCCGTCTGACAGACGCCGGTTTCCGGAAGCACCAGCTCGAGCGCGCGTGCACCCTCTTCGTCCCCCACGAGCGCACAGACAACGGATCGCACCTGCTCGTAGCCGGTGAGCAGGAGGAAGGTCGGCGCCCGCCCGTAGGATTTCATTCCGACGACATAGAAGTCCTGCTCCGGGTGCGCGAGCTCCGCTGCGCCGTGCGGGTAGACCGTGCCGCACGAATGCTGGTTTGGGTCGATCAGCGGTGCCAGGCGCACGGGCGCCTCGAGCCAGGCGTCCATCGTGAGGCGAAGCTCGCGGGTGAGCGCGACGTCGGGGCGAAACCCGGTAGTCACGATGATCTCGTCCACCGGCCCGATCCGGGTTCCGCCGTCGCCGTCCACCATCACGGCGCCGGCCTCGATCGCCAGGCGCGTCACGCGCAGTCCCAGATGCAACCGCACCGTGCCTGACGCGACGAGCGACTGCAGCCGCGCGCCGAGTGCCCCACGAGCCGCGAGCTCGTCGTCGGCGCCGCCGCCGAATAGCTGGCCGATGGCCGGCCGGCGAATGGCCCAGTGGATCTCCGTGCCCAACGCCTCGTCGCGCAGCCTGGCGAGATCGAGCAGAGCGTTGAACGCCGAGTGTCCACTGCCGACCACCAGCACGCGTCGTCCGGCGTAGCGCGCGCGGTCGGCACCGGCGACATCGGGGATGCCGTACACCGTTCGCGCCGCCGCCTCCGCCTCTCCCTCGGCGGGCACGCCGCCCCCGCCGAGCGGATTGGGCGAGCGCCAGGTGCCTGACGCGTCGATCACGGCGCGGGCGAGCATGCGCTCGACGCGTCCCGTGGGCGTCCGAACGACCAGCTCGAACGGCGCCGTGTGGCGCCCCGTCGTTTTCAGCTTGTCATGGCCGCGTCGGGTGACGGCGAGCACTTCGTGCCCCAGACGGATGTGCGGCGCGATCGACGGGAGGGCGGCGAGCGGCTCGAGGAGCCGCGCGACCAGCTCGCCGCCTGTCGGGAGCGCCTCCTCGTCAGGCATCGTCCATCCTGTCGCCTCGAGCATGGCGCGCGAGACGGGCTCCACCAGATATCGCCAGGGCGAGAAGAGGCGCACGCGTGCCCACTGCCGCACGCTGGCGCCCACCGCGTCGCCGGCCTCGAGCACGAGCGGCGTCTCGCCGCGCGCGACGAGGTGAGCCGCCGCGACCAGCCCGGTCGGACCGGCGCCGATGATCGCGACGGGAAGATGTGCAGACATGGTCGGAGTCCAAGGCTGATGGGTGACGCGGAACGACGTTGGTATCGATGACGATCGATGAATCTGGGTACGGCGCCGATCGGCCCGGTACCCAGCCCACCGCGCTAGCCGAACGCCGCCAGCCGTTCGGCGATGCGCGCCCGCAGCGCGTCGAGTGCTGGGCGATCGATGCGGTAGTAGGCGTACAACCCCTGCCGCTCGCTGTCCACCAGCCCCGCCCCGCGCAGAAGGCGCAGATGGTGCGACACCGTGGGCTGCTTCACCGGAACGGCCGCTTCGAGATCGCACACGCACACGCTCCCCGCGCTGCGTGCCAGGAGATCGAGGAGTTGCATCCGGATCGGGTGGGCCAGAATCTCCAGATCGGCCGTCGCCCGCTCGGCGTCCGCCATCGTCAGCGCCGACTTGGCGCTACCCTCGCAGCAGCCGCTGCTCGCGGTCGACGGGGACTGTTGGGGAACCACACGAGTGGCCACAATTCGCTCCATTGATGTCGTTCGATATGTTACATCGACCAGCTTCGATGTGCAACCCCCGCGCGAAAGTGCTACGATGTCCTGACGCCCCGTCGCGCGTCCCAGCAATCCTCGCTGACCCTCCGGCACCCCAGCCATGCCCCGACGCATCCCCGCCATGCCCCGACGCATCCCCGCCATGCCCCGACGCATCCCCGCCCGCCCGGCGCTCGCGCTCGCTCTGCTTCCGCTGACGGTGGCTGCCTGCGCCACCGGCGGTACCCCCGCTCTCGAGACGCCGGGGGCGAGCGTAAAT
>JBBQHX010000204.1:0-6806 GCA_038324385.1 Gemmatimonadales bacterium | reverse complement strand
CTGCGCGTCAAACCGTGCGCGTTGATCGATGGGGTCGTTGAGCTCGCTAAAGGCATTCGCCAGTTCCCGGCCCTGCGCGAACAGCTCGAATCGCTCCGTGAGCGCCGGATTCCCGCGCTTGGGCTTGGCCAGCGGCGATAGCTCGCGCGGGTAGTCGACGACGAACGTCGGTTGGTCGATCCGAGACTCCACGTGCGCCTGGAAGAGCTCGTCGAGCAACTTCGGCCGGCTCAGCGTCTCGACCGATTGAACCCCGATCTTCCGGGCCGTGTTCCGGAGCGCGGCGACGTCCAGCGTCATCGCATCGGTGCCGAGCGCCTCGTTGAGCGCCACCGTCCACTCGATGCGCGGAAATGGCGGGCTCAAGGAGGGCACCCGCTCCGCCAGTTCGGGCGTGGTGGCGAGCGCGCTGCGCACCGACTCCGCCGCCTGCTGGAGGAGCGCCTCCACGATCACCATCATACGCTCGTAGTCGGCATACGCCTCGTAGAACTCGAGCATGGTGAACTCGGGGTTGTGCGTCCGATCGAGCCCCTCGTTGCGGAAGTCGTGGCCGATCTCGTACACCTTCTCGAATCCTCCCACGATCAGCCGCTTGAGATAGAGCTCATCGGCGATGCGAAGGTAGAGCGGCATGTCGAGCGTATTGTGGTGCGTGACGAACGGGCGCGCGGCGGCGCCGCCATACAGCGGCTGCAGCACCGGGGTCTCGACCTCCAGGTACCCCCGCCCGTCCAGAAACGTCCGGATGGCGCCCGTCATGCGCGAGCGGGCCGCAAACAGCGCCCGCACTTCCGGATGAACGGCGAGATCCGCATAGCGTTGCCGCGAGCGTTGTTCGGGATCAGCGAAGCCCGAGTGCCGCACGCGCACGCCGTCGACGATCTCTTCCTTGCCGTACGGCAGCGGCCGCAGCGACTTGGCCAGCAGCTCGACGCCCGCCACCTTGATCGTGACCTCTCCCGTCCGGGTGCGAAAGAGCGGTCCCCAGACGCCGATCACGTCGCCGATGTCGAACAGGTCGAGCAGGGTGAACACATCGTCGCCCAGTTCGTCGCGGCGGAAGTAGAGCTGAATGCGCCCTCCCTCGTCGGCGAGGTGAGCGAACACGGTCTTCCCGTGTCCGCGCCACGCGACGATACGCCCGGCAACACGAACCGTCGGCCCTTCCTCGTCGGCGGGACCGAGCGCAGCGACCGCGTCCGACGCCGCGTGCGAGCGCTCGAACGAGTACGCGAACGGTGGGGTGCCACGGGCCTCGAGCGCGGCCAGCTTGTCACGTCGGGCCTGCATCACGAAGTTCAGGTCGTCCGTGCTCATGCCGTCTGCTCTCCGCCGTGCTGCTTGAGGTACGCTTCGATGAACGGGCTGATGTCGCCGTCCATCACCCGCTGCACATCGGGGATCTTGAGGTCGGTGCGGTGATCGTTGACCATCGTATACGGCTGGAACACGTAGCTCCGGATCTGGCTGCCGAAGCTCACGTCCGACTTGGTCGCATCGAGCAGCGCCTTGGCTGCCTCACGCTTCTCGACTTCCACCTGATAGAGGCGGTTCTTGAGCATCTTCATGCACGTGAGCTTGTTCTTGTGCTGCGACCGCTCCTGCTGCGACGAGACGACGATACCCGACGGCTCATGCGTCAGGCGCACCGCCGAACTCGTCTTGTTGACGTGCTGACCGCCGGCGCCTGACGCGCGGAAGACATCCATCCGGATGTCCTCGTCGCGCAGCTCGATGTTGATCTCGTCGTCGACCACCGGGATCACGAACACGGACGCAAAGCTCGTGTGGCGGCGCGCCTGCGAATCGAAGGGTGAGATCCGCACGAGTCGGTGCACGCCCGCCTCGGGCTTGAGGAAGCCATAGGCATTCGTCCCACGAATCTCGAGAACAGCGCCCTTGATTCCCGCCTCTTCCCCCTCGGACAGATCGAGGATGTCGACCGAATAGCCCTGACGCTCGGCCCACCGCATGTACATGCGCATGATCATCTGGGCCCAATCCTGCGCCTCGGTGCCACCGGCGCCGGCGCTGATCTCGAGCTGCGCATCGCGCCAGTCGTCCTCGCCTCGCATCAGCCCGCGGAGCTCCAGCGCGTCGAGATCCCGCCCGATCGCCGTGACTTCCTGGCCCAGCTCGGTGCCCATGTCTGGATCGGGATCGGCGGCGAGCATCTCCTCCAGCTCCAGCGCGCTCCCCACTCGTGCGTCGAGCTTGTCGTACGGCTCGGTCCATCCCTTGAGCGTCTTCACTTCACGGACGACCTCACGCGCCTGTTCCTGGTCCGTCCAGAATCCGGCCGCCGCCATGCGCTGCTCGAGCGTCGTCAGGCGGTCCCGCTTGGCGTCGACGTCAAAGATACCTCCGCAACTCGCTGAGGCGCTCGTGGGCCTGGCGGAGCGTGCGTGCGCGATCGGTGTCAGTCATGGTCCCGCGTTCCTGTCGGGGAAAAGGGTCTCGAGGTATCCGCACGGCGCGCGTTCGCTCCCGCCGGATGCTGCAGGCTGCATCGGAGCCGGTACGCAGCGAGCCGCTCCCCTCGGCGGAGAACGGCTCGCTCACGGCTCGAATCCATGCGCACCGCGCGTGTGCATTCCGGAAGGTAGCGCCCGCCGGGGCTCGACTCCACCCCGCCGCGCGGGTCCCTGCTAGAACACCCGGCTAGAACACCCGCTGCCCGCCGGCGAGAATATCGTTGAGCGCGTCCTGGAAGTGCGTCGTCGTCTCCGCAAACTCCTTCCCCATCTGCTCGACGTACTCCTCGTAACTCTTCTTGATCTCCTCGCGGAACCGCTGCTTGAGCGACCCGTCGCGCAATCCGGCTTCCCGCTCGCTCGGGTTGTAGGCAACCATGTCCGAGACCAACGCTCGAGCCAGCCGCTTCGCCTTCACGTTCCGGTCGTTCGCCAGGAACGGATTGAGCGGACGCCGAGCCGGGCCCGGTGTCGCCGATCCGCCCGGAGGCGTCGGCTGGCGCGGTGCGACCCTCGGGACGCTCGACGCCGTCGTGCGTGGGAGCGGCGTGACAGCCGGCGGGGTCGAATCCGGGAGGGACGATGCCGCAGCCGCGGCACTCGGCACAGCCTGGGCGCGGTCCGGACTCGACGGCCACGCCGGCGCAGAGCGACCCCAACCACCGGACGCCGACGACGACGGCCGGTCGTCCGACGCGCGCGGGATGAAGGGCGCCGGAGCGACCGCCCGGACGGGCTCCGCAACCTCTGGCTGCTGCTCCACCGTTCCACTGGCCGACCGTTCGGGCGCCGGATCGTCCGCCACGACGTCGTCCGCGGCTGGCCCGGCTTCTCCGGAAGCGTCCGCGTCGCGCGACGCGGGCGCGTCCTCGGTGCGGCTGCCTGCCTCCACCGCCGTCTCGGTCGGCGCGGCAGCCGGCTCGCCCGACTCCGCACCCGGTTCCGGCTCGGCTGACTGGCGGACCCCGTCGTGGCTCGGTTCCGGGTCGACCGAGGCCGATGCACCCGCTTCCGATGCAGCCGCTTCCGATGCGGCCGCTTCCGATCCACGCGCGTCGTCCTCGTCGGTGGAGGCCGGCGCCGATGACGACGCTGGCGGGTCTCCGCCTCGCGCGCCTACCAGGATGGGCGACGCGGACACCGGGGTCATCCGCCGGATCGGCGTGGCCCGCGCAATCGACGGTGGGACGTCGGCAAAGTCGGCGTTGGGAGCCGACGCAGCGATGCGGATGATCCCGCCGCAGACGGAGCAGCGCGCGCGAATACCGCCATCTGGCACCTTGGCGGGGTCGACGCGGAAGACGCTACGGCACTCGGGACAACTGACGTTCATCGATCCTCTCCAGACGGGACGGAAGCCTGTCCAGCTGCCGCCACCACTCGTTCATCCGTGATCGTGATCTCTGCGGACGGTTCCGGTTCATGCGTCCCCGCACCCTCGCGCGTGGATGTAACCTCGTGCTGCCCGCCGGACGCGGAACCGTGCACCGGTGCGCCGAGTCCAACGCCCTTGGCGGCGCCCGCCCCCGATGCCGCCTGCTCGGCGTCTTCCGCTGCCATGGATGCGGCGGACTCCGCATCGAGACGACGATCGATGCTGTATATCGATCCCGGCAGTGACTTGGCGTAGCTCTTCATCTCCGTTGCCAGCTCGCTGACCTGCGATGCCTGCGTAAACACGCGGCGTGCGTTGGTCACCACGCCGATCGACAGCGTCATCAATGGAACGCGATGCAACCGACCTCGGCGATCCTTTCCAAAAAAGTAGCCCGAGCGACGGTCCGGCTCCGAATACTGAAAAGGGATCAGCGCATCGAAGACGGCGATGATCTCCGCACACGCTTCCTCCATCGGGGCGAGCGGCAGCACGCAAAGGAAATCGTCGCCGCCGATGTGGCCAACGAATCCATCCTCGCCGCACACGCCCTTCACCACGTCATGCAGAATGCGAGCGAGAATGCGGATGATCCGATCGCCGTTGTTGTAGCCGTATCGATCGTTGAACTCCTTGAAGTGATCAAGATCGGCATAGCACACGGCAAAGGGAACGCCCGCGTGCAGACGGCGCGCGATGTCGCGCTCGATCTCGATCGCACCCGGAAGGCGGGTCGACGGATGCACGCCGGTATCGCGATCCGATCGGAGGAGGAGCGACTCTAGCCGGACCGTGAGTAACTGGTCCGGAGTATCGTCAGCGATGGCCTCGTCGGCACCCGCACCCAATGCCTGCATCACGCCGCTCACACCTGGATCGGTCACGACGACGGTCGGTACGATTCCGGTGTAGGAGTCGCGCTTGAGGCGTCCGCACACGGCCAGCGCCGCGTCGAACGCCGAACCGCGCGCGTCGAGGACGACGACCCGCGGGCGCGTTCGCAGGGCGACCGCCATGAGTTCGTCCGCCCGGCTGGTGACCATGCGCTCCGTGCGCAGACCTGCCAGCCATGCGTCGACCGACGCCGGCAGCGCGCGGGCGCCGGCGGTCGCGAATACAATGGCGGGCGGTGGTGCGGGGCGTCGGCTCACGACAGCTGGGCGGGCGGAAGACATGGCACGACCGGACGGGCCGATCGCGCGCCAGAAACAACGTTGTGAGCCGACTGTCCGGGCGCCGGCATCGGCCCCGGCGTGCGCTGAGTCAGGCCAGAAGAAGGACGACCGGCGCGAGCCGGGCGAAACAGGCCTCAGCGCCGCCAGCCCGCCGGACCGGTGCCTGGTGATGCGCCGGCACAATGCGCCGTCGAGTCACTGCAGAGCGACGCATCGCCGCAGTGCCGCGTCACCGGCGCTTCTTGCCGCGGACCGGGGCGGAATAGCCGAAGCGCCTGAGTGCATCGACGCTTTTCCGCCAGTTCGGCAGGACCTTGACCCACAAGTCGAGGTAGACGGCCGAGTCGACGAACTGCTCGATCTTGACGCGTGCCGCGCTCCCGATCTCGCGAATGCGGGCACCCTTGCTCCCGATGATGATCCGCTTCTGACTCTCGCGCTCGACATGCAGCGTGGCGCGAATGTAGATCGGCGATTTGTCCTCGCGGAACTCCTCGATCTCGCAGGCGAGCGCGTACGGGACTTCATCCCCCAGTTGCTCGAGCGCGGTCTCGCGAATGAGCTCGGCGGTGAAGAAGCGTACCGACTGCGTGCTGATCTCGTCCTCAGGGTAGAGAAACGGGCTCTGGGGCAACATCGACTCGACACGTTCGAGCAGGGTATCGATCCCGACACCATCCGTCGATGACAGGAGCACGGCGTCTGGATGCCGCTCGCGCAGCTCCGCGCGGCGCTCCTCGGTCAGAAGGTCATGCTTGGTGAGGACGAGCAGCACGGGGGCGCGGACCGAGTGCGTCAGTCCGGCCGCTTCCTCCAGCGACGGCGGCACCCCATCCGTTCCGTCGCTGAGATAGAGCACGACATCGGCGTCCCGCAACGCCGCGACGGCGGTATCCCGCATCGCCGTCTGGAGCGCGTAGGTCGGTTCGAGCAGCCCCGGGGTATCCAGGAGGACCATTTGCGCTGTCGCGGTGGTGTGAATGCCCACCACGCGATCGCGAGTCGACTGGGGCTTGGGGCTCGTAATGGCGAGCTTTTGCCCAACGAGACGATTCAACAGGGTCGACTTACCCGCGTTGGGCTTGCCGACGACGGCGACCATTCCGGCACGTGTCATGGGCAGAAGTTAGCGGTGCGCGAGGGGGGGGTAAAGGCGGCGGCTTTGGGCTTTGGGCTGTGGGCGGTGGGCTTACAGACTGAGGTCAAGTACTGGGCCCGCCTGTGAAATACTCCTGGTCAGGCAAGAATAGGAATGCGGGGGCGTGGTGGCAACGAACGCTAGGCGCCCACCGTCTCGCTGCCGAGCTGTAAACGCGACGTCTGGTGTTGTGATTGCAATCTCGGTGGCGGCGGCTGCTCCGGACCGACGCGCGACGGTGCGAGCTCTGGCGAAGCTGGCGGCGGAGCAGTGACGTATGTGGTTGGCGAATGGATGGCCGGCTGGGGATGGCACACTCGATCGGGTGCAGGCAAGCGCGGCGCCGACGTCGGAACGACGTGCCGGTTCGCATACGTTGCCTGTGCTGTCGAACCCTGGATCTGGGCACCGCGACATCATGGACGGGTGCTCGTCTCGCCACGGGCGTCACTTCGGTCGTGGCGATGTCGCGTGCGGGTAATCCGCGTGTCGCGGTCGCGGCTTCGGTCGCGGCTTCGGTCGCGGCGTGCGATGGTCGCGGCGTGCGATGGTCGCGGCGTGCGATGGTCGCGGCGTGCGATGGTCGCGGCGTGCGATGGTCGCGGCGTGCGATGGTCGCGGCGTGCGATGGTCGCGGCGTG
>JBBQHX010000203.1:0-6839 GCA_038324385.1 Gemmatimonadales bacterium | reverse complement strand
GTCACCGTGCGCGTGCGCCTGCACCGGCACGTTCCGCCGTGCCGCCTCCTCGACGATCGCGCGGAGCTGCGCCTCGGTGTAGGTCTGCTGCCGCGGATCGGTGTCGGGCAGCCCGGCACGCTCGGTGCCGCGCGTCTTGATCCAGTCCACGCCGCGGTCGAGGTTAACGCGCACGAGCGCCCGGAGCTGCTCCGGCGTCGTGACTCCGGACGCCAGCTCGGCCAGCCGCGGGTCGGCGAGCGCCGTCTCGCCGAGCTGCGGCGTGACGAACACGCCGGCAGCGAGCACGTCGGGGCCGGCGATCACGCCGCGGCGCGCGAGCTCGCGCAGCCCCACGTCCTGGTACGCAGGAGTGCTCGCGCTCCGCACGGTCGTCACCCCCGATTCCAGCGCCCGGCGCGCGGCGGCGCGCGTCGCGATGTGCGTATGCGCGTCGATGAGCCCGGGGAGCAGGTAGCGCCCACCGAGGTCGATCACCCGTGCACCTGACGGCGGCGCGGCCGCGCCCGTCGAGTCGATGCGCGCGATCCGCCCGTCCCGGACCAGCACCGTCGCATTGCGTAGCGGAGCGGCGCGCGTGCCGTCCACCACGGTTGCGTTCATGAAGACGATCGTCTCGCCGGCTGGCGGCGGCGATGAGGACTGCGCGCCGGCCGACGCGGCGAGACCGAGCATGGCGGTGAGCGCGCACGACACCGCGGCGGTCGAGCGAAGCAGCATGACTGGCGGGGATGACGTGAATTGAGCTACCCGTGCACGGGCGGATCGCCGGCGCGCGCGGCGCGAGGGCGCCTACCGATCCAGGTGCGTGACGATGTCGTTCATCATAATCGGGACACCGAAGCCCGAGCGCCCCGAGCCGCTGCGCCTGGGTCGCCGTCCCCACCATCACATACGTCATACGGTCGGGGGCCACGTAGCGCTCGGCCAGGCTCCGTACCCGCCAGGGTCAAGTCATCGAGCACGCCCTGCTCGCGCGTGCCGCAGATACACGTTCCATTTTCGGCTACCCACCCCCAGCGGTGCGGCGCGAGTCCCGGCCAATGGGGAGGGGAGCATCAACAGGTGGCTTCGATTCTTTGCGGTATACTCATGCGCAACGAACCGCCCCCGGCGTATTGGTCCAAGAAAAGGCCCAAGCGCCGGGGGCGGTTCGTCATCGAACGCCGAAAGTTGTTATCCTGCAACGTGGCCAGGGGCGGAGTCGAACCGCCGACACGCGGATTTTCAGTCCGCTGCTCTACCAACTGAGCTACCTGGCCGTGCCAGCTCCGCGGCCTGCTCCGCCGCGTTGCGACCGATAGTATAGCAGCGCCCCCCGGACGACGGTACTCCCGCGCCCCCCACCCGCGCGATCGACTCCGGCTCCCCTGCGCCCTCAAGGTGCCCCGGCCCCACCCGCGACCACCCGCAGCGACCGCGGCAACGCCCCCCGCGCCCCGCTCAGCATACGCAGATCGTCGACCGCGCTCGCATGCATCCACGGCAGCCCGTCGACGACGTCACGCACCGCGCCGCCGAACAGCGGCGCCGCCTCGTCAGGCGGTCCGTCGCTCGCCGCGATAGCCCAGCCGGTCCGGACGGTCCGCCGCGCGCGTGGCGAACACTCGATCGGCGTCCATCCACTGCTCGAGGTCGTTACAAGCGCTGCCGAGCCAGTAGCGGTGCGCGGTGTCGTCGGGAGACGGCGAGCTGCCGACGCAGCCCGTCGACTGCCTGTAGGAGCATCGCGCGCCCCGCCGTACACTAGCACCCGGCGACGTCACTCAATCTTGATCGATCGTATCCGGAACCTGGCGCGCGCGCGCGCCGTAGGGAACTCCATGCAGACACCCGCCTCGCCGGCCACGCCGGCCCCCCCATCCCCGGCCCCGGGCCCTCCCGCCTTCGAGGGCGTGACCGTCCAGGCGCAGGGCGCGCCCGCGATCGCCCCGTCCGCCGGCGGCGATTTCGCGACGCCGGCCCGGAACGCCGCCGAGTATGCGCGCTTCGAGATCCGGAAGTCGGAGCTCAGCGAGCAGTTGATCTCGGCCACCGGGCGCCGCGAGGAGCTCGCCGACCAGCTCTCGGACGCCTCGGGCGCCAGCCGCGCCGGCCTCGAACAGCGGTTGGCCGTACTCGATGGCCGCATCGTCGAGCTGGAGCGCGACATCCAGAGCAATGGCCAGATGCTCGCGATGCCGCCGATCGACGTCGCCGAGAGTGGCTCGCTCGTGAGCCCGGCCGTCTTTGACGACGACTCGCTGCTCTCGTCGGATCAGATCACGGCCATCGCGATCGTCTTCTTGCTGTTCGTGCTCGGGCCGATCGCGCTGGCCGCCGCACGACGGATCTGGCGGGGGGCGACGACGAAGCAGGTGCCAGTCCTCGGTACCGACGCGTCGGCGCGTCTCGAACGGGTCGAACAGGGCGTCGAGTCGATCGCGATCGAGATCGAGCGTATCTCCGATGGCCAGCGGTTCGTCACGCGCCTCCTCGGCGAGGCCCGCCCGTCGTCGATCGAGACCGGCGGCCGCGTGCCCGATCCGGTGCTCGTCTCGCGGATGGACGCCTCACGCGGCGATCGGTAGCGTGTCGCCGGCTGTCGGCCCGGAATGTCGAAGCAGCCGCCGGTCATCGACCGGCGGCTGCTTCGCGTGCGGATCTCCGACTCGACGGCGGGCGCGCAGCCGCCCGACGCGATCAGGGCTCCTCGGGGATGATCACCCAGAGCGCCACATAGACGATCAGCCCGGGGAAGGCGGCCGACACGATCGACCCGATGACGAACAGCGCGCGCGCCAGCGTTGGATCGATGTCGAAGTACTCGGCCAGCCCGCCGACTACGCCGGCGACCGTTCGGTTGGAGCGGGACCGTCGAAGTGGAGCATCCATGGCGGCCATCGCAATGCCCTCGCAACAAGAGGTGTCCGGCAGACGCGGATGACGCCGGTTCGCGCCGTCCGTGAAACCCATCATCGCCCGCAATGGGGGTCGTCCGGCACCGATCCCTACGGCGGGGTGCCGCTGATGGATTCAGCTCCGGCCAACCCGAGCGGCGCGAGGACCGGCGATCCAGATCACGGGGTGGGGTTGCGAGACGGGCGCACGTGGTGCCTCTTGTGCACCGTGAGTTCCACGGCCTCGGCGTGCGACGCTGGCACGGGGGTCAGTGACCCGGGCATCGTGCAAGCACGGGTCATGCGTGGAACTCATCGTAGCCGGGAACGCCGCCGCGATGGCGGCGCAGTCACCGGCATTACCTCACCCCCGATTTGGAGGCTGCATGCGCATTGGATCCTGGCGCACCCTGCCGGCAATGGGCGCGCTCGTCGCGCTCAGCACGATCGTCGCCTGTGGCGGCGCGGACACCGACGACACGATGGCGGACTCGGGTCTGGTTGGCGGCACGATGGGCGCCACACCTGCCGACGGTGGTATGGGCATGGGCGCGATGGACCGGTGGACGGCAACCCTCGAGCCACAAAACGGCACGAGCGTGACGGGCACGGCGAGTGTGATGCCGGGCACCGCCGCCGGCACGACGATGGTCGAAATCTCCGTCATGGGCGCCCCCCCCAACGGCACGCACCCGTGGCACATCCACGCCGGCACGTGCGGCTCGGGCGGTGACATCGTCGGGCCGCCCGCGGAATATCCGCCCCTCACGGTCGACGCCAACGGCGCCGGCAGTGCCACGGCCACGGTCAACATGGCGGCGCCGACCACGGGTGACTACTACGTGCAAGCCCACATGTCGCCGACCGACCTCGGCACCATCGTCGCCTGCGGCAACCTGCGAATGGGTGGGATGTAAGAGGCAGCTCTGGGCTCTGGGCTCTGGGCTGTGGGCTATGGGCCTGCAGGGCTGAGCCTGGTGTCACACATTACGTCTTGTTCGAGAGGATCGGCGCGTCTGCCGATCCTCTCGTGCGTTCAGCAATAAAGCCCCAACGTGTCGACCCAAAGCCCAGAGCCCACAGCCCACAGCCGTAGTTCTACGCTCGCGCTGTTATGACCGACTTGATGCCGCCGCGGATGTTGAAGTCGCCGACGACGGTCATCGAGCGGGGGGAGCAGGCGGCGACGAGGTCGTCGAGGATCCGGTTGACGACCCGCTCGTAGAAGATGCCGTCGTTGCGGAAGCTCCAGAGGTAGAGCTTGAGGCTCTTCAGCTCGAGGCAGCGCTCGCTCGGCACGTAGGTGATGTTGATCGTCGCGAAGTCGGGCGCGCCGCCCTCCAGGGCCCGCAGCTCCTCCGCGTCGCTCTCGACCCCGCCGAGGGGACAGAGCGAGGTGAACTCGGGCGACGTCATGAAGATCTCGTAGTCGCGAGCGGGATGCGGATTGGGAAAGGTCTCGAGAAGCTCTGGGCGGGGCATGGCGGATCTTGGGCGTGGGCGGGGACGGAGCGACGGGTGGGGGCGACCACCGGTCGCCCCCACGAGCAAAAAAGAGCCCCCCGGCAGAACCGGGGGGCAGGAGACCGTCACGCCGTTCTCGCGACGGTGTCCACCGACGCGACGAGCGCCAGCTTCACTGACCAGTTTACGACAGGGAACCGGGTTCGTCCATACCCCGCGGGCAATCCGGCGAATTGGGATGCCATGGGGAGGACACAGGCGGATCAGTCGGCGTTGCGTCCGTCCTGCAGCTTGCGGGACACCTCGTCGAGCAGGCGCCGCTCCTCGCCGGTGAGGCTGTCGATGCCGTGCTGGGAGATCTTGTCGAGCAGCAGGTCGAGATCCATCGCCGGGGTGCGGGGTTCGGCGGGGCGCGGTTGCGTGGCCACGGGGAAGCCGGGCCGATTGTTGGCCACCGCGGCGCGGCTCCGCTGCACGATCTCGTCGACCTCGTCGTCCGGCTTCTCGCGCGGACGGAGGGGGCCGCGCGGCACGGCGCGCGGAGTCTCGTCGGGCGTATCGGGGAGGGCGGCGATGCGTGGGCGGAGTCGCTGGCCGTCGGTAATCGCGAACATCCGCAGGTAGAGCCAGCCGGTGAGGAAGCCGCCGAAGTGCGCCAGGTGCGCCACATTCGTCGTCGAGCCGACATCGCTCGTGGCGGCGATGCCGCTGACGAGGCTCATCACGGCGAGGGCGAGCACGAGCCAGCGCACCTTGATCGGGATCACCGCGAACAGGTAAACCACCTCGTCGGGCCACCGCCGCGCGAATGCGAGCATGACGCCGTAGACGGCCGCCGAGGCGCCGATGAGCAGGCTGTCGCGAAAGAAGAGCACCTGCAGCAGCAGTCCGCCGAACCCGCAGAGGAGGTAGTAGCGGACGAACTCCCCCGAGCTCCACGCCCGCTCGACGCGCGACCCGAACAGCAGCAGGACGTACATGTTCAGCGCGAGGTGCCAGAAGCCGCCGTGCACGAACATGTAGGTGACCGGGGTCCACCACCGCTCCCCGATCGTGGTCAGCGAAAAGCCGAGCCACCGGTGCATGTCGGCGGCACCGATGAAGGTCGTGACCTGGATGAAGAACACCGCCGCGCACGCGGCGACCAGCCCCTTGACCGCCGGCGTGAGGCGAGGGGTGGGCGAGGCGTCGGCGGCGGCGGGGTAGGACATCGGCGGACCTGCAGACTGGGGCATCGGGACAGTCCTTTCCATACGGCCCACGTGCCCCTGATGTTCCGGGAGCCCGGTTACCGACGGGTCGAGGGCACCGCGAGTGGCGTGAGAAGTCGGGTGTCGTGCAACAAGCCCGACGCCTGTTCGAGCAACATGGTCCAGCGCGAATCGAGTGTCGGTCCGTCGGACGGGCCGGCCTCGGGGTGGAGCACCAGTAGCGTCGCCGGACTGGCCGCCGCCACTCGTTCGATCAGCCGCAGCGTCTGGGCGTCGCTGGCGTCGTTTCCCACGATCATCACCAACGCATGCTCCCGCTGCGCGGACGCGGCCGCGGTCAGCGTGGCCACGATCCGATCCACCACGGCATCCGGCTCGCTGCCACGGGCGCAGATCTGGACGAGCGCGACATGCGACACGACCGTGGCCAGCGCCTCCGGCCGCTGTCCATCGGTATCGAGCAGCACGGGGAGTGCCATCGCGGCCCGCTCCAGGGCGTCCGAGATGAACGAGGCATCGGCGAGCACGTCACGCCCACCGAAGACGATCGAGTGAAAGGGGGCGCGTCCAGCGACCTTCCGCAACTCTCGGGCGAGGGCGGGCGGGGTGTACATCACGGCCGTTTCGGCCTCGTCGGCGAAGCGCACCGAGAGCTGCAGCCGTCCCAGCCAAGGGCCGTGCCGCTGCACCGCCGGCACCACCCCGCTCAGGGCGGCGAACGGGCCCACCGTCCGGCTATTCATGAGCCGGGGCGCCGTACGCCATCGCGCGCGAGAAGGGCGATCCGTTCGCACAGCTCCGGGAAGCTGATCCCGGCTGCGGCTGCGGATTGCGGGACGAGACTGGTTCCGGTCATGCCCGGGAGGGTATTGGCTTCGAGGCAGTAAAACTCGCCGTCGGGGGCGAAGCGGAAGTCGATGCGGGCGCAGCCGGCGAGCTTGAGTGCCTCGTAGGCCTGCACGCCGAGTGCCTGGACCCGCGCCGTCTCGTCGGCCGTGAGATCGGTGGGGAAGATCTCCTCCGCCATCCCCGGCGTGTACTTGCATTCGTAGTCGTACAGCTCCTTCTGGGGAATGATCTCCCCGACCGGCAGCGCCTCGCCGCCGAGGACGGTGACGGTGAGTTCACGGCCGGGCACGAACGCCTCGATCATCACCTCGTCATCATGCTCGAACGCCAGTGCGACCGCCCCGTCGAGCTCGGCCGGGTCGCGGACGAGCGACAGCCCAACGGTCGAACCCTGCTTGGACGGCTTGACGATCAGCGGATACCCGATCCGCGCGGC
>JBBQHX010000202.1:0-6855 GCA_038324385.1 Gemmatimonadales bacterium | reverse complement strand
GAAGTCATACTCCTTCTCCTCGAGCAGCGAGGCCGGCGCGTCGGGCTGCGTCCACAGCTTCTCGTAGAGGATGGCGTGGCCGTAATCGAACGCGTTGAACAGGCGGTCGGCGGCCTGATACTGATTCCGGAACTCCCAGTTATGCGGCGCCTGCAGGTAGAACTGCTCGTACGTCGTGACCCACTGGGCCTGCGCGCCACCGGGCGCGGCGAGACTAGCGGCAAGCGCGATCGCCAGGACGCTTCCGAGGCGCCTGACGCCGCCGCTGCTGCGGAGCTGCGTGCTGTTGTGCATGGAATGACTCCCGATCGTGAGGCGAGAAGTGGCAGGCGAGCGGGCGCCGGAGCGACGACGCCGTATCGATGCGGAGGTGGGTCGCGCGGTCATCGGGCCCCCGACCACGGAATGCCGATCGCGAGGGCTGCGCCGAACGTCACGAACCAGCCGCCGTCGCCCGTCAGGCGATGGCCAGCCCCGCCGTCCACGGCGAGCCGCGGGCTCAACTGATAGCGCGCGCCGGCCGCGGCGTCCCATGCGAGCTCCTCCCCATCGACGAGCGGCTGACGCGCCACCAGTTCGGCCGTGATCAGCAGCGATTCGAGCGGGAAGGTACGATCCACCGCGATCCCGCCCATCCAGCGCGACAGCTCGGCAGCACCATGTCCGCCACCGTCGATCTCCGTTCGGGCGAGTTCGTCGCCGAAGGTGTACTGGCCGTTGACGTGGAAGCGCGCCCAGCTGAACGTCCGGGTCGCGATGCCCTTGACCGACGCATAGGCCTGGTCGGGAGCGAGCGGTCCGGCCGGGAGGAGCACCTCTCCTGCGATGGCGAGCGCCGGAATTCGGGTCTCGACGTTCAGGTTATGGAACGCTCCGATCTCGATGCCTGCCAACCCCGCCGACCGCATCCCCGCGCCGAGGTCGGAGTAGACGAGGGGAAAGCCGACCTCGAAGTGCGTGCGCGGCAGCAGGCCGGCGGCAATCTCGGGCTCGATCCCCCAGGCGTAGGCGCCACCGCGCGCACGCTCGAGCCGGAGGGGCGCGAACTGTAGTTCAATGGCTCGGCGCTCGATCGGATAGGCATCCTCGATCGTGATCGGGCGACCGGCGTCGGTGTTGTAGTAGTCCGTCTGCGCGGCGGCGCCCGATGCGGTGAGCGCGAGAGCGAGCAGGGCAGAGGTCAGAGTCGCGGCGTGGATGGCGAGCCGGCGATGTCGCCCGCTCGCGGTCGCGATGCGTTCAGTGTGGGGCATGAAGTGGATGGCGGAAATGGAGACAAACCATGGTCGCCGCGGACCGAACGCCCCCGAGCTGATACGGGAGGTCGACGGGCCGGGCGAACCGCTGAGTTACGAGCGCTGGATGGCCGCGATCGGGCGCGTGGTATGCGCGTCGATTGGGCGAGCGGCTCAGACTCGCGGCGGAGGCGTCTCCGGGGCGCCGAACACCAGGGCTGGCGCCGTCGGGTCGAGCGAAGTGGCCGCGCCGGCGGCGAGCACTCCCGCGTCGGGGACCAGTGCAGGCGCGCTGGCGATGACAGCCGTGGCGCACGCCATGGCTGTCGAACAGTGCGACTGCCCGCCGTGCGGTTCGTGCGTTGGGGCGGGGGCGCCGCGCTCGGCGGCGAGGCCGCCCGATCCCGGGGCGTCCAGGCCATGATGCGCATGATCGCCGCTGGCGGCGTGGACGTCCACGCCAGGTGGCCCGTTGCCGAGCGCTGCGCCGCTAATCCCGCTGATGAAGGCGGGAACCGCACACCCGAAGCCCGCTCCCAGCACAATCAGCTGGAAGAGGAAGAGCGCCACGAGGGCTGGGGCGAGTCGGCGGAGGCGGTGCATCATGTTCTCCGAAAGATGGCCGCCGGGCGGCCTGATGGGGAGGGGGCCGCGCGCGGCTGGCCCGGAAGCTGACCACTCGACGCCTGAACGGTCGCACGGCCCCGACCCATCCACCCCGCATCGAAAATGGAACCCGATGACCTACCGACGATTTGCCGCCATGATCGCGACCTCCACCGTCGTGATGTTCGGACTCATGTACGCCACGACGTACCAGTTCGATCATGTTCGATGGAGCCAGACACGCTTCTGGATGGCACTGCTGATGGGAGCGGTGATGGCGATCATCATGCTGGGCTTCATGCTCGCGATGTACGAAAATCGGCGAGCCAATCTGGCCATTTTCGCGGCCAGCGCGCTGGTCGTCGCGACGTCACTCTTCCTCGCGCGCAGTCAGCAGACGGTCGGCGAGGTGGCGTGGATGAAGGCGATGATTCCCCATCACTCCATCGCCATCCTCACGAGCGAGCGCGCCTCACTCACCGATCCGCGCGTGCGAGCACTCGCCGGCGAGATCATCGAAGCCCAGCGCCGGGAAATCGCCGAGATGGAAGCGCTGATCACCGAGCTTCAGAACACGGAATGAGACCGCCCAAAGTTCAAGCCGCCGGAAGCCTCACCGTGAACACCGATCCCCCACCCGGTGCGCTCGCGACCGTCAGATCGCCGCCCATCCCGCGCACGAGTTCGCGGCTGATCGCCAGCCCCAGCCCGACGCCGCCATGTTCCCGCGTCAGGCGTTGGTCGAGCTGCACGAACGGCTCGAAGATCCGCTCGCGCTTGTCGCGCGCGATGCCGACGCCCGTGTCCGCGACCTGAATGCGGACGCCGTCGTCGTGCGCATCCGCCGTGACGCGGATGGTGCCGCCCGGGGGCGTGAACTTGAGCGCGTTGGACAGCAGGTTGAGCAACACCTGCTGGAGTCGTTCCGGATCGGCTGTGGCCTCGAGCGACGCCGGACCGCGGTCGTACACGTACTCGAGCCGCTGGCGCTGCAGCTGGGGGGTGATCAGCGTCTCGAGGGTTCCGAGCAGCGGGTCGAGCGGGACGGCGGAAATCGCGTAGTGGAGCGGAGCCGCTTCGAGCCGCGCGAAGTTCAACACCTCGTTGATGAGCGAGAGCAGATGCCGCTGGCTGCGTTGTATGCGCTGCAGGTCGTGGAGTTGCTCGTCGTTCATCGAACCGCGCACGCCGAGCTCCAGCAACTCCGCGTAACCGCCGATCGCGTTGAGCGGGGTGCGCAGCTCATGGCTCATGACGGCGAGGAAATCGCTCTTCGCGCGGTTCGCCTGCACCGCGACCACTCGTGCGGCTTCGGCCGCGGTCGCGGCCGACTCAAGGCTCGTGTTGAGCCCGGCGAGTTCGTCGGCGTAGCTCCGCACCTGATCGATCTGCTGCTCCAGCTCGACTGCCTGGTCCTGCAACTGCTGATTGGCGAACTCCAACTCCACCGCCTGGTCCTGCAACTGGTGGTTTGCGAGCTCGAGCTCGACCGCCTGCTCCTCGAGTCGCTCGCTGGCCTCCCGAGCGACGGACTCGGCCAGCCGGCGGGCCCGCACCTCACGCGTGAGCTCGTCGAGTTGTCGATTCAACACGAGGAAGCGAGTGCTCGACTCGTCGCTGACACGAAAACGGAGCAGGACCACGGCGGGCGCGCCGGGGGCGGCCGGACGCACGACGGCCCCCGAGACCGCGTGCCGCACGAGCGACGACGGCCCGCCGTCGCCGTTCGTGACATCACTCGTCCCGCCGACGTAATCGGTGCCGGCGAGCACGGCACGCGCGGCGCGCCGACGCACCGCGCCGGGAAGGGGTGAGCGTGTTCGGGCGCAGGCCGCGAGGTAGGTCGCGACGGTGTCCGGTGCATCGTGCAGCCACTGGGCGAGCGGCTGGCCGTGGAGCGCCGCGGCGTTTGTCGCGAACAGGTGGGCCGCGGCAGCGTTCACGGCGAGGATGATCCCGTCGCGCCTGACGAGCATCGCCGGCTCGGGGAGGGCGAGGATCACGCCTTCCGCGAGCCCTATGGCGGCAGCATCAGGAGCAGGGGCGCCGCCGCCGACGAGAGCGGGCGGCGGTGCGGGAATACCGGGCCTCTGGTCGGCAGCGTCGGTCACGGCGACGCGGGCGCGAGATCGGGGGGAGCATCGAAGGCGCCACCGTCGCTGAAATACTCACGCCCCGGGGCGAGGTCCGCGTCTGCCCCAGGGCGCAGGTGGACCACCACGCGGCAGCCCGCATGGCCCAGCGCGATCGTCTCCTGCAACTCGACCTTGGCGTACCCGAGGTTCTCGGCGGCGATCGAACCGAACACGTTCGACGTCATCATGCACAGCGCCGGACGCCCCACGACCTGCCCCTCGAATGGACAGGCGCGGTTGCCGAGCACGATGCGGTCGGCGTCCATCTCGATCACGAAGAAATCGCCACGAATGCGCGCCTTCAGATCGACCAGCACGTCCGCGACCTCCTCGGGGGAGAGCCGCGGCACGCCGAGCGCGGTCCGGTAGACGCGATCAATCTGACGTCCCATCGTCTGGCCGACGACGCTCACGAATCCCGACGCCTCGTTCAGTCCGACGACGTCCTGCAGCGTTCCCGCGAGCTCCCGCAGCAAGGTTCGCAGGAAGACGTCGCGCTCCAGCGGAACGTCGAGCAAGGGCAGGGCTCGCGCATCGGCCCGACCGGGGCGACTCTCGCGCGCGGTAGAGGGGTCCGCGCGCGTGACCGCTGGAAGGGCACTCGTCAGGTCGTCCACAGGAATCACTCGGTGGTCAGTGAGCGGATGGCGCGTCCGGATGGCGCGTCCGGATGGCTCCCGTGGTGGGGGCGGGGGCCGCCTAGCAGGCAAGTTGATTCACCGACCGCAATCCATCAAGGGACGGCGCCGCGGGAGCCGCACGCGGCGGGCGACGACCGCTCGCCCTCCGAGAGCTTCATCCCGCTCTCGACGATCGGAGTGTCGAGCCCCGTCGCGTCGGGTTTGACGAAGAGTAGATTCTCACGGACCGTCCGTCTTCTGTCCTCTGTCCTCTGTCTTCTGTCTTCTGTCTTCTGCCTGACGACACCCGCGTCAGGCGGGATACGCCGACGCGGGGATAATGCCGAGCCGGAGCTGCATGCTGTAGGCGATGCGATGTCCCATGGTCTTCATCTGTTCGGCCATCGGACCGCCAAAGCGCTCATCGACGGTGGCTTCCAGCGCGCCGAGCCACCGGACGAAATGCTCGGCCGTCAGCCCCTCCATGGACTGATGCGGACGAAAGGCGTTGCCCGAGTACCGCCCCGTGTGAAAGAGCAGCGTCGACCAGAAATCGACGATCCGCGGAAGGTGCGCGGGCATGTCCACCGGCGCAAAGTAGGGCGCCAGTTGTGGCTCTCGCGCGATCCGGTCGTAGAAGTCGACGAGCAACGCGTGCAGATCCTCATCCCGAAGGTCGGGGCGCGGCGCGAGCGGGTGCGGCGCCTCGTGCGGCACCGCTCGCGAATCGTCGTCAGCCGGTGCGCCAACGATGGGAAGAGCTTTCGTGGACATGCGATGGGCGGCTGGGGACTGGCGGCGGCCCTGGGCTGTGGGCTTTAGGCTTGGGCGTTGGGCTACTGCTCCGCGAGGGCTGGGCCGGCGTCCGCAGCGCTTCGTCGGGGTTGTCCACTACCCGGGGGGGAGCCCGGGGGTAGCTTGGGAGTCACCGTCGAAATGTCGCACCTGGTTCGGACCGATGCAGTCGGGGAACTCCGGAATTTGCATCGGGGACGTTGCGCCCGGAGCCGGCGGGCGGACCCTGTGCCTGTCGGTACGTCGTGGTTCACCCGCCCCGTGTTGGGGCGTGTCGGCTTCACAGCACTTCATGGAGAAGGCCATGTCCAGTCTCGATCACGTCGTCAGTGCAGCCACGCTCTCGTTTTCGCTCGAGCAGGAGATGCAGACCGTTCGCGAGCAGCTCGTCTCGGCGGGCGAGCGGATCGGGCGGACGTTGCTGAAGAACGGGGCGCTTCGCGTGACGCTGGTCGGGCTCAAGCCCGCTGGGTCGCTGCGGCCGCACAAGTCGGACGGGCCGATCAGCGTGCAGGTGCTCGAGGGGACGATCGAGTTCGAGGCTGGCGGGCAGCGGTGGCCGCTTCCGACCGGGACCCTCTTCTCGCTCGAGGCGGGGATCATGCACAGCGTCTCCTCGAAGACGGGCGGCATCTTCCTGCTCACGGTCATCGCCCTCCCGAGCGGCGGATCCGATGCGCCCGCGGCGCCGCCCGACGCCGATGCCTGACGACTCACCGACGAATCCGTTCGCGTGAGGCACCCGCCGCGCCGCGCGTGGCTCCGTTCCCACACTCCCCATCTGCCGTGACCGATCGCGACCTGCCCGATCCGCTCGACCCGATGCTGCGACCCGAGGACGTTCCCCTGCATGAGGATGTTCGCTGGCTCGCCGCGGCGCTCGGCCAGGTCATCCTCCGGCTCGAAGGTGACGAGGCATTTCAGGTGGTCGAGGGACTCCGGACGGCCTGTCGCGCCAGACGGCGCGGGCATCCGAACGCCCCGTCACTCGAGGAACTGCTCGATCGTGTGGCGGCGTTGCCGATCGGCGTGAGTGCGGTGACGGCGCGCGCCTTCACGCTCTTCTTCCTGCTCATCAACACGGCCGAACAGGTGCACCGCGTGCGCCGCCGTCAGTACTACCTGGCGCAGGGTGGCGCCGACGCACAGGTGGCGTCCGCTCGCTGGACGATGCGCACCCTTCGTGAGGCAGGCCATTCGGCCGACGAGATCGCCCGCGCGATCGAACGCCTCGACGTGCGGCCGGTGCTCACCGCGCATCCGACGGAATCGACGCGACGTACCTTGCTCGCCCTGCAGGCCCGCGTCGCCGACCTGCTGCTTGCGCGCGAGCTCGCATCGGCCGACGATCGGCGTGCGGCCGAGGAGGCGTTGGAGGGAGAGGTGGAGCTGCTCTGGCTCACGTCGGAGGTCCGGCAGGATCGTCCCTCGGTGCGTGACGAAGTCAGTACGGGGCTCTGGTAT
>JBBQHX010000201.1:0-6865 GCA_038324385.1 Gemmatimonadales bacterium | reverse complement strand
TGGGCGTCGACGCAGCCACGCGCGATCGCGCGCGCGAGGAGCGCATCTGCCGACGCGCCGAACTGGACTTCGGCCGCGCCCTGCCAGCGGAGCTGGGCGCGCCGGTGATCGAGCGGGCCGCGGCGAGCCTGTTGCTGGCCGACGCGGACGTCGCCCCCGCGATCGACTGGGCCGAAGCCGAGCGACGCCAGCGGATGGCCGACCGGAACGCCTCAGCCGGCGACGCCTGAACCAGCGGCATCGCCCGAATCCAGGGAATTCGCGCCACACCGGCGCCCCCGGTATGTCGCATGCCTCGCCACCGCGGGCACTGGCACACGCGGCCGGTCGCCGCGGCCTCATCCGACCCGCGGCACATCCCGGGAATGGAGGCAAGGCGATGAGAGCACTGTGCTGGCATGGGAAGAGTGACGTTCGCGTCGATACGGTTCCGGATCCGGAGATCCAGGACCCGCGCGACATCATCGTCCGGATCACGTCGACGGCGATCTGCGGCTCGGATCTGCATCTGTTCGACGGCATGATGCCGACGATGGAGTCGGGCGACATCCTCGGTCACGAACCGATGGGCGAGGTCGTGGAGGTGGGCAGCGCGATCACCAACCTTCGCAAGGGCGATCGAGTGGTCGTGCCGTTCACGCTCTCGTGCGGTAGCTGCTTCTTCTGCCAGAAGGAGCTCTACTCGTGCTGCGACACGTCGAACCCGAACGCCGAGATGGCGGCGAAGATGATGGGGCACGCGCCGGCCGGCCTGCTCGGCTACTCGCACCTGACGGGCGGTTTCGCCGGCGGCCAGGCGGAGTATCTGCGCGTGCCGTTCGCCGACGTGGGGCCGATCAAGATCGAGTCCGACCTGCCTGACGACAAGGTGCTCTTCCTGTCCGACGTCTTCCCGACGGGCTACATGGCCGCCGAGAATGCCGAGATCGAGCCGGGCGACACGGTGGCGGTCTGGGGGTGCGGGCCGGTGGGGCAGTTCGCCATCCAGTGCGCGTGGATGTTCGGTGCTGGACGCGTGGTCGCGATTGATCGCGTGCCCGAGCGACTGGCCATGGCGCGCACGGCCGGCCGCGCCGAGACGATCGACATCACCGACGAGAGCGTCAACGACCGTCTCAATGAGATCACGAACGGACGCGGCCCCGATCGCTGCATCGATGCCGTGGGCGCGGAAGCCCATGGCACGGGCAGCCTCGACGCCGTGGTCGACAAGGTGAAGGAGACGATCAACCTTGCGACCGACCGTCCGCACGTGCTGCGCGAGGCGATCTACAACTGCCGCAAGGGCGGCACGGTGTCGATTCCGGGCGTCTACATCGGGCTGCTCGACAAGGTCCCGATGGGCGCGGCGATGAACAAGGGCCTGACGATGAAGATGGGGCAGACGCACATGCCGAAGTACATGGCGCCGCTCCTGCGCAAGATCGAGGACGGCGAGATCGATCCGTCGTTCATTATCACGCACAAGCTGCCGCTCGAGGACGCGCCGGACGCCTACCGGACATTCCGCGACAAAGAGGACAACTGCATCAAGGTCGTGCTGCGGCCCTGACCGGTCAGGTACGGGGCTAGTCCCGACGAGGCCGCCACGGTCCGCGAACAGCGGGGCTGTGGCGGTCTCGTCGTTTCGGGACCAACCGATCCCGGGATCGCGGTGAAACCCTGCGCCCCACTCCGCCGTCTTACCTAGAAACCTAAGGGTACACCCGCCCGCACCTCGCCCGGTGCGGCGAGGGCCCACGTTTCCATGGTGACACGATGGCAGACTCGGATCTCGACCTGTTGCGCGGCACGCTCGACCTGCTGGTGCTGAAGACACTCTCCTGGGGCCCTCGCCACGGGCTCGGCGTACTGCGATGGATCGAGACGGCGACGGTCGATCGGCTGCAGATCGAGGAGGGCGCGCTTTATCCGGCGCTGCACCGAATGGAGGCCCGTGAGTGGTTGAGCGCCGAGTGGGGCTACACCGAGGGCGGGCGGCGCGCGAAGTTCTACCGCCTCACGCCAGTCGGCCGACGACAGCTCACGGCCGAGCTCAGCAAGTGGTCGCGGTATACGGAAGCGGTCGGAATGGTGCTGGCGGCGACGGGAGGCGCCCGATGAGCGCCGAGGATCGGGCCCCCGGATCGCGGCGCGCCTTCCGTCTGCCGGGCGCTACCCGTCGCGTCGACGCCGACATCGACGAGGAGATGCGCTTCCACATCGACGAGCGCGTCGATGAACTGGTGGCGCGTGGCATGTCGCGCGACGAGGCGGAGCGCGAGGTGCGCGCGCGCTTCGGCGACGTCGAGGCCTGGCGGCGGGCGACGCGGTCGATCGACACGCGGCGCATCCGGCGGGAGAACTGGCTCGATATTGTCGGGGTCCTCGCCCGCGATCTCCGCTACGCCGTGCGCGGCATGGTCGCGCGTCCGGGGCTGACCGCAGCGATCCTCCTGACGCTCGCTCTGGCCATCGGCGCGACGACGGCGATTTACAGCACCGTGCACAGCGTGCTGCTCCGGCCACTTCCGGTCGACCAGTTGGAGCGGATGCTCGTCGTGCGCGGCGATTATCCGGGGCTGGAGCTGCGGTCGACCGACCTCTCGCCAGCGCACGCCGAGGACCTGTTCACGCGGCGCGACCTGTTCGCCGCGAGCACCGCCTATCGCGGGACCACGGTCACGCTGACCGGAACGGGGGAACCGCGCCGCCTGCGCGCCGCGCGCACGATGGGCGAGTTCTTTCCGATGTTCGACGGCCAGCCGCTGCTCGGTACGGTCTACCGCCCGGAAGATTCCGAGACCGGACGTCATCAGGTCGTCGTGTTGAGCCATGATCTCTGGCAGGAGATCGCCGGGGGCGACCGGGCGATCGTCGGGCGCTATCTCGAACTCGACGACAAGCGCTATCAGGTGATCGGCGTGATGCCGCCCGGCTTCGGTCATCCGCGGTCGGCGCGGCTCTGGCTGCCTCAGGAGCTTTCGGTGGCGTGGCGTTCGCCCCAGCGCAGGTCGTCTCTGGTGATGACGATGGTCGGACGCCTCGCGCCTGGTGTTTCACCCGACGACGCCCGCGCCGCTTTGGCGCAGGAAGCGCAGGCCTGGCACGAGAGGTTCGTCGGCGCCGGCTACGATCCCGCGACGCATTTCGGGCTGATGGCCGTTCCGCTCGTCGAGTATCTCGCGGGGGAGTTGCGCGTGGTGCTGCTGGCGCTGATGGGCGCGGTGATGCTGGTGCTCCTGATCGCCTGCGCCAATGTGGCCAGCCTGCAGCTCGTGCGGGCGATCGGCCGGGCGAAGGAGATCGCCGTCCGAGGCGCACTCGGCGCGGGGCGCGGCGCGATCGCACGCCAGCTGCTCGTCGAGAGCCTCGTACTGGCGCTCGTCGGCGGCGCGCTCGGCGTGACGGTCGCCGCGCTCGCGCTCCGCGCGCTTCGTTACTGGGCGGTCGGATCGTTCGAGCTGCTGCAGTACGTGACGATCAACGGGCCGGCGCTGGCCGTGACGGCGGTGGTGGCGCTCGGCGCGGGACTGCTGTTCGGCGTGGTGCCGGCAATCCGGGCACGGCGCATGGATCTGAACGACGTGCTCCGCGACTCGAGCCGCGGCTCGTCAGGCGGCGTGCGGCAGAGCCGACTGCTGCAGGGCACGGTGGTCGTGCAGGTGGCGCTCACGCTGGTACTGCTACTCGCCGCCGGCACCCTGACGCGCAGCCTCGGCGCCCTGCTCGCGGTGGATCCCGGCTTCCGTCCCGACGCCCTGGTCACGGCCGGCATCGCCGCGCAGGGTGAGCGATACTCGACGCCGGACGCGCGCATCGCCTTCTTCGAACAGGTGCTCGCCCGCGTGCGCGCGCTGCCTGGCGTGCAATCGGCCGCGGTGGGATCGGGGGTGCCGTTCACTGGAACCGGTGACTCCAGTCCGTTCAAGATTGAGAGCATCCCCGTCGGCGAGAACGAACCGGCGCGCCACGCCAACCTGCTGATTGTTAGTCCCCGCTACTTCGAGACGGTCGGCATTCCGCTCCTCCGCGGGCGTGAGTTCACGCCGGCCGACCGCGACGGCGTACCGATCGTGGCGATCATCGACGAGATGCTCGCGCGTCGCTACTTCGGCGACGTCGATCCGATCGGCCGGCAAATCTCCCAGGGTTCGCCGGCGACGATCGTGGGTGTCGTCGGGGCAGCCACGCTCGGCAATCTCGACGAGCCGGAGAAGGCGAGCATCTACTACCCGACGGCGCAGTACTACTGGGCGTCCTCGCATCAACTGGTCGTGCGAAGCACGCTGCCGTCAAGCGCGCTGATCCCGGCCCTGCAGCGCGCGGTCGCCGAAGTCGATCCCAACGTGCCGCTGTACGAGCCGCGTCCGGTACGCGAACTGTTGAATCGCTCGGTGGTGGCGCAGCGCCTCTCGATGGGCGTCGCGACAGCTTTCGCCGTCCTCTCGCTGCTGCTCGCGGCGCTCGGCGTCTATGGCGTGATCAGCTACGGCGTGCGGCAGCGCGAACAGGAGATCGGGATCCGGATGGCGCTCGGCGCGACGCCGCGTACGGTGATGGGGCTGATCGTGCGTGGTGGCGCGGGGCCGGTGGTGATCGGGATGGCGGCTGGTCTCGGCGTGTACCTCGCCGCTGGTCGTCTCGTGGAACGGAGCGGGGGCGCGGCGGCCGATGCGCTGCTGTTCGGGGTCGGCGTGCGCGACCCGCAGACGATCGCGGTTGGAACGGCGACGGTGATCGCGATCGCGCTGGTAGCGTGCGTCGTCCCCGCTCGCCGTGCCGGACGAGTCTCGCCGACCGAGGCGATGCGCGCGGCCTGACCGGCGGGCGCGGTGCGGGCTGTCCTCTTGCGCAGGCGGCGCCCGTGCCGCGTATTGGACAAACGGTCGAGGGCAACCGTCCAACCGTCGGCCGGGCCGTACTGCCCGTATGGGGACGGGATGGAGTCGCAGGAGTCCGCCGTTGCGGATGACGAGGCGCCGCATGGATGCGCGCCC
The DNA here is from genome assembly GCA_038324385.1 of Gemmatimonadales bacterium. Classification (GTDB taxonomy): domain Bacteria; phylum Gemmatimonadota; class Gemmatimonadetes; order Gemmatimonadales; family Gemmatimonadaceae; genus JBBQHX01. The sequence goes on along the minus strand of JBBQHX010000201.1, from coordinate 1,886 downwards.
GTTGTCGATCACCGGGATCGTCGTCCTGATGGTGGCCGCCGCCGCCCTGCTCGCGCGGGACGGCGTAACGGCGTCCGCGCCTCCGGTCCAGCAGGCGGTCGCGGTGCCGGCCGCACCCGCCGAGCTGGGCCCGCGCCCATACCGCACCGCGGCCGACCTGCTGGCGGAGTTCATCGGCGAGTCCGCCGGTGGCGCGGAGGGCGGCCCGGCGGCGACGATTCCGTACGATGTGCGCACGTCGATTGTGATCCTGCCCGACCCAGTGGATTCGCGCCTCGATTGGGCGTATGACGCCGGGATCGAGTCGGTGCGGTGGGCGCACGAGCGCGAGGGCTACGTGATCGACCGGTTCTGGCTGCCGTGGCGCGGGACGCACCCGGACAGTGCCGGCCCGCGTTCGAGCAGGTGCTGCTCACTCGCTGGCCGGGCTCGGGAGGGGATCCGGACGCCGCCTTCAGCGGATCCGTCGGTGCGGTGCCCGACGAGGTGCCTGACGGGCCGTTGCGCGAGCTGACCCGTCGGCGCGGCACGACGCATCGCCCGCTGCCGCACGCGGGTCTTTCAGCTGCTCTTGTTAATGCTGGCGTTTGGAGGGTGCGTGCTGCTCGCCGAGTTCTCGCGGACGCTCGAGACGGTCGCGTTCGCGGACCAGCCGTCGACGCTGGTCTCGCGGGCAGTGGCCGCGTTCGGGGCCGCCGGTGGGATTGCGGGCGCGTGCGCCGGCGCGCTCACCAGCTTCGATCTGCTGCTGCGGGCCGGCATTCTGGTTGGGCACGCCGTTGCACGCGACCTTGGGGACGTTGCCGCCAGCGGTCGCGCGCCTGACGCGACTGTCGCCCTTCGACCTGCCGTCGCAGGCGAGCCTGCATCGGATGACGCAGCAGGAATGGCTCGAACTCCGCCGATGGAGCGCGGCGCGGCCTCGCCCGCCGGCGAGGATGGCGCTCCGGCGGCTGGCCAGGCGCAACCCGTGGACCGTCGCGGCCGGCCGATGGATGGCGATGCTGCTGGCGAGCTATCCCTTCCAGCCGCAGGGGACGCTCCGCGGGATCTTCGCCATCGTGCTGGTGGCCACCGTCGTGTCGATCGTGATGGTGCTGCTGCAGATGGACCGCCACGACGTGCTGAGCGAGATTGGGCCGCGCGTCACGGTGTCGTGGCCGTTGATGCGCAACATCGTCACGTTTGCAGTGATTCCCGTGCTGGCATTTCTGAGCACCGAGATCCCGACACTCCAGCAGATTCTGTTCGTCTGGCTGGCCCCGCTGATGCGTGCGTTCGGCGGATAACCGCGGCTGACCGCGGGTGACCGCGCACGAAACGTGCTTTCGAACGACTGCTGGCCGGTCCGCCATTCGCATGGCTGGACGTCGGCGGGCCCGACGCGTCATCCCACCGCGCTACCGCCGCCATCATCCCGCAGTTCCCCGTTCGAGCGGACGTGCCTTGTGAGCCCGCCCGCGCATTGTCTCATCATTCCCGTACGTCCGGACCATCCATGCCACTCACCAAGACGCAGCGCGAGCACATCGAACGCCGGCTCCTCGAGGAGCGCGAACGCCTCACGACGTCGATCGCCAAGTTCGAGAGCGAGTCGAGCGACGAGTCGGAGCAGGACCGCGACGGCGACCTCACGAGCATGCCGTTGCACATGGCCGATCAGGGCACCGACACGATGCAGCAGGAGCTCGACGCCTCGATCGTCGCCCGCGAATCCGAGGAGCTGTCGGAGATCGACGAGGCCCTGCGGAAGCTCTACAAGGAGCCGGAGCGGTTCGGCATCTGCGAGCAGACGGGCAAGGAGATCTCGTTCGAGCGCCTCGATGTGATCCCGTGGGCGCGCACGCAGCCCGACGTGGCCTGATGAAACAGAGCGGGGAGCGAAC
>JBBQHX010000200.1:0-6882 GCA_038324385.1 Gemmatimonadales bacterium | reverse complement strand
GCCAACCTCGGAGGTCCGATGATGCCGCACCCCTCGACCGCGCGGCTCCTACGCCGTCACGCCGCTTCCTTCGCCGTCACGTTCGTGGTGCTCACCGTGTTGCTGCTCACCCCTTATGCGACGAGGCAGATCCCGGCGCTGAGCGCGCGGGGCGCGCCGGCTGAGGCCATCGTGGAGGCGCTGCTGCTCGCCGTTCCGTTCATCGCGGCGATAACGATCCCGATGGCCGTCCTCGTCTCCGTGCTCCGGGAGTTCACGCGGCTCAGGGCGGACGGGACACTTGCCGCCGCCCGGCGCGAGCGCGGCGGCGTCCGCCGCCTTGTACTCCCCGTACTCGGCGCCGCCGCTGGCATCGCCGCACTGGCGCTCGTCCTGAACGCGGAGATCGTCCCCCGCGCGAACGAGCGACTGGCGGCGGTGCTGGCCGGCGGCGTGGCGGCACCGAACGATCGCACCATGACATTAGGCGAGCTACGAGAGGCGGCGCGAACGGTGCGGCCAGACACCGAGCCGATGGCCGCCGCACGCGCCGCCGCATACGAGGTCGAGGCCCACAAGAAGCTCGCCCTTCCCGCCGCATGCGTGGTCATGGCACTCGCCGGCGTCGCCATTGCGCTCCGCGTTCGGCGCGGCGGCGCGGGGTTCATGATCGGGGTGACCGTCGCGATATTCGCCGCGTACTACATGCTGCTGGTGACGGGCGAGAGTCTCGCGGACCGGCTGGTCGTGTCGCCGTTCGTCGGCATGTGGGGGGCGAATGCGCTCCTGCTTGCCGCCGCGCTGATAGTGGCGGGGACGCGTCGTACGCCCTTCACGTCGGGTGGAAGTGGAGCGGAGCTGGTCCCGTCACGTCCGTCCTTCTGACGACCGGCGACGACACGAGCTAGCGCGCTATGCCAGATGAAGCAGAGGGCGGCGCCCCGATGGGGGCGCCGCCCTCTGCTTCCGTCACGGGGACCGCATCGCAGGTGGTCATACCGTACAGCGGTGCTTCCGACCTCCCGAGCGCAGCGACACCGCGTCGCGACGTCCGCTACACGTCCAGATTCGTCACGAACTTCGCGTTCGCCTCGATGAACTGACGCCGTGGCTCGACGTCGTCGCCCATCAGCATCTGGAACGTCTGATCAGCCAGCACCGCGTCGTCCATGCCGACCTTGAGAATCGTGCGCGTCGTCGGGTCCATCGTCGTGCGCCAGAGCTGGTCGGGGTTCATCTCGCCGAGCCCCTTGTAGCGCTGCAGGTTGATGCTGTGCTTCCCCTCGGGGTTGATCCGCCCCATGATCTCGGCGCGCTCGCCCTCGTCATAGGCGTAGTACTCTTCCTTCCCCTTGCCGAGCCGATAGAGCGGCGGCTGCGCGATGTAGATGTAGCCGGCGTCGATCAACTCCGACATCTGGCGGAAGAAGAAGGTCAGCAGCAGCGTGCGGATGTGGGCACCGTCGACATCGGCGTCCGTCATGATGATGATCTTGTGATAGCGCGCCTTGGTGATGTCGAACTCGTCGCGAATGCCGGAGCCGATCGCGGTGATGATCGTCCGGATTTCCTCGTTCGACAACACCTTGTCGATGCGCGCCTTCTCGACGTTGATGATCTTGCCGCGCAGCGGCAGAATCGCCTGGAAGTCGCGCCGACGCCCCTGCTTGGCGGAACCACCGGCCGAGTCGCCCTCGACGAGGTAGAGCTCGCACAGGGCCGGGTCGGAGAGCGAACAGTCGGCGAGCTTGCCGGGCAGATTGCCGATGTCCAGCCCCGACTTCTTGCGCGTCAGATCGCGTGCCTTGCGGGCCGCCTCACGCGCGCGCGCCGCCGACACCGACTTCTCGATGATGATGTTGCCGACCTTCGGGTGTTCCTCGAGATAGGTCGTCAACAGGTCGTTGACCACCACGCGCACCACGCCCTCGACCTCGGAGTTCCCGAGCTTGGTCTTGGTCTGCCCCTCGAACTGCGGCTCGCGCACCTTGATCGAGAGCACGGCCGTCAGCCCTTCACGCGCGTCGTCGCCCGTGAGGCTGATGTCCTTGTCCTTCTTGGCCAGGTTGCTGCTCTTCTGCAGGTAGAGGTTGATGACGCGCGTGAGCGCACTCTTCAGCCCCGTGAGGTGCGTGCCGCCTTCGTGTGTGTTGATGTTGTTGACGAAGGAGAAGACGTTCTCGTTGTACCCCTCGTTGTACTGCATCGCGAGCTCGATGCCGATGTCGTCGCGCTCGGTCTCGATGTAGATGACTTCGGAGTGCAGCGGCTTGCGGGTGGCGTTGAGATAGGCCACGAACTCCTGCAATCCACCGCGGGCGTGGAAGGTGTCTTCCTTCTCCTGCCCTTCACGCTCGTCCTTGAGAACGATCGTGATCCCCTTGTTCAGATAGCCGAGCTCGCGCATGCGGTGCGCGAGCGTCCCATAGTTGTAAACGGTCTCGGTGAAGATCGTATCGTCAGGCTTGAACCAGACGGTGGTGCCGGTCTCGCCCTTGGGCACCGTGCCGAGCACCTTGAGCTGCGTCTTGGTGTCGCCGCGGACGAAGTCCATGTAGTGTTGCTTGCCGTCGCGCTTGATCCAGACGCGAAGGCTCTCGGAGAGCGCATTGACCACCGACACGCCCACGCCGTGCAATCCGCCCGACACCTTGTAGCTCTCCTTGTCGAACTTGCCGCCGGCGTGCAGCACCGTCATCGCCAGCTCGACACCGGGCAGCTTCTCGATCGGGTGGAGATCCACCGGAATGCCGCGTCCGTTGTCGGCGACGGTGATCGAGTTGTCGGGGTGGATCGTGACGGTGATGTAATCCGCATGGCCCGCCATCGCCTCGTCGATCGAGTTATCGACCACCTCGTAGACGAGGTGGTGCAACCCGCGCTCCGACGTGGAGCCGATGTACATCCCGGGACGCTTGCGAACCGCTTCCAGCCCCTTGAGGACCGTGATCTGCCCCGCGCCGTACGCACTCGCCGCTTCCGCGCTCTTCGCCATGTCTTCGCTATCCGGATGACAAGAAAACTCCCCGAACGGACACCGAAGCGGCCGTTCACGGCAGACCCCATAAGTTAGCCGCGCGCGCGTCCGAACGCAAGTCGGAGCGGTTCCTCTAAGTCACATCCAATCAACGAGTTACGGCTGGCAGTCGGATTCCCCCGCCGCCGTCAGCCGCGGTTGAGCACCCAGCGGATCCGACGTACCCGCGCTACCGCCCCGCGCCCCTCCAGCCGCTCGTTCACCAACCGCACGAGCTCGCGCTCCATCATCTGCAGCTCCGACATCCAGGCGTGCGTCGACACCGCCACGTACAGCGTTCCGTCGGCGCCGATCGACCGGGGCGCGGTCACCGAGCCGATCTGGCCGCCCACCAACTCGGGCCAGTCGGGCAGCACGTTGGCCTGTTCGAGCCGCTCGCCGATTCCGGCGTCCCGAATGACGTTCGCCAGCACGTCGCCAATCGTTGATGGACGTCGTCGCGGCTCGCTCACGCGACCTCCTCCAATCCGCCAGCGCGCGCCGCCGCGGCCGGCGAACCCGGCGGCCCCAATTCCCCCTCGCGAATCCAGCACTGGGCGAGCCGGGTGTACTCGGCCGGGATGTCGGCGACGCGCGGAACGGCGAGCAGCGTCTGCCCGAGCCCGGCCTCTCCCAGCAACCCGAGGATCCGATCGGCGCGGCGTGCGTCCAGCTCGGCGAACGGATCGTCGAGCAGCGCGAGCGGCGCCACGCCCCCGCGCTGGCGCAACGTCTCAGCCTCGAGCAGCCGCAGCGCGATCGCCGCCGTGCGCTGCTGCCCCGCCGATCCGAACAGGCGCAGCTCGCGCCCGTCGAGGCCGAGCGCGAGATCGTCCCGGTGCGGACCGACGTGCGTAACCCCGCGGCGCATGTCGAGCGCGCGCTTGGCGGCCAGCCCCGCCGCCAGCGTCGTCTCGAGCGCGCCGTCGTCAGGCGCCACGGGAACGCCAGTCGTCAGGCGAAGGGTCGACGTGCCGCGCTCGCCGATGGCCGCGCACAGCTCGGCGTACCGGTCGGCGTGCGTCGCCACCCAGGCCGCGCGCTCGCGCCAGAGCGCCGCCCCGTGCTCCGCCAGCGCGGGCTCCCAGACGGCGATCTCCTCGTCAGGCACATGGCTGCGCATCGCCTGCCGCAGCAGCGTGTTTCGCCGGGTCAGCGCCTGCCGGTAGCGCTGGAGCGTGTGCAGGTAACGGCGCGACGAGACGGCCAGCACCACGTCGAGAAAGCGGCGTCGTTCGGCCGGGGCACCGGCCACCAGTGCCACGTCGCGCGGCGAGACCATCACCGCCGGCAGCGCGCCCAACGCGTCGGCGAGGCGCGGTACGTCGACGCCATCGACCCGGACGCGCTTGCGGCGCCCCTGTCGCTCGAAACCGACCGTGATCTCGTTCACCCGCGCGCCTTCGAGCTCAGCCCCGACGAAGAAGCCGGCCGCGCCGAACCGCACGACGTCCTGATCGCGCGTGCCGCGCACGGAGCGCAGCAACATGAGGTAGTAGATGGCCTCGAGCAGGTTGGTCTTGCCATGCCCGTTCTCCCCGATGATCACCAGTCCCGCCGCCGGCGGGGCGAGGTCGACGCGGCCGAGATTGCGGAAGTCGCGGGTCGTCAGGCGGCGTAGGCGGAGCGCGGCGGACGGCGCCTCGCGCTCCGCCGCCTCGGGGGCGGTCACGTCCCGGTGAACTTCGCCGGGCGCTTCTCGAGGAACGCCGCCGTGCCTTCCTGCATGTCCGCGGTAGCCGCGAGCACGCCGAACATCGCGGCTTCGTAGGTGATCCCCTGCTCCTGCCCCGATTCCACTCCCATGTCCACGGCGGCGATGCAGGCGGCGAGCGCGAGCGGCGCATTGGCGAGCATCGTCTGCATCATCGTGTGCGCGGCGGGGAGCAGTTCGTCGGCCGCGTAGACCGCATTCACCAGCCCGATGCGCAGCGCCTCGGCGGCGTCGATCATCTCGCCCGTGAGCAGCAGTTGCAGCGCCCGCCCGCGGCCGATGAGCCGCGGCAGCCGCTGGGTGCCGCCATAGCCGGGGAGCAGGCCGAGCTTCACCTCCGGCTGGCCGAACTTGGCGTGAGTCGACGCCAGTCGAAGGTGACAGGCCATCGCCAGCTCGCAGCCGCCGCCAAGCGCAAAGCCGTTCACCGCGGCGATCACGGGCTTGGATGACTGCTCGAACTGGCGGAACACCGCCTGCCCACGCGCCGCGAGGGAATGGGCCCCCACCGCGCTCGCTGCCGCCAGCTCGCTGATGTCTGCGCCGGCCACGAACGCCCGCCCCGCGCCGGTGAGGATCACGCCACCGACATCCGCCCGTCCGCCGACCTCGGTCATCGCCTCGCCCAGCTCGCGAATCAGCGTCGCGTTGAGGGCGTTGAGCTTGTCGGCGCGGTTCACGGTGATCGTGGCCACGCGGTCGGCGACGTCGAGCGTCAGCGTCTCGTAGGACATGAGCAGGTGGGTGCTGGGCGGGTGAGGGCGGGTGGACGACCCGGAGCGAGGCAATGTATTTCGCCGGACCGCATTTTGCTCGGGGGGGGGCACGCTGGGCGCGGTAGGCGGCCCCGGTACACGGCTCGCTCCACGTTCGTCACCCCTCGAGGCAAAGCAGCCCCTGGATGGCCAGACGGTGGTTCACCCGGCATGGCCGGACCGCGCGCACCTTCCGCTATCGCACCGCCGCCGGCATCCCGGTCACCGACACGCGGGTGCTCGAGCGAATCGCGGCGCTGGTCATCCCGCCGGGGTGGACCGATGTGCACGTCGCCGCGGCGCCCAGCGCCGAAGTGCAGGCATGGGGCTTCGACGCGCGGGGGCGGAAGCAGTACCGTTATCACGACCGAGCCGTCGCGCGGGGGGCGCTCCGCAAGCACTATCGCGTGCGGCGGCTCGCCCACGACCTGCCGCGCATCCGCGCCCAGGTCGACGAACACTTCCGCGGCGCCGACCGCACGCGCGATCAGGTTGCGGCCGCGGTGGTGCGGCTGATCAGCCAGGGTTTCTTCCGCGTCGGCAGCGAACGATACGCCGTCGAGAACAAGACGTTCGGCATCACGACGCTGCGCAAGCGGAACGTCGCCGTCGATGGTGACTGCCTCACGTTCAGCTATGTCGGCAAGCGGAGCATCGAGCAGCGACAGACGGTCGTCGATCGCGACGTCGCGCGGTGGATGACGGACACGGCCCTCGCGACGCCGGGTACGCGCCTGTTCCGGTATCGTGAGGCGGGGAAGTGGCGCGACCTGACCGCCCGCGACGTCAACGCCTTCCTTCACGACACGCTCGGCGTTCCCCACACGGCGAAGGACTTCCGCACCTGGGGCGGCACGCTGCGCGCCGCGACGGTCCTCGCCGATCTCGGCCCGGCCGCCTCACCCACCGCGGCGGCGCGCAACGTCAATACCGCGCTGCGTCTGGTCGCGGCCGAACTGGGGAATACCCCGGCGATCTGCCGCAGCTCCTACGTGCATCCGATCGTCCTCGCGCGCTATCTGGATGACGGCGAGACGATCCAGCCGCGGCCCGCTCCGCGGAGCAGCGCCGACCGGTACGCCCACGCTCCGGAGGAGCGCGCCCTCATCCGCTTCCTCGACCGCCACTTCCCCGAGCGCCGTTCGGACCGGCCGGCCGACGCCCCGCGCGCCGAGCGGCGGCAGCCGTAACGTTACCCGTCCGCTCGGGCGCGCATTCCTGCACCCGCATCCCTTGATGCGGGGTGGTGGGTCCGCCATCATCCGGACGTCCTTGGGCGAGCGGCACGCCGCGTTCGTCGTTCGGCCGACTCGTGCTCCCGCCTTCGTGATGGGTTCGTGACCGCCTCGCCGCGTGCGCTGCGCGCAATTCTCGACGACGCGCCGTTCTAGCCGTTCTGGAACAGCTTCATGGATCAT
>JBBQHX010000199.1:0-6895 GCA_038324385.1 Gemmatimonadales bacterium | reverse complement strand
GTCGGAAGTCCGGCGGCGGGGTCGGACCGCGCGGCTGCGGCGAGAGCCGGCTCGAGCGCATCGTGCCCACACAGCACGGTTCCGGCGAGCACCATCAGGACGAGTCTCGCGACGTGCATGCGATTGCTCCGGGTGGGCCCTTTGCGGTCGACAGACGAGTCCGGCAGCGGACATGCACGCAGCCGTGGCCGGATACTGTGGTTTACGCGAAATCGCGCCAGAACCGGACAGTTGCCCGACTCGCGGCGCTGAGTCCGGGCGGGGCGCGGCTGGTGACGGCTTCAATCGGCGTGGCCCCACCTCTGCGTATCATGTCAGGCGAGCTGCCGGGCGCGCCGGCGATCCGCTTCAGGCGCGCTGCACCAGGCAGCAGCCGAGTCATTCCCTGGTCGATCTCATGTCCGATTCACGTTCCGACATCACGCCGCCGCATCACGGGCTGTCACCCGAATCCGGGTCCGAGCGCGCGGCCACCAGCTCCGGCATGGCGGGGGAGCCGCCCTCGCGCGACCGGCGCGCGACCGACGCCGCCGACCGAAAGGGCCGCCACAGACCGACGGACCGCATCCTCAACCTCCTCTTGCTCGAGGCCGAGCGAAATGGGCGCACCGGGATCACGGTGACCGTCGGTTCGCTGACGATGACCGGTACGCTGATCGGCACGCTCGCCTTCTGTCGGGAGATGGCGGATCGGTTCGCGACCCCGATTGGAGGCACCGAAATGGATGCGGCCTTCGCGGAGGCGTTCCGGAGCCTCGTCGACGATGCCCGTGACGTCGCGCAGGGGGACCGGCGCGAGCCGGCCGACCCCGCCGCGTATCAGGAGGCCGCGGAATTCCTCCATCTGATCGACGCGCGATACGTCACCCCGGCTGGCATTCTACCGCTCGGCCGGAACGGCGTACTCTGGCGTTGCCGGGTGGCCGACGTCACCGGCTGGAGCCTCGGCGACCTGATGCCGCCGGCGCATACCTGACGCGCATCGGCTGCCCGGGCGCGAAGCGCGGGCGACCCGGACGCACGGAGAACGAAACGAGGGGAGCCCGACCGGGCTCCCCTCGTTTCGTTCGACGCACTGGTCGCCCACGTCAGGCGACCACGGTTGCCTAGCGCGTCGCCATCGCCAGATCGCGAACGGCGGCAGCGAGCATACGCACCTTCGCGCTGTCGCCGGCGCTGCCGGCATCACCGTCGATCTGCGCGGCGAGCAGCGTCAGCGCGTTGCGACGCTGCGCACCGCTGGAACCCTCGGCGCTGCTGAGCGCCTGACGAATCGTCGACAGGCGGCCATCGGCGAGGCCGTTCGACCGGTCGAGCTGGTCGACGAACGACCGGGCGAGGGCGAAGCTCGGCGGCCACACCATCTTGGGCTGTCCCTGCGGGTTGAGGTACTCGAAGCGCACCGTCTTGGCCGCGTCGATCTCGTTCTGCGAGATGAAGCCACTCGGCGTCAACTCGAAGATGTCGAGGCCGCGGGCGATCTCGGAGCTGACGATCGCGCCGTTGTACCAGTAGACCGACCAGGAACCGCCGGCACCCATGCGCGTCGCATCCGACGGGCCGCGGTCATGGAAGGCGATCTCGACCGGGTTCTGGATGTCCGTCCAGTCGAAGACCGAGATGCCACCCTGATACCACGACTGTACCATCACGTCGCGGCCGGGGATCGGAATGAGCGAGCCGTTATGCGCGACGCAATTCTCGAACTGCGTCTGCGGAGCGGGCAGCTTGTAGTAGTTCTGGAACTCCATCTTGCCGTTCTCGATCGTGAACAGCGCATTGGCGCCCCACTCCTTCGGATCCGTCTCACGGCACTTCGGCTGTCCGCCACCGCCCCATTCATCGGTGAACAGGACCTTGGTGCCGTCGTTGTTGAACGTCGCCGAATGCCAGTACGAGAAGTTCGAGTCCGCGACGGCGTCGATGCGGATCGGGTTCTCGGGATTGCGGATGTCGAGCAGCAGGCCGTAGCCCTCGCAGGCACCGCCGGCGAGACCGATCGCGGGATAGACCGTGATGTCGTGGCACTGCGTCGGACCCGGGCGCGGGCCCGTCTGCCGTCCCTCGGCGCCGCCGAACATCATCGAGACGATGCGGGGAAGCGCGGCACGCAAGGCGGCGCTATCGGCTGCCGTTGCGACACCCGTGGCGCCACGTGCCCGCACGATGCTGTCGAGCAGCGGGCCGGTGATGTTCGGCGACAGCACGCGCTCGGCGCCCTGAACGACGGCCGTGAACGCACCACGCGCACGCGCGTCGGCGACGGCACGCTGAGCCGCGGCCAGGTCGGCCGGAGCGTCACCATGACGGGGCGGAGCAACGAGGTCGTTGAAGATGCGCGGCGAGCTGACGATCGCGGCCGCCCCCGGATTCGCTACCGGCACCTTGATCACTTCGATGCGGAAGAGCGCCGAGTTGGGATCCTGATCTGGGGTCGCGCGGACGCAACCGGGAAGCTCGTTCGGCGAACGCACGCCGGCCGAACCCGAGATGTAGACGTACACGTTCTCAGGGTCGTTCGGATCGGCGAGCACGGTGTGCGTATGCGATCCGCGGCACGTCTGGACGTTGCCGACGTTGCGCGGATTGCGGATGTCGCTGATGTCGAAGATGCGCAGGCCGCGGAGGCGATCGGTGCTGACCGTGTCACGCACACCCTCCGTGCCGCAGTCGAGGCGACCCGTCAGCCCCTCGCCCGAGATAAAGAGCAGGTTCTTGTAAACCGACACGTCGCTCTGCGACGCGGGGCAGACATAGGCCGTCGTGAGGGTGGGGTTGCGCGGATTGGAAATGTCCCAGACCTGGAAGCCGTTGTAGTTCCCCTGAATCGCGTAGTTGCCCGTGAACGCGAGATCCGAGTTCGTCACGCCGGCGAACTGCGGCGGCGGCGCGGTCTTCGAGAGAACGCGCAGGTTCCACACGGCCTCCTCGGCGTCCATCAGTCCGGCACGCAGTCCGATACGCGGATCGGGGCTCGGCGCGGCGGTGGACATGTTCCCCATCGGCGACGGGGCGGTGCCGGCGGGCGTCGTGGCCGACGGAGCGCAGGCGGCAACCGAGACCAGGCCGACGGCGAGCGACAGCGACAGCAATGGCGAGGTGCGCGTGCGGCGAGGCTGGCATGCGGATGCCATGTCGGACTCCTCTGTAGAAGCGAGGTGGGGAGGGCGAGCGAACGAATGAATCACTGGGGTGGGGTCTCCGAGATGAGGGCGACGAGCATCTGCTCCATGCGCGCGATCTCCGTGATCTGATCGACGTTCACGTCGGTCGCGAATCGAAACACCGACTCGTCCTGTCCGGCCCCGAACGAGCCGAACAGCCGTTCCACCATCGCGACGGCGCCGCGGTGGTGTTGAATCATGAAGCTGAGGAAGAGTCGATCGAAGTTCGCCCCTCTCGCCTCGTCGAGCTGCTGCAGCTGCGCGGGACTCAGCATGCCCGGCATCATCGCGTCGTGCCCGGCGCCGTGCATCTCATGTCCGGCACCATGCGCCATCACCATCGGCGCGGTGGGATCGGGCACCGGCTGCCGGCGGTCGCGCAGCCACTGCTGCATCGTCGCGATCTCGTCCTGTTGGCTATTGATGATGCGCAGCGCCAGCGTGCGGATCGACGGCGACTCGGTGCGCGCTGGGGCGAGATTGGACATCACGATCGCCTGCGCGTGGTGGCCGATCATCGAGGTCATGAACTCGATGTCGGCTTCCGTATAGGGATGGCGCGCGCTGTCGGCACGCGCCGCCTCGATCCCGCTCTGGGTGACGGAATCGGCCGCGGCGGGCTGCGGCGTGGTGTCGACGGAGCCGGCGGGCGCGCTCGCGCAGGCGCCGAGCATGACGATGACGAACAGCGCCGCGGGAATCGTGCGGACAGCCGCACGGATCCCACGGGTGTGTGATGGCCTCATTCCTGGCATTCCTCCCGCGCGGCCGAAACCGCGTCCGCGTGACGTTCTGGTGCGACCGTGAAAATTAGACGGGGCCGCACGGCTGGGTAAGAGCGCACGGTCCGCAGCACGCACCGGTCTCGGCGGTGCGTGCGTTCCGTCTGCATACCCCGAACGCGCGTGAGGGGTCGATCAGGCCGGCCGCGAGTCCCGCGGCCATCCAGACGGCGCCCGGCCGCAGGACCAGCCCCGCGATCGCCGCGTACTGGCATGCTGCGCCAACCCGCGCGGACGACGCCGGGCGACCGCCCCGCCTTACGGGCTGAAAAAGCGATTTCGCTGGGAGACCGTCGGCGATTGGACGCGCATCGCGCGGATCGGCTGGTGCGACATCACGCGCATCATCGGGACGCGCTGGCGGCCGGCGAGCTGCCGTTCGACGCGCGTGCGCATCTGGGCCTGCTGCTCCGCCGACAGTGTGGCAAGGTCGAGATCCATCGCGTCGGCGAGGGCGGCCATCCCCTCCTCGACCGTGCGCGGGCGGACCTGCAGGAGATGATCGGCCCATCCCCACGTGATCAGGTTGTCGTCCGTCTCCGGCTCGAGCAGGTAGCTGATCAGGTTGGCCCGCGACTGCGCCGTCGGCACCCAGTACCAGCCCTCGCTCACCGCGAGCTGCTCGGTCTCCTTCTCGACCTCGACCGACTTGAGGTAGTGGCCCTCGAAGTACGTCTCGCGGTTGACGCTGGTGGCGTAGTAGACCTCGGCAGTGACCTGCGCCGAATCGCGGACGCGATAGACGGCGATGTCGTGGTCCTGCAGAATCGGCACGACGGCCGCCATCGCGGGGGGGAGGAGGTAGCCGACGGGGCGGGTCGTCGTGCGCGTCGTGTTCCACTTCAGGTAGACGGGCACCTGGCTGAGCGTGTAGCCCGCGGCGGCGTTCGCGTCAGGCATCCAGACGCCTTCCGTACCGCGTGAGGCGATCTCGTAGTCGAGGACGATCGGATCGCCACCGCGGCTTCCCGCCTCGACCGCACGGAGGCGCGCGCCGGTGGTCACGGCGCGAATCGCCGGTCGCTGCTCCGATGCCGCACGAAGAATCGCCCGCATCGCCAGCACGCCGCCGCGAATCTGATGGAAATAGCGCTCCGCCTGCGGAATCTCGCGGATCGTGCCGTCACGCATGACGCGGTGCGAATTGCTCGGCGTCTCCAACAGAATGCCGATCGAGTTGGTCAGCCCGGTATAGACGTGATGCTTGCGCGCCTCGACCGACGTCGAGCCCCACCCGCGCACGCCGTTCTCGGTCCGGACGCCCGAATAGTCGAACGCCGCGTAGTCCTCGGCGCGCACCGCGTTGCGGATCATCGGGAAGATGTGATCATACGGATAGGCGCGCAGCGCCGAGTCCGCGGCCGGGTTGAGCGTCGCCTGATAGGTGATCACATACGGCGCCGACCCGCCATGATGGCCGTCGACATGGATGTCCGGCGTCCACTCGTTCATCACCTGCGTGACGAGCGCCTGGATCTCCTGCGACTCCAGCTTCACATAATCGCGGTTCATGTCGTAGCCGGCCTCATTCGTGCGCCGGCGAACCTCACCACCATCCGGGTTGATGAGCGGAATCGCGAGGACGATCACGTCCTTCAGCAGTGGCCGCAGTTCGCCGCCGACGAGCTCTTTGGCGATGAGCTGCACCGCTTCCTTGGGCGACACCTCGCCGCCGTGCACCGAGGGGGCGAGCAGCACGATGGTCTTCCCGGAGCGCAGCGCGTCCTGCGGATTGGTGATCGCCGGCTCGGCGATGATCGCCATGGTCATCGCGCGGCCCTGCAGCGTCTGTGTCAGCGGCTGCATGCTGACGAGCGGACTCGTCGCGGCGAGCTCGTACCAGAAGCGCATCAGCGGCTCGTACGGCGTCGGACCCGAGCGGAAGTTCTGCTGTTCCTGCCACGTCTGCGGGAGCGTTTGTTGCTGGGCCTCGGCCCGGCTCACCGCGCCGAGGGCTAGGGCGGAGAGAAGCGTGAGGGTAGCGCGTCGCGCATGGGTCATGATGAATCCTTTCCGTCTCGTCTGGAGGCTCGACCGTTCAGGCGCCCGACCGCGCCGTGCAGGCCGGTCCGGCGTGATTCGCGCCCTAATTACCCTCCGCACGCACGGAGTGTCAACGGGCGGGGGACGGCTGGTCGCATGACGACGCCGTCAGTAATCCGGAAAAGGGCGGACCAACGCATGCTCGCGACGGGATCGAATGGGGGATGTGTGAGCGGAGCGGCGGCGGTACGTTGACGGGTCGGGCCATCGCGACGCCGCAGGTCGTCGGCGCGCGTACGGCCCGGCCGCCCTTCGGGATCTCCACGGAATTCGATGACCGACGCTACCCAACCCGCGCCTCCCGCCTCCGCGCCGCTCGAACCGCCGCGTCCGGTCTCGCGCCGGTATGATCGGTCGATCATCGAGGGGCCGCTGCGCAGCGCGGTGTGGAAGCTGGCGTGGCCGACGATGCTCACGAACATCATCGGCGGGCTGCAAGGGATCGTCGATCACGTGATGGTCGGCCATATCGTCGGCTTCGCCGGGAACGCGGCGATCGGTGTGTCGTGGCAGATCTTCATCGTCGTGATCGTCTTCATCAGTTCTCTGTTCACGGGGATGGCCGTGCTCGTCGCGCGATTCGCCGGCGCAGGCGAGGAGGAGAAGGTCGACCGCACCGTGTATCAGGCGTTTCTGACGGGAATCGGGATCTCGCTGTTCATCATGGCGCCGATCGGTTACTTCACGGCGCCCTGGCTGCTCGACCTGGTCAATGCCGCGCCCGCGGTCAAGGCCGAGGCGCTTCCGTTCCTGCGGGTGATGTTCCTGTTCAGCAGCGGGATGGTGGTGTTCTTCATGCTGAGCGGCGCCCTTCGCTCCGCAGGGGATGCACGCACGCCGATGCTCCTTGGTGTCACGATGACCGCGCTCAACATCGCGTTCAACGTGGTGCTCATCCGCGGGCTC
>JBBQHX010000198.1:0-6965 GCA_038324385.1 Gemmatimonadales bacterium | reverse complement strand
CGGCCACCGCGGCGGCCGCAGAGGCGGGCGCGGACGCCGGGAAACGGATCCATCACGGTCACTTCAAAGCTGCCATCGCCGACGTGATGGGCGCGCGGTCGGTGATGCAGCAATCGCTGTTCGGCGCCGATCAGCCCGGGGGCGACGACCGGCTGGTGCAGGCGGTGCAGGACGCCGACGCACGCTGGCGGACGACGGCGATGGCGGCGCTGGCGCTTGGAGGCACGGCGTTGGTCGCGTCGCTCGTGGCGATCGGGGTGGTGTTGCTGCGGTAACAGCGGCTATGAGCTATGGGCTATGGGCCGCGGTGGGCTTTGGGCTGCGCCGTCGCGTGCCGGATGGGTGGTACGGGTGGGTCTGTTCAGACGTTACCAACCGACTCCCGTTTCCCCGGATGTTCTCATGCGTTCGACCCTTCCGTTCGCTGCCCTCGCCGGATCGTTGGTGCTCGTCGTCGCGGTTGCCGCTCCGGGTGAGGCGACACGGCCGATTGCCACCGACTCGGCTCCCCATGCGGAGGTTGGCGAGGTGCCCCGCATTCGGGCGCATTTCGACAGTGTGCTGACGGAACTCCCCGCCCACGACGTTGGTCATCTCACGGCCGACCAGCGGGCGCGACGGGCCGCGCTCATCACTGCGCTGGGCGCCTACCGGGACCGCGGGCTCTTTCCACGCAACCATGACTTCGGCGCGCTGCCGATGCCGTACTTCGTCGATCGGGAAAGCGGCGTGCTGTGCGCGGTCGCGCATCTGCTCGAGAGCACGGGGCGGCGTGACATCGTGGATCGTGTGGCACGGACGAACAACAACGTCTGGGTGATGGAGCTGCGCGGCGACAGCGCGTTCACCGGCTGGCTCGACCGCTCCGGGCTGACGCTGGCGGAGGCGGCGCGGATCCAGGTGCCTTACGTCGAAACCGCCAGCAAGCAGTCCACCGCGATGACCACCGGTTCGGCGGTGGCGTTCGGCGGCGCGCTCGCGGCCTCGTTCTGGAACGCGAGAACGAACGCGAGCGGCAGCGGGCGGCGCGCCAATCTGCTCGGCCTGACCGCGGGCGCCCTCGCGGCGGGTATGGGAACGGCAACCGTCTACGATGGTGGCGGCTCGCCGACCGTCGGGGCGGCCGCGGCGGTGGCGGGTGTCGCGAGCATGTGGCTGGCGACTCGTGGCATCGTGCGCCACCGCCGTGATGTCGCGCACCGGTCGACCGAGTCGCGGGAAGCCCCGCGGGCGACGATCGCCCCCATTCTCCCCGTGAGCGGTGTCTCGGGCGCGGGCGCGTCTGTGACGCTGCGGTTCTGATCGCCGCTCGAGAACCCGGCGTTCGCGCGGCAGGGGCGAAGGATCGACCCCAATGCCGGCCGCGGGCGCCGGGTTTGCCATGGCGAGTGGTATGATCGATTCGACCGACGAGGGCGCCTCGGCCGGTGCCCCCAGGGGCGGAGGGACCGGTGCCCCACGCACACTCGTGATTCCGACGCCGAGCCTGGTGGTACTGATCGGCGCCGCGGGCTCGGGGAAGTCGACGTTCGCCCGCCACTGGTTTCCGACCACGGCGACCGTGTCCTCCGATGCCTGCCGAGCGATGGTCGCCGACGACGAGAGCGATCAGTCGGCGACCGGCGACGCATTCGACCTCGTGCATCTGCTGGTCCACAAGCGGCTGCATCGCCGCCGGCTGACCGTGGTCGACGCGACGAACGTGCAGGCGGTCGGCCGGCGTCCACTGCTCGATCTCGCGCGGCGTCATCACCTGCCGGTGATTGCCCTGGTGTTCGACGCATCGCTCGAGACGTGCCGAGCGCGTGCGGCCTCACGCGGCGGGCGTGTCGTCCCCGACGCGGTGATCGAGCGACAGATCGCCGATCTCGCCCAGGCGTTGCCGCAACTGCCGGACGAGGGCTATCGCGCGATCCACCACATCGACCCCGACGTCGACCCGCGCATGCTCGACGTGCGGCTGGAACCGCTGGCGAGCAACCGCCCCGAGCGGCGCGGCCCGTTCGACATCATCGGAGACGTCCATGGCTGCGGCGACGAGCTGGAAGCCCTGCTCACCGCCCTCGGCTACCGGGACGACGCGGACCGCGTGCGGCGGCATCCCGAGGGGCGCACGGCGGTGTTCGTCGGCGATCTGGTAGACCGCGGCCCCCGCATCGCCGACGTGCTGACCATCGCGATGCGTATGGTGCGGTACGGAGGCGCGCTCGCCGTGCCGGGGAACCATGACGACAAGCTGCTCCGCTGGCTGCGCGGCCGCGCGGTGACGGTTGCGAACGGCCTCGCCGAGTCGCTGGATCAGCTCCACCAGCAGCCAGCGCACTTTCGTGAGTCGGTGGAGCAGTTCCTCGGCTCGCTTCCCAGCCATCTCCTGCTCGACGAGGGCCGGCTCGTCGTCGCGCACGCCGGTCTGCCGGGTACCCTGCACGGACGCGATTCACGCCGCGTGCGCGACTTCGCGCTGTATGGCGAAACCACCGGCCGTGTCGATGAGCAGGGTGCACCCATTCGCGGCGACTGGGCGGCGCGCTATCGTGGTCGATCGTTGGTCGTTTACGGGCACACGCCGGCCGAAGAGGCGCGCTGGCTGCACGAGACGGTGAACATCGACACGGGGTGCGTCTTCGGGGGACAGTTGACGGCACTCCGCTACCCCGAGCGAACGACGGTCTCGGTCCCCGCGGCGCGCATGTACACGGAACCGCGGCGCGCGTTCGTCACGTCAGGCGCCTGACGAATCGTGGCGGATCGGCGTCGCCCATGCCAGCAGTGCATCGGCGACGGCGTTCGGCCGATCCCAGTGAACCCAGTGCCCCGCGGCGGCGAACCGGCGGACGGTGAGCTGCCGCACCCACCGGCCGAGGTCGTCGAGCAGCGTGGCGGGAAGCGCCGGGTCGAGGTCGCCCCAGAGAACCAGCGTCCGCACGCGGACGCGTGCCGCGTCAGGCACCGATGTGCGTCCGCGTTGCGCGCGGCGCCCGGCGGCCCGATAGTAGTTCAGTGCGGCGGTCAGCGCGCCCGGCGCGCCGAGTGCGCGGCGCTGCGCCAGCCAGTCGGTTCGCGTCCAGGCGCCGGGCCGATGCACCATGCGCCGCATCGTGCGCCGGAGGAGCGCCCAGTTGCCGGCGCGCAGCATGAGTTCGGGCAGGCGCGGGAGCTGGAAGAACAGGATGTAGCTCGATCGTGCCAGTTGATCGGGCGTACGCAGCGCACGCGCGAACGTCGCGGGATGCGGCGCATTCAGGATCACGAGCTGCTCGACCAGCGCCGGATGATCGATCGCGAACTTCCACGCGATGACGCCGCCCCAGTCGTGACCGACGAGTAGCGCCGCACGCGCGTCGTCACTCTGCTCGACGAGTCCGACGACGTCGTTGACCAGTTCGTCGATGTCATACGCCTCGACGCCTCGCGGCCGGCTCGACTGCCCGTAGCCACGCAGCCACGGCGCCACGACGCGATAGCCGGCCGCCGCGAGAATCGGGATCTGTCGGCGCCAGCTTTCCGCCGAATCGGGAAAGCCGTGCAGCAGGATCGCCAGCGGTCCATCGCCCGCCGTCAGGCAGCGCAGGGTGATGTCGTTGGTCATGATGTCGATCTCGCGAACGCCCCCGCGAATCGCGGCTGCACGTCGCGGCGCGAGGCGCGGGACGTTCCGTAGGCGATCACGCGCCGCCGTAGCGTCGTCCATCGTCGGCTTCTCGGTCATCCGCCGCTCCTCGCTCATCGGCGGTTCGGCCGCGCCGGCGCCGATGCCGCCCGCGCGATCGTCAGGCCGATCGCGATCAGCACGACGCCGCTGGCCAGAAAGCCCATGTCCCAGACCAGGTTGGGGCCGTAGCCGCGCACGTGGTGGATCTGCAGCAATTGATGATCGATCACTCCTTCGACGAGGTTGAAGGTACCCCAGCCGGTGAGCATCAATCCCACCAGCCAGCTCGTTCCGGGGAGCTGCACCGGCTGCCGGACGGTCGGCCAGAGCAGCAGCACGCCGGTGAGCGTCGCGAGCCAGCTGCCCGCGTGAAAGTACCCGTCCCAGCGCATGTTCACATGCATGGCGTCCAGCGTCACCGGCGGCAGCACACTCGAGAGCATGTTGTGCCAGGCAAGGATCTGATGCAGCACGATCCCGTCGGCGAATCCGCCAAGCCCGACTCCCAGCAGGAGACCGGCGATCGCCGGGCGACGGCGGTGGGTAAATGCGACCATGAGGGAGGGGCTCGACGAAGTGGAGAGCGTCGATGATGCTGCAAGGGCACGGCCATGCACGCCGCGGGCGCCCGGGCTCGTGCGCCCGGGCTCGTGCGCCCGGGCTCGTGCGCCCGGCATGAAATCCGCACTCGGCCTGGTGATGTCCCGATCCTCCGTTCGCCCCGCTCCATTCCCGATCCACGACGGCGCCGTCCGGCAACTGCTGGAGCATGGCGCACGCGCCGGCGCCCCGATCGACCACCGCATTCGATCGATCTGGCTCGATGTGGAAGGTGTGAGGATGCATGCGGCCGTGGGCGGGCCATCACCCGACGGCAATCATCTTCCGGTTGTGCTGGTGCACGGCTTCGGGGTGTCGGGCCGTTATTTCGTTCCTACGGCGTGGCGACTGGCGCGGCACTTTCCCGTCTACGTTCCCGACCTGCCGGGACACGGGCAGAGCGACCTGGCGGGCTCCGTCCTCGACGTATCCGGGCTCGCGGATGCGCTCGTCGCGTGGCTCGACGCGGCCGGGTTGCCGCGCGTGGTGCTGGTCGGCAACTCGTACGGGTGCCAGATATCGGCGCGGGCGGCACTCCGCCATCCGGGGCGTGTGGCGGCGCTCGTCTTCATCGGGCCGACGCTGGAGCCTCGCTACCGGCCGCTCCACATCCTGCTGCCGCGCTTCCTCGCCGCGGTGCCGCACGAGCGGCCGTCGATCATCCCGATGCAGATCGTCGAATTCTTTCGATTCGGACTGCACCGCCTTCCGCGCGAACTCGCCTACATGACGCGCGACCGGATGGAGGACGTGCTGCCGCGCATCACGGTGCCGGTGTTGACGGTGCGCGGCGCGCGCGATCAGGTGGTTTCAGAAAGGTGGGCCGAACGGGTCACCGCGCTCTGCCGCGGCGGGCGGCTCGCCGTCCTGGATGGTCGCGGACACGCGCTCAACTACAGCGCGCCCGCCTCGCTCGTTCGTACGATGCTCCCGTTCCTGCACGAAGTGGCGGCAATGCCCTTCGTGCGGGGACGAGCCCGCGTGCGGCATCGCGTGGGCGCGTGAGGCACGCGGCTGCTACCACTGCGGCGGCTGCGTCTCGTCGTCCGGGTCGGGGCGCGCCGAGTTGACGGGTGCGCTGCCGGGAACGCGCGCCTGGGGCACGGCGAGCGTGTCGAGCGTGAGCGCGGCATCGCCAGGCAGGACGCCGGGTGAGCGCGTGCGGCCGCGGGCACGTGCTCGCGCGGCCTCGAGCGCATCGCGGGTGATCGGAGCCGCGCTGATCCTCCGGGGGGCCGTGCGCCGTGCCGGCTGTCCGTCGCCCGCCGCCTCGCCCGCCTGCTGCTGCGCGACGTACTCCGCTACGCCCGTCCGCCGCCCCACCCACCGCCCGACGAGCAGCCCGATCGTGACACCGAGGGTCGCCGCGACCGCGCCACTGACGCGCGGGGCATACCCGTGACGCAGGTCGTATGGCACCATCGTCCACCGAAGCGCCGCTTTCGGATGCAAGGCCGCGAACGTCATCTTGGGAGACGTGCTGTAGGCCGCGGCCTTGAGCAAGCTCAGGATCGGGTGGCTGCGCGACGCGGGCGGACGCGTCGACCGGCTTGAACGGGACATCGGGACTCCGGAGCGGGGGAAGAGGGCCAGCGGCGGGGCGGTCGTGTGGCGGGCACCCTATTACGGATTCAGCAGGGGTGGGTGCAGCAGCCGTGCCGCGCCGCGGGGCGCATGCGATCGGACGCCGAACCCAGCCGCACACTTCCTGCAGGATCGAGTCCGCGAACGATCGGGTCACTCGGCGCGATCGCCCCTTGCAGGACCCCAACAGCGTCCACACGCGCCGGAGATGCCCGACGATGCAGCACCCCATTCTCGTGCCGCTCGACGGCTCGCCCACCGCCGAGGACGTGCTTCCGCTGGTGGCCGCGCTCGCCCGACGGCGCGAGTCGCCGATCGAGCTGCTGCTCGTCCGCGAGCCGGCGGCCGACCCGATGACCATCCACGGCTCCGCGACGGCGATCCGGGCGCGCGACGAGTCGGAACGCGCGGCTGCGCTGCAGTACCTCGGCGGAGTCGCCGATCGGCTGCGGGCTGACGGGGTCACCGACGTGCGGACGACCGTGGTCGATGGCGAGGTGATCTCGGCGATCCGGACGCGCGCCGAGCACGGGCGGGCGCTGCTGATCGCCATGTGCACGCACGGGCGCGGGGGGTGGAGCCGGTTCTGGCTCGGCTCCATCGCGCAGGAATTGATCCGACGCGTCCAGTTTCCGCTGCTCCTCACCCGTCCGCACGGCGACGACGACGAGCTGGCCACCCCGCCGTCGGCGCAGGGCCCCTCGCGCGTCCTGGTGACGCTCGACGGGAGCGTGTTCGCCGAGCGCGCGCTCGACGCCGCGATCTCCACCTTTGGTGCACGGAGCGTCGAGTACACGCTGCTCCGCATCGTGCGATCGGGCGCCGTCGATGGTCATGGTGGATCGGCGCCCCCACCGGACCCGGCGGTCGAGGAGGCCAGTCGCGACCACGCGGCGGAGTATCTGGATGCCGTCGCCGCCCGCCTCCGCGAGGACGGGATCACGGCGCGTCCGGTGACGCTGGCGCGGAAGCACGTCGCCGCCGCGATCGCCGAATACGCGGTGGAGTCGGCGATGGACGTGATCGCCATCGCGACGCACGCGCGGCGCGGCATGCCGCGGCTGATCGTCGGCAGTGTCGCCGACAAGGTGCTGCGGGCGTCATCCGTGCCGGTGCTGATGCACCGGCC
>JBBQHX010000197.1:0-6998 GCA_038324385.1 Gemmatimonadales bacterium | reverse complement strand
GTACATATCAGCTCCTCAGCCTTCGAATCCCACTTCGTAGAGATCGGCGATGTGTGTGGCGCCAATGAGCCGCGTCCAGAGGCGTCGCGGCAGTGAGGCCTGGCGGACGGTCGCCTTCGACGTCAGCAGCTGGCGATCGCCAAGGGCGATCCGCGTCGGCGCCGAATGCACCCGCACCTCGTCCCCTTCCCGGACGTGCACGCCCTCCAACTCCACGTGGGCATGGAAATGTTCGTGCGTCGCCTCGAGATCGAGCGCGCACGGACACTGGACCACGGTACGCCACGCGTACCACGCCGCGATCACCGCCAGCAGCACGGCGGCCGCCATCAGCCAGATCATGATGAATGCATCCCGGTTGAAGCCAACGAATTCAGAGCGGGCACGAGATCGGAACCAGTATCGCGCTCGGGGAGGGTCCGCGCCATCTCGAATGCCTCTGAGGTGTAGAAGCCGGTCGCTACCCGAAAGGTTCGCCGCGCCTGCCAGCCGGCGAGCGCCGGATTGCCGGCAATCTCGCGCCGTAGGGCTGACTCCGCCACCGGCTCGATCGCCGGGGCACGACTCCCTCGGGGGAAGAGCCGACCCGTCGCATGGATGACGGAAAGCAGGGGCGTTCGCGGCGCGAACGTCGTGAGAACGGAGAGCCGCGCGGCCCCCGCCAGCAACGCGAGCGCGCCGACCATCTCCGCCACCGGATAGTGAATCAGCGAGTCCATGCACACCACGTGGTCGACGCGCTCGCGTGAGGCGTCGAGCATGTCGGTGGCCCGGAAGTCGATCCGCTCGGCGATCCCGGCCGCCTCGGCCCGTTCGCGGGCGATCCCGACGAGCGTTGGCGACAGGTCGATTGCGATCACCCGCGCGCCACGCTGCGCCAGCTCGATCGCCAGCATCCCCGTGCCGCAGCCGGCGTCGAGCACGGTGCGGCCCGTGAGATCGGCCGGCAGCCAGTCGCGCAGCGTCGTGCGCATCAGCTCGCGGCCGGCGCGCACCGTCCGCCGCACGCCGCGCACCGGCGCGTCGGAGGTGAGTTGCGCCCACGTGCGCGCCGCCGTCCGATCGAAATACTCGGCCAGCCAGGCGCGCCGGCGGTCGTAGACCGATCCGTCGCTCCGATCGAAGCGCGACGCGTTGGCGGCACCGTTAGTGGTATGCTCCGCCATCAATCGAATCCCAGCAGGTCGAAGAGATCGCGGTCGCGCATCGCGGTGGCGTTCATCGCCGGCGCGCCATCGAGCAGCCCCTGCGCCAGACGCAGATACTCCTGCCGCACCGCCTCGAGCTTCTGCGACTCGTCGTCGTCGCGCCCGTCCATCTCGAACAGCGTGCACTTCTTGAGACGGCTGCGGCGGATCGCGTCCAGGTCGGGGAAACGCGCCGACGTCGTCATACCGGCGACCTTGTTGAACTTGTCGATCTGGTCGGTCTCCGAACTGCGGTTCGCAATCACCCCGCCGAGCCGCACCTGGTAGTTCTTCGACTTCGCCTGGATCGCCGTGACGATCCGGTTCATCGCGAAGATGGAATCGAAGTCGTTGGCCGTCACGATCAGGGCCCGCTTGGCGTGTTGCAACGGGGCGGCGAACCCCCCACAGACGACGTCGCCCAGCACGTCGAAGATCACGACGTCGGTGTCTTCGAGAAGATGGTGCTCCTTGAGCAGCTTCACGGTCTGGCCGACGACATAGCCTCCGCACCCGGTTCCGGCCGGCGGCCCGCCGGCCTCCACGCACATCACGCCCGCGTAGCCCTCGTAGACGAAGTCCTCGGGACGCAGCTCCTCGCTGTGGAAGTCCACCGCCTCGAGCGAGTCGATGACGGTCGGGACCATCCGCTTGGTGAGCGTGAAGGTCGAATCGTGCTTGGGATCGCAGCCGATCTGCAGCACGCGCTTGCCGAGCTTGGCGAAGGCGACGGACAGGTTGGACGATGTCGTCGACTTTCCGATTCCGCCCTTGCCGTACACGGCCAGCACCAGCGCCCCCTCGATCTTCTCGCTCGGGTCGAGATGCACCTGTAGGCTGCCATCGCCATCGCCATCGCCATTCCCGTCGAGCACGGGCAATCTCATCGCGGTCGTCACTGCGGACTCCTGGTCACGGGCGGTTGATGCAACGATATACGTCTGTCGATCGAGATGGTCGTCGTCTCTCAGCGGGCGGCGACGACCCCTTCCAGTCTATCCTCGAGATCCTCGCTCGCCTCACGCAGCGCGTCGAGTGTTGCGTCGTCAGGCGTCCAGTACCCGCGGTCGGTCGCCTCGAGCAGTCGAGCGGCGAGGCGTGAGGCAGCGGTGGGATTCAGGGTCGCCAGGCGCTCGCGCATCTCGGTGTCGAGCACAAACGTCTCGCCGATCTCGCGGTACACCCAGGGGGCGACCGCACCGGTGGTCGCCGACCAGCCCATCGTCGTCGTCACGCGCGCCTCGAGCTGCCGCACGCCCTCGTACCCCGACGCGAGCATGCTCTCGTACCACCGCGGATTCAGCAGCCGTGTCCGTGTCTCGAGCGCAACCTGTTCGGCCAGCGTTCGCACCTTCGCGTCGCGTCCCGTGGCGTCGCCCATGTAGACGGGCGCCTCGCTGCCGCGCGCCGTGCGAATCGCCTGGCTCATCCCGCCGAGCGAGTCCACATACTGATCGACGTCGGTCGCCCCGAGCTCGACGGAATCGACATTCTGGAAGGCACAGTCAGCGGTCTGCAGCAAACCCGTCAACAGCTCGCGCTTGGTGCCCGCGGCCCCCGTACGCCCGTAGGCCACCGACTTGCGCCGCATCCATGCCTCGCCGAGCTCGTCTTCCTTCTGCCACCGGCCGCTCTCGACGAGAAAATTGACGTTGGCGCCATAGGCGCCCTCCGCATTCCCGAACACGCGCAGCGCCGCCGTGGTGAGATCCACCCCGAGTGCGGCCGACTGGGCGAGGGCGTGGCGACGAATGGCGTTCGACTCGAGCGGCTCGTCCGCTTCGGCGGCAAGCTGCGCCGCCTCGGCGAGGAGCGCGATCTGGAGCGGGAGCAGGTCGCGGAAAATGCCGGATACCGTCACCACCACATCGACACGCGGCCGGCCGAGCTCCGTGAGCGGGAGGAGGCGCGCGCCCGCCAGTCGGCCGAGCGCATCGAAGCGCGGCACGGCACCCATCAGCGCGAGCGCCTGTGCGAGCTGTGTCCCCTCGCTCTTCATGTTATCGGTGCCCCAGAGCACCAACGCCACCGTCTCGGGCACACCGTACCCTTCGGCAGCGTGCCTCGCCAGGAGCAGCTCCGCCTGACGCGTCCCCTCACGCATCGCAGCCGCCGTCGGGACGCGGTAGGGATCGAAGCCATAGACATTGCGCCCGGTCGGCAGGATGCCGGGCGTCCGCAGCAGGTCGCCGCCGGGCGCGGGCGCGATGTAGCGCGCGTCCAGCGCCCGAAGGATGGCCGGGAGTTCGGCGTCGACGGCCAGCAGCCGGTCGACCGTCGCCAGCGCGTCGATCGTCCCGCGGGCGCGGTCTGCCTCACGCGCGACCAGTCCGCTCCCGAGCAGCGAATGTTCGGCCGCGTCGGCCCCGTCGCGGACGAGGGCGGCGACGGCGAGGCGGGCCGCCGCGTCACAGACGTCCTCATCGCCCAGCGACGCGAGCAGCTGCGCGAGCGGCACGATCGCATCCTCGTCGCGCCCCGCATCCCAGAGCGCGAGGAGCGTGTCGGCACGCTCGTCAGGCGACGGCGGCCGGCCCACCACGTGCAGCCCGTGCGGAATGAGCGCATGCTCGACCTCGTGCAGCGCCTCACGCACGCGCTCGATCTGAATCGGCGCATCGCCGTTCCAGACGGGCTCGGGCGGCGCCAGATCGAGTTGAGCGGCCTGCACCTGCACCAGCTCCGCGAGGCGGTGCCGCTCGTCGGCCGAGGCGTCGGGAGAGAGCTGACGCCACCGATCGAGCGAGGCCCGAAGATCCAGCAGGCCGCGATAGAGCCCCGCCCGCCCGAGCGGCGGCGTCAGATACGACACCAGCGTCGCGGCCCCGCGACGCTTGGCGATCGTGCCCTCGGAGGGATTGTTCGCCGCGTAGACGTAGAAGTTGGGGGTATCGCCGATGAGCCGGTCGGGCCAGCATGCCGCCGTCAGCCCGACCTGCTTGCCCGGCATGAACTCGAGAGCGCCATGCGTGCCGAAATGCAGCAGTGCGTGCGCCCCGAAATCCTCACGGAGCCACTGATAGAAGGCGGAAAAGGCGTGCGTCGGCGCGAAGCCCCGTTCGAACAGCAATCGCATCGGATCGCCCTCGTAGCCGAATGGCGGCTGGACCACCACGGCTGCGTTTCCGAAGCGGGCGCCGAGGACGAACAAGTCGCGTCCATCCGTGAGCGACTTGCCCGGAGCCGGTCCCCATGCCGCCTCGATCTCGGCGAGATGCGGCTCGCGTCGTACGTGCACGTCGGCGGCGACGCGGGCCATCAGGTTGGCCGGCGTACCGAACTGCGCCGAGTTCCCCGCGAGCAGTGCCTCACGCAGGGCGTCGGCGCTCTCCGGCACATCAATGGTATACCCGCCGTCACGCATCGCGATCAGCGTGCGCTGTAGCGACTCGAACACCGCCAGGTAGGCCGCCGTGCCGACGGTTCCCGCGTTCGGCGGGAAGTTGAAGATCACGATCCCGACACGCCGCTCCGCGCGCGCCGTCCGCCGTAGCCTGACGAGTTCGGCCACGCGGCCGGCCAGGCGCTCCACGCGGTCGGCAACCGGCTCGCTCATCGCGGCCCGCTCCGACCCCGCGTGATGCGCCTTGCCGCCGAAGACGAGTGGGCCGGTCGCGCCGTCGAGTTCGGGGATCGCGACCTGAAGCGTGGCCTGCAGCGGATTGAGTCCCCGCGGATCCGCGTTCCACTGCGCGACGTCCTGGAACTCTAAGGTCTGCAGCGATAGATACGGCACGTCCACCTCGGCCAGCAGCACGCGGGCGGCGAAGGCGTCATTGTAGGCAGGACCCCCAACAAGGGAGAACCCCGTCAGCGAGATCACCGCGTCGACCGTCGCCTGACGCTGCTCGTCGAGGAAGAATTGCTCGACCGCGGGTCGTTGGTCCAGACCGTAGGCGAACGCCGGCACCACCTGCAGCCCGCGTGCCTCCAACGCGGCGATCACCGCGTCGTAGTGGGCGGTGTTGCCGCTGAGGAGATACGAGCGCACCAGGAGGAGTCCGACCCGTCCCTGCCCCCCGCCGGCCGGCAGCCCGCGCGCGTCGTCTCGCAAACGCTGCGCGCCGAACGACGGATGGTAGACGCCGACCTCCGGGTACTCGGTCGGGTCGGCAACGGTGAGCGTGCCGCGCAACGCCGCGCGAGGGCCGGTGGCATACCGGTTGACGAGCAGCCGCACCAGGTTGGCAATGTTCTCCGGCGAACCCGCGAGCCAGTAGCGCATGATGGTGAGCCAGGCGCGCACATCCTGCGCCTGTCCCGGCACGAAGCGCAGCAGCCGCGGCACCCGCTTGAGCATCCGGACCTGCGCCTCGGCGCTGCGCCCTGGCGCCCCCGGGACCGACGGCTGTCCCCCTTCCGCCTTCTTGCTCCCGCCGCGGAACATCCGGAACATCGCCGCGGGTGACCATGCCTTCGATTCGCTCGCGTCACCGCCCATACGCAGCTTGCCGAGCCGCGTCACGTTGACGATCTGCTGATCGCTCATGATGCAGGCGATGCCGTCGCACTGGTCGCGGCGTTCGGCGAGGGTCGGCAGGAGCGCCGAGATCTGCTCCTCCATGAACATGTGCGTGACGACAATGAAGTCGGCGTCGGCGAGATCCGTCCGGCACCGCTCGATCGCCGTCGGGTCCTGCATCCAGTCGGCAGCGACGTGTAGTCGGAGGTCGAGGCCGGGGAGGTCGCGCTGCAGCATCGACCGCGCACCCTCGACCGCGCCCGCGAGGTGCGCGTCGAGGGTGACGATCGTGCACCGCACTGGGGTGGACGCGGGAGTCGCCGAGCGCTTACCGACCATAGTGCGCCTTCGCCTCGTAGAGTGTGTCGACGGTGATGGTCGCGAGCCCATGCTCGGCAGCGAACCGCTCGGTGTTGCGGCGGGCCTTGCCGCGCACGAAGAATGGAATCTTTCGCAATTCCGATTCGGCCGTTGTGTGCCACCGCGGCTCGCCGCCAGCGTCAGGCAGCGGGGCGTCCGGGGGTGCGTCGGGCACCGCCGCGGCCGCCGCGACGTCGGCAACCGACACCACCGGATGGGCGAGCGCCGCCGCCTCCCGTTCCTCGTCAGGCGACAGCGCGGCCACGGCGGCGGCAGCAGGCGCCGAGCGGCCTGTCTCATTATGCAGATGCGACGGCGACGCCCCGTCGCCGAACTCGAAATCCTCGCGGAACAGGCCGATGAGATGCTCCTCGAGCCCCATCATCAACGGGTGTACCCAACTGTCGAAGATGACGTTGGCGCCCTCCCAGCCCATCTGGGGCGCGTAGCGCGCGGGGAAGTCCTGTACGTGCACCGGGGCGGAGATCACCGCGCACGGCACCCCGAGGCGCTTGGCCACGTGCCGCTCCATCTGCGTGCCGAGCACCAGTTCGATCGCCGAGCCGCTGATCGCCCGCTCGACGTCCAGATAATCGTCGGTGATCAACGCCTCGATCCCGTGCCGCTTCGCGACGTCGCGAACCTCGCGCGCCTGCTCGCGGGAGTAGGTGCCGATCCCGGCAAGCGTGAACCCCATTTCCTCGGTCGCGATGCGTGCAGCGGCGACCGCATGCGTCGCATCGCCGAAGACGAAAACCCGCTTCGCCGTGAGGTAGGTCGAGTCGACCGAGCGGGAGTACCACGGTAGCCGCGCCTCGCCCGAGCACACTGCCCTGGCCACCACGTCGTCAGGCAACGCGAGCAGCCCGGCGACCTCGCGCAGGAAGTCCCGCGTCGCTCCGATCCCGATCGGCACGGCCTTGGTGCGCGGGAGGCCGAACGCGCGTTCCATCCAGATCGCCGTCGTGTCGCCGATTTCCGGGTACATC
>JBBQHX010000196.1:0-7003 GCA_038324385.1 Gemmatimonadales bacterium | reverse complement strand
TCCCTCGCGGCGGCGCCGAACAGATCAGCACCAGCGCGCGGCAGGCGCCCTCGGCCGCCACCGCCTGGACCAGCAGTCCACCCATCGAATGGCCGACGAGCACCGGCCGGTCGAGGAGTGCGGCGGCATCGCGCACGTCCTGCACGTAATCGTCGAGCGTGACCTGTCCGATGTCGGCGACCGGGCGGCTCCCCGCGCGGCCGCGCAGGTCGATCGCATATGCGCTCCGTCCGCGGGCGGCGAACCGCGGCAGCCAACCGCCGAACGACCACGCGCCGGCGAAGATCCCATGGACGAACAGCACCGGCGCCCCCCGCTCCGGCGTCGCGCGGGCGGCGGTGAGCGCGATCCCCGACGGCGTCGTGAGGCGCGTGAGTGCCACCCTGTCGCTCACAGCTTGGCGAGTCGGGCCAGGTCGCGCTCGCGGCCTGAGACGATCAGCGTATCCGACGCAGTCAGCGGCCGGTCAGGATCGGGAACGGGGACCACCTCGTCGCGCAGCATGTCGTGCACGGCGATCACCTGGATCTGGTATTTGATGCGCAGGTCCAACTCGCGCAGGGAACGACCTTCCCAGCGATCGGGCACCCCCATCTCCTGAATCGAGAAGTTGGCGCCGAAGCGGACGTAGTTGAGCAGCCCCGATGCGGCTAGCCGATGGCCGAGCGCGATCGCACTGTCGCGCTCCGGGAAGATCGTCTCAGTCACCCCCTGCTTCTCCATCACACGCGCGTGATCGAAGCTGATCACCTTGGCGTAGATCGACGGAATGCCAAGATCCCGCAACGCCAGCACAGCCAGGATGCTCGCCGTGATGTCGTCGCCGACGGACACCACGGCGCCGTCGGCGCCAGACGCGCCCGCACGTTCGAGCACCTCACGCTGCGTCCCGTCGCCGAGCACGACGCGGTCGACGATCGCCCCGAGGCGGTCCACGTTCCGGGCGGTCGAATCCACGCCGATGACCTCGTGGCCCTCGTTCGTGACCGTCTCGGCGACGCCGCTGCCGAAATTCCCCAGGCCCACCACCACGAACCGTTTCTTGCGCATGTTTGAGCGATGCCTAGCGCGGCGCGGGGGCCGGCGACGAAAGGTGAACCGGTTCCCGATCGCGGAACCGTACGTGCGAACCTGCTGTTGGACGCTCCGGCGTCGATCACCCGATGGCAACGTCCTCGTAGGCATAGCGGAACCGCGCCTGACGCGAGGTCAGGGCGATCGCCGCCCCGACCGAGAGGATCCCGACCCGCCCGATGAACATCAGCGCCACCGCGAGCAGGCGTCCGTTGGGCGAGAGCGTTGGTGTCGTGTTCATCGAGAGGCCGACCGTGCCGAAGGCGCTCACCACCTCAAAAGCGTAGCGCACGAAGTCCTCCTGGCCCGCGGCGCGCGCATCCGCTGGCGCTTCGATGGCGATCATCAGGAAAAGCGCGACGACGACCACCGACACGGCGAGAATCGTCAGGCCGATCGCCCGTCCGATCGTCTCGTCGGGGACCGAGCGGTTCCAGACGCTGACGCGTTGCTGTCCGCGGATGCGGGCGAGCATCAGCGCACCGAGCACGGCGACGGTCGTGACCTTGATTCCACCGGCCGTCGACGCGGGCCCGCCCCCAACGAACATCAGGATCATCATCAGCAGCGCCGACGGCGCCGTGATCTGGGCGAAGTCCACGGTGTTGAACCCGGCCGTCCGCGCGGAAACCGACGCGAACGTCGCGTTCATCACCTTGTCCACCACGGACATCTCGCGCAGCGTGTTGTCCCACTCGAACCAGGCAAAGGTGAACATTCCCACCACCAGCGCCAGAACCGTGGCGGTGAGTACGAAGCGCACGTGCAGCGAGAGACGTGGCCGGCGCCGCGCGCTGCGCCGTCCACGATCGACGATCTCCGAGATGGTGAGAAAGCCGAGGCCGCCGAGAATGATCAGCGCCATCACGATCACGAGCGTCGCCGGCGACTGCGTCTCGCCCATGAGCGAAAGGGAGAACGTCGAGAATCCGGCGTTGCAGAAGGCGCTGACCGAGTGGAAGATCGACGGCCAGATCGCGCCCGTCCAGCCGAAGTCGCCGACCCACGACGCATAGAGGAGCGCCGCCCCCACCGCTTCGATCGCGAAGGTAGTGCGCAGCACGAGACGAATGAGCCGCCGCACATCCACCGTCGGCAGTCCCTCGCCCGTGCCCGAGACCAGTTGCTCGTTGCGCAGCGACAGGCGGCGGCCCACCGTCAGCAGGATCAGACTCGTGAGGGTCAACAGCCCGAGCCCGCCCGCCTGGATCAGGACGAGGATCCAGGCCTGGCCCCACGGCGTGAAGAAGGTCGCCGTGTCGACCACGGCGAGGCCGGTGACGCACACCGCGCTCGTGGCCGTGAACAGCGCATCGATCCACGACAGCGGCTCGCCGGTGTACAGCCCGGGCAGGACGCGGAGCCCGACCGTCCCGACGAGCACGAGGCCGGCAAACGAGAGCACCAGCATCTGGGCGGGCGTGATGCGCTTCCAGATGTCGGCGGCGGAACGACTGCGGTGGCGCGGAAGCCAGCGGGCGACGACGGAATTGGCCGCGCCCGCCGCCCGTCTTCCGATTCGGATGACAGGCATCAGCGATGAAGGCGCATCAGCAACTTGGGTGCATCAGCGGTGCGTCACGCGGCGTGTCCTTGCCCGGCCGCGCGCCACTCGCTCCCGGCGCGCTGCACCGGCCCACGGGACGGTGTAGACTTCCCCTCCATGCCGCTCACTGCCGTTCCTCCCCAGATGGAGCCGTACGCGCGCCACGTCGTCGTCTGCACGGGCGGGTTCTGCACCCCCGACCACCGCGGCCGGCAACTCTACGCGCTCCTCGCCCGACTGCTGCAGCGGGAAGGTCTGCTCTTTGGACCCGCCCGTGTCAAGCGCGGCGAGACTCCCTGTCTTGGCGTCTGCGCCGGTGGGCCGATTCTCGTGGTCTATCCCGAGGGCGTGTGGTATCATGGCGTGACCCCGGCGCTCCTCGAGCGGATCGTCGTCGAGCACCTCAAGGGCGGCCGCGTTGTCGAGGACGCGGTGTTCCACCGGCTCGGCACGACGCCCGAGCCGGCGTGACCCGCATCGTTACACCGACATCGCTTCGAGCCGCGCGACGCGCTCGGCCGTCGGCGGATGCGTCGAGAACAGCTTCGCGATCCCGCCCCCGCGGATGGACGACAGCGGGTTGACCTGCGCCACGGCCGCCATGCTCGGCGAGACGTCCATCGGGATCTGACGGGCGCCCGCTTCGAGCCGCTGCAGCGCCCCGGCCAGCGCCAGCGGCTTGCCCGAGATCTCGGCGCCGAGCCGGTCCGCCTTGAATTCGCGCTGCCGGCTGATCGCCGTCTGCAGGATCATCGCTCCGATCGGGGCGAGCAGCACCACCGCGAGCGCGGCGAGCGGGTTGGATCCCTCGTCGCGCGAGCGGCCCATCATCGCGAACCAGCCCAGATTGCTGATCGCCGCGGCCATCGTGGCGGCAATCGTCTGCAGCAGCATGTCGCGGTTCTTGATGTGCGCCAGCTCGTGCGCGATCACTCCCTCGAGCTGGTCCTTCGTGACGAGGCGCATGAGCCCCTCGGTCACGCACACCACGGCCTTCTCCGGACTCCGCCCGGTGGCGAAGGCATTGGGCTGCGGCTGCGGCGCGATCGCCACGGTGGGCATCGGGAGCTGCGCCCGCTGCCGGAGCCGGTCGACCATCTCGTACAGCTCGGGCGCTTCGGCCGCCGTCACCGTGCGCGCGCCATAGGCCCGCAGCACCATCTTGTCCGACGCGAACAGCATCACGCCGTTCATCACGCCGGCCATCACCAGCGCAATCGTCGCCCCCTCCGGCCCGCCGAGCATCCCGCCGATCGCGATGAACAGCGCGGTGAGACCCGCCAGCAGCGCGAAAACCTTGACGTTGTTCATGTATATCCTCTCACGATTCCCGAATGTGCGAACGGTATTGCCGCTCGTGCGATTCCGCTGTATGTCCTGAACAGCGGCCCCGGTCCCAACCCGGCGGAAGCGAACTCGGGCGCTCGCTGCATTATACCATCGCCGAGGACGTGGGGATCCGCGTTCCGCAGCCGGGGTATCGAGGGTGATCGCCTGGCCGCGACACGCGTGGCTGGCGGTGTGCGAGTTCATCGCGTGCAGAAGTCGGAGATGAAGTCATGAATCAGGCCGCCCGTATCACGCCGCGGCGACGGCGTCTCACCTCCGCCGCGGTCACCGGTCTGCTGGCGCTCGGTCTCGTCGGCTGCGCCACGAGCGCGCGCCGAACGGCGGAATCCGAAGCCCAGGCGATCGTGATCGAGGTCGACAACAACCTCGTCCCGGCAATGGCGCTCACCGTCTGGGCGGTGCCCGACGGCGGCACCCAGACGATGATCGGCAACGTCGGCCCCGCCGAGCGCAAGGCGCTTCGCTACGTCCCGACGAGCCGCGCGCTGACGTACCGCCTGCGCGCCCGGCTCACCGGCGGCCGCGACCTCCTGTCCAATCCGATCTCCATGGTCGACGCACAGCGCGTCACCTGGAACGTCCAGAGCAACCTGGCGACGGTGCGGGACGGGGGGTAAGGCGGCTGTGGGCTGTGGGCTGCAGCCCTCCGAGGGCGGGGTTCGACAGGGTTGGGTGCAGTGGTTAGCTTCGGCGGGGTGATTCGGCCGGTACGCCGGTCGCTCCGTTCGTCAGGCTTTCTGCCCCGATGCTCATGTTCGAAGTTCCCTCGCCACGACGACTGCTGCTGCAGAGTGCGGCCCGCGTGTTCGGCGACGCGGACGAGGTGGCCCCGACGAGCACCGACGAACCGCCCCGCCTGACCCCTTCTCTTCTCCGGACCCCGCGCATGTCCCGCAATCGCGACCGCGTTCTGGCCAATCTCGACGAGATGTATCGCGAGGCGTTCGAGCGCGCCAAGACCACTGCCGACGAGGGGCAGATGGCGACGCTGGATTTCGCCTACCGCCGCGAGCAGCTCTATTTCGAGATGCTGCTCGACATCCGCGACGCGGTCGAGCGGCGCGGCTGACCGGCCCGGAGTCCGCGTAGGACGAGCCCGGCGCGCGTGACCGCCGTCCCGCTCGGAAGCTCCGCTCCGATTGCCGGCCCGATCACCGTCGCGATCGTCAATGCGCGCGTGTGGACGGGCGACCCGCGGCGCCCGTGGGCCGACGCGGTCGCCGTCCGCGGTGGGCGACTGTCCCTCGTCGGGAGTAGCGCGGAGGTCCGCAAGCTCGCGACGCCGGCGACCCGGGTGATCGACGCCCGAGGGGCGCTTCTCGCGCCGGGCTTCATCGACAGCCACGTACACTTCCTCGCCGGCGGCCTCCGCCTCGGCGGGGTCCAGTTACGGTCCGCCCGTACCCCCGAGGCGTTCGTCGAGCGCATCCGCTCCCACGCCGCTACCCTCTCCGAGGGAAGCTGGATCACCGGCGGCGACTGGGACCATGAGCGGTGGGGCGGAGAACTCCCGTCGCGTGCGTGGATCGACGCCGTCGCCCCCGCGCACCCGGTCTGGGTGCACCGGCTCGACGGGCACATGGCGCTGGCCAACGCGGCCGCGCTCCGCGCCGCGGGGATTACCGCCGACACGCCGGACGTCGCAGGCGGACAGATCGTCCGCGACGCGTATGGAGACCCCACCGGAGTCCTCAAGGACAACGCGATGCGGCTCGTCGAGGATGTGCGGCCATCGCCCTCGGACGCCGAGGCGGATGCCGCGCTCGATGCCGCGATGCGCCACGTCGCCGCTCAGGGCGTCACCTCCGTCCACTCGATGGGTGCCGTGAGCGGAACGGGGAGCTGGGAAGAGCTCGACGTCTACCGTCGCGCACATCGCGAGGGTCGGCTCGGCACACGCATCCAGGCCGCCGTGCCGCTCGGCAACTGGCCACGGCTGCGCGATCTGGTGGCGAACGAGGGGCGCGGCGACGCCTGGCTCCGCGTCGGGGCGGTCAAGGGCTTCGTCGATGGGTCGCTCGGCTCGCACACCGCGGCGATGCTCGAGCCCTACACCGACGCTCCCGACGATCGTGGGCTGCTCGTCGCCGACGAGGCCGAATTGTTTGCGTGGCAGCGCGATGGCGACGCCGCGGGATTGCAGCTCATTCTCCACGGGATCGGCGATCGAGCGGTGCGTCTGCAGCTCGATCTGTTCGCGCGCATCGCCGCGGCGAACGGTCCACGCGACCGGCGCTGGCGGATCGAGCATGCGCAGCACCTCCATCCGGCGGACATCCCCCGATTCGCCGAGCTGGGCGTGATCGCCAGCATGCAGCCGTACCACGCGATCGACGACGGCCGGTGGGCCGACCGGGTGATCGGCGCCGAGCGCGCGCGTCTGGCATGGCCGACGCGCGCGCTGCTCGACGCCGGGGCGATGGTCGCGTTCGGCAGCGATTGGTTCGTCGCGCCACCGACGCCACTCGAGGGTATACACGCCGCGGTCACGCGCCAGACGCTCGACGGCGCGAACCCCGGGGGATGGATCCCCGAGCAGCGCATCGGGGTCGAGGACGCGCTGCGTGCCTACACGAGCACGGCCGCGTTCGCCGAATTCGCCGAGCATGACAAGGGAATGGTGCGTCGCGAGATGGCGGCCGATCTCGTGCTGATCGACCGGGATCTGACTCGCATCGCACCCAACGAGCTTCGCGAGGCGCGCATTCTGCTGACCGTCGTCGATGGCCGCATCGTGTATGAGCACCCGAGCCTGGAGAGCGCCCGATGATCATCCCCGCCGTTCGTCTACCGCGCCGTTGCCGCGCCCCGTGGCTAGTCGCGCTCGCCGCCGCCGCTCTGCTCGGGGCCTGCAGCCAGGCCCCGCCCAACCAGCTTCCCGACGCGCCTGACGACATCGTCGAAGCGCCGACCACGCCTCCGACCGACGGCGTCGGGCGGGCGCGCGCTCGCGTCGACAGCCTGGAGGCTCGGGCTCGTGCGCTGGCGAATACGTCCGGGTGCGCCACCCTCGACCAGTGCGCGGCCGCGCCA
>JBBQHX010000195.1:0-7009 GCA_038324385.1 Gemmatimonadales bacterium | reverse complement strand
ATGCGGGGGCGCGAGATCTCCGTGCCGAGGATGCGCGGCCGGTGCTGGCGCGGCCAGTCCTCGTGGAGGATGATCGCGAGCGTGTATGGTTCCTCCCCCGTCGCGCACCCGGCGCTCCAGATGCGCAGCGGCCGGTCGGGGCCGCGCGTGTGGCGGAACGTCGGCAGTACGGTGCGCCGCAGATACTCGAGCTGCGCCGACTCGCGGAAGAAGTACGTCTCCCCGATCGTGACCTCGGCCAGCAGCGCATCGAACGCGCTGCGGTCGGCGGCGACGCGCGTCGCGTAGGTCGCGCTGTCGGTGATGCCGAGGTCGCCCATGGCGCGCCGCATCGCCTGCTCCGCCGATGCCTGACGAGCCGGGGCGAAGTGCAGCCCCGCACGCGTGGCCAGCACGTCGGCCACGCGCGCGAACCCCACCTGCGACCAGAGCGCGCCGGTCACGCGGGCGTGCGGGCGGTGGCGAGCGCGTCGTCCAGCGCACGCTCGTCGGATTCCGACAGGAAGGCGGCCAGATCCTGGATCAGCAGCAGCCCGTCGGGAAGCCGCGCCACGCCGGCCAGGTGCGCGTACGCGTCGTCACCCGAGGGCGGCGTGATGTCGCCGTCGGGCACGTCGAGCAGGTCGATCGCGCGGTCGGCGCGGATTGCCACCAGCCGCCCGCTCACCGTCGCCAGGATGAAGTGCTCGGAGGCGCGGATGCGCCGCATCGACCGGCCGAAGCGCGCGCGGAGGTCATAGACCGGAGCCAGTTCGCCGCGCACATCGATCATCCCCGCAATGCCGCGTGGAGCCGCAGGGAGTGGCGTGACCGCGACGGCGGCGATGATCTCGCGCACCGCCACGGCTGGCAGCGCGAGCCGATTGTCGTCGACGAGAAAGACGAAAAGCTGCATCCAGGCCCTGTAGAGGAGACCACCAGCAGGGTGGCAAGAAGCGGACTCACCGGTGAGCGACCGGTGCGCCCCGTCACGCCGCCCCGCTGCCTGCAATCTACAGGAAGCTCGCTCCATCGAGCCGAGCGGGCGGCGCGACCCCCAGATGCGCCAGCGCGCTCGCGAAGACATCGACCGTGCGGCATGGCGTGCCCGCGATCTGGTGGTTGCCGATCAGCGGCACCAGCATGTGCTCGCGATGCAGGGCGCCATGCGACGAGACGTGCGGAATCGGCTCGTACTTCGAACGGTAGTCCCAGTGGCGGGCCGCCGAGAGAATCATCTCGCTCGATCGGGCCGCGCCGGCGAGATGCGCGATCTGCACGACGGCGTCCGGATAGTCGCTCGTCAGGCACGCGTCGTAGGCCTCGCGCTCACTGCACGGTGCCAGCTCGCCGATGCCCAGCGGATCGCCCGTCTCAGGGCGGTAGGAGAGCCGCGGCCCCTCGCGCTGGATCATCGCGTGGCCGCGCCCCGCCGCCCGCACTTCGCACCGGTCGGGCGAGTGCGGGAGCATCAGCAGATCGACGCTCGGGCGCGCGAGCAACGCCGCCGCCAGCGGCTCCCATCGCGCCGCAAGCTCCGGCCACCAGGGACGCTCGCGACGTCGCAGCTCGAGATAGAGGTGCGCCATGGCGTTGCCGCTGACCATCACCCCCACGTCGCGGCCCCGGCCATAGATCCACGGATGCGCGATGACACCGTGGCCGAGCTCCGCCACGAATCCCGCGAGATCCTCGTGCTGCCTGACGGGCGAATGGCCGTGATCGCTGACGATCCAGAGTCGCGTGGATTCCCACCGGCCCGCGCGCTCGAGCCCGGCCCGCAGTTCGGCCACCGTCTCGTCGACGATCCGCATCCCGTCGAGCACCACCGGCGCCTCATGCCCCTCGGCGTGCGAGGTCTTGTCGATGCCGGTAAGCGCGCAGAAGGTCACCCGCGGCCGGTCGGCGAGGATCCGCCGCACGACGGTCGCGCCGATGTCGCGGTCGATCTGCAGCCACCCGCGGACGTTACCACGGAAGTGCGTGCGCGCGGCGCGGAGGGCGAAGCGCGCATCGCGCCCGACCATCCCGGACCGCGGCAGCCCGCGCCCGATCATGTTGAGCGCGGCCAGTCCCGGCGGCGCCAGCTCGAACAGCGTCGGCGCGTCGGGGTCGAGGTCGTCGTCGACCTTTCGCATCTCGTGGCCGACGTAGCTCCGCGTGTAGTGCGGAAAGCTCGTCGCCGACCGGGCGCGATCGAACCAGCGCAGCGCGGGAAGCCCCACCGGCCCCGGATAGCGCCCCATCAGAAAGGGGGCGTACGCGGGCCCCGTCACCGACGGAAAGGTCGAGGTCACGGTGTGCGCATGGCCTTCGGCGCGAAGACGGGCGATGGCGGGGAGGGCGCCGGCATCCATCGCGTCGGCGATGGTATCGGGGCGCGCTCCATCGGCGACGAGAATGACGACGGACATGGGCGACAAAGAAAGCGAACCGGACCGGCGATTGCGAGTCGCCCGCCCGGCGAGCGGTCGCGCTCGCCAGCCCTCGCGGTATACTTCCCTCCGCCGCGCGTGGGGCTCCCACGCCAGACGTTCAGACCAGCGACCGACCAGCCACCGACCCGATGGCCCCTCCCCGGAAGACCGGACGGAAGACCGCCTCCCGCCCCGCCTCGGCGGCCACTCCCTCCGCCATCCCGGCCGGCAAGGACAGTGGCCGCGGCACGCCCAAGCGCGGTCCGACGCCGCGCACCGCGGGCGGCAAGCGATCGAGCCCGGCCCTGCTCGCCGAGGCCGAGGCCGAATCGCGCGAATATCTGAAGGCGCGGACGGAGGAGGGGCACCGGGCCGCCGGTCGTGTGCCGCCTTCCAGCGGCGAGGAGCTAACGGGCGGACCCGATTCCCCTCAGGTTTCGTCGCCGCGCGTGATCGACCAGTCGATCCGCGACTACTTCGTTCCTCGCTCGACGGAGGACAGCAAGCTTCTGCAGGAGGCGGGGCCCAGCGACGACTTCACCCGCTCCGATCCGTGGCGCGTCATGCGCATCACGGGCGAATTCATCGAGGGGTTCGACACCCTCGCGGGCATCCGAAAGGGCGTGTCGATCTTCGGCTCGGCCCGCACCGGCCCCGACGATCCGATGTATGCGGCCGCCGAGGAAACGGCGGGGCTCCTCGCGGAGGCCGGCTTCTCGATCATCACCGGCGCGGGGCCGGGAATCATGGAAGCCGCCAACAAGGGGGCGCGTCGCGCGGGCGGCCATTCGGTCGGCTGCAACATCGAGCTGCCGTTCGAGCAGGGCGCCAATCCGTATGTCGACACGCTGGTGAACTTCCGCTACTTCATGGTGCGGAAGACGATGTTCATCAAGTATTCGGCGGCGTTCATCAACTTTCCCGGTGGTTTTGGTACGCTCGACGAGCTGTTCGAGGCGCTGACGCTCATTCAGACGGGGAAGATCTCGCAGTTCCCGCTGATCTGTTTCGGCACGCACTACTGGGCCGGGCTGATTCGCTGGCTCCGGTCGCGCGTCCTGAGCGACGGGAAAATCAGCCCGGGCGACATGGATCTCATCCTCATCACCGACAGTCCGCGTGAGGCGGCCGATGCGGTGATCGCGGCGTGGAA
The DNA here is from genome assembly GCA_038324385.1 of Gemmatimonadales bacterium. Classification (GTDB taxonomy): domain Bacteria; phylum Gemmatimonadota; class Gemmatimonadetes; order Gemmatimonadales; family Gemmatimonadaceae; genus JBBQHX01. The sequence continues at coordinate 3,460 of JBBQHX010000195.1, read as the reverse complement.
TTCGGCGCCGGCGTGAGGCGAGCCGGCGTGAGTCTAGCCGGCGTGAGTCTAGCCGGCGTGAGGCTGACCGGTGGCTGACGGGGGGGTGCCGGCGATGCCCAGCGCCCCCCGCAGCACCGCCCGCACGAACTCGGCGCGCGAGAATGCCCCCCGCGTGAAGATCCCCGTCACCGTTTCCCGGCCGAGCACCCGGTCGCGGATGTCGGCCACCGGTTGCCCCGCGGCCGCGGCCGCGTCGATCCGGCCGATCGTCTCGGCCAGCCACTCGGCCTTGCCGAGCAGCCGCGCCGTCGGAGCGACAATCGCACCGCGATGGCCGTCGAAGAGGATCACTGGCCGGAGGGCGGCCGCTGCACGCACGCTGCGTTCGAGCGCGCGCGGATCCTCCCACGCGTAGGCGATCGAGACGCGGGTCCCCAGAAAGAGGTCGCCGCCGAAGAGATGGCCGCGTTCGGCGTCCCAGATCGCGTGGTGATCGGCCGAGTGCCCCGGGGTCGCGATGAACCGGAACGACGGGTCCGTGAACGCGGCGCCCGGCTGGGCGAGGGCGGGCTGGTCTCCCCAGATCCACCGTCGGTAGAACTGGATCGGCTCCGGGGCCCGGAGGGCGTCGCGCGTGGGGTCGGCCATGCCGACGGGGACCCCGGCGGCGCGCAACACGCCCACGTTTCCGGCGTGATCCTCGTGGGCGTGGGTGATCAGCGCCCCGCGCGGCCGCCGGTCGGCCACGAACCGGGCGACGGCGCCGGCCGCGCGCGGAAACCCCGCGTCGATCAGGACGCCGCGCGAGAAGAACATGTTCACCGTGAATCCCGCCAGGCGGCCGGCCAGCGAGCGGAGGTGAAGCTGCTGCACTCCCCCGGGCGCGGTGACGATGGTCAGCATCCCGAAACCTATCGCCGACGGTCGCGGCGGCGGCCGTTTGCGCCCGCCCAGCGCGGGCGGTACCTTTTCAGACAGCACGACGTCGTCATGTGGCGCCCGGCCTGACCAAGGCCGGGCGCTCCCCTTTTGTCGTCCGGGTTGGCCGTCATCATGATCGAAGCACTCAAGCAGAAGCTGGGTTCGGAAGCCGAAACGCTGCAGCACGAGCTCAACGTCGTTCTTCCGAACGAGATCCGGAAAGCCGTCGAGCACGGCGACCTTCGCGAGAACAGCGAGTACAAGGCCGCGCTCGAGCGTCAGCAATTCGTGCGCGCCCGGTTGGGCCAGCTCCGTCAGCGCCTGAGCAAGCTGTCCGAGATCGACGTCGCGCAGATCTCGCACGACACGGTCGGGCTGGGCTCGCGCGTGGTCGTCGAGGACCCCAAGGCAGGCGGGCAGGAGACGTACAATCTGGTCTTCGGCGACGCCGATGAGTTCGACGAGGGCTACGTCACGATGTCGTCGCCGATCGGCCGCGCGCTCGTCGGCAAGGCGGTTGGCGACGAGGTGGTGTTCAAGCTGCCGTCGCTGACGCGCCGCCTGAAAATCATCTCGCTGGCGACGATCCACGAGATGAAGCCGTAGCGCCTGACGCGGTGTCGCCGGGCCCTACTCCGCCGGCCCCTCGCCGAAGATCCGCTCCACCTCGGCCTCGTAGCTGACGAGCGCCTCCGCCTGACGCGCCTCGTCCCACTCGAGCCGTTCGGCCACATACGGCAGGATGGTGCGCGCCGCCGCCCGCCCCTGGTCGCGCGATTCGAACGCCAGCGGGATACGCCGAATGAGCACGTCGCCCAGTGTGCGCGCCCATTCGGCATCGACCGCGTGGGCGACCTCGGCCAGCAGATAGGGGTGCTCGGGGGTGATCCGCGCGCGCAGCGCCTGCTCCCGCTCGGCCCGCGACCAGACCTCACGCCAGCGTGAGCCATAGGCCGCGGCCAGCCGCGCACCGACGGCGGTGTCGCCGCTGATCGCGCTCGCGGCGGCCGCCGCGGCCGCCGTCGGCGACTCGCCGCCGGGGAGCGGCCGGGTGTCGGTGTCCGCGTCGGGCGGCACCTTCCGCCCCAGTTCGCCGAATGCCGCGTCGACGATCTCGGCGGCCATCGAGCGGTAGGTGGTGAGCTTGCCGCCGGTGGCCACCAGGAGCCCGGGCCGTGGCCGGCTGATCGCATGCTCGCGCGACGCCGACGACGGTCCCGAGCCATACCCCGCCGCCGCCAGCGGTCGGATCCCCGCCCACCGGCTGATCACGTCGTCAGGCGTCAGCCAGGCGTCGGGGAAGTAGTGGTTGGCGGCGGTAAGCAGATAATGCACGTCGGCGGCGCTCGCGCGGACCGTCGCCGGGTCGGCGGAGGTCGGCGTGTCGGTGGTGCCGAGGATCGTGAAGGCGTCGCCGGCCGGGAGCGCAAAGAAGACGCGCCCGTCTTGCGGCGCGAGCAGGGTGACCGCGCCGGTCAGGCGCACGCGCTCGCGCGGCACGAGCACGTGGATCCCCTTGGTGCCGCGCACGGCCGCCTGCGCCGCCGGATCAGCCATGCGGAGAATCCGGTCGCTCCACGGGCCGGCGGCCGAGATCACCACGGACGCCGACAGCTCGGCTTCCTCGCCCGTCAGGCGGTCGCGGGCAATCGCGCCGACCACCCGCTCCCCCTCGGACTGGAGCGCGACGACCTCGAGATGCGTCCAGATCGTCGCGCCGGAGGCGGCCGCGTCGGCGGCGGTGGCCAGCGTCAGGCGGACGTCGTCAGTGGCGGCGTCCCAGTAGGCGACGCCGCCCGTCAGCTCGCTGGTCGCTAGCGCCGGCTCGCGCATCGCCACCCGCTTCGCGTTGAGCCGCCGGCTGCGGCCGACGTTCTGGAAGAGGGCCAGGGTGTCGTACAGGGCGAGGCCGGCGCCGACCTTCCACTTCGGGATCCGCGCGCCCTCGTAGACGGGCCAGGTGAAGGCGAGTGGCCGCACCAGATGCGGCGCCGTCCGGAGGAGGATGCTGCGCTCGCGGCTCGCCTCGAAGACGAGCTTGAGGTAGCCGTGCTCCAGGTACCGCACCCCGCCGTGGATCAACCGCGACGACCGGCTCGACGTGCCGCTGGCGATGTCGTCGCGCTCCACGAGCGCGACGCTGAGCCCGCGACGCGCCGCGTCGCGGGCCACACCGGCGCCCGTGATGCCGCCGCCGATCACCAGCAGGTCGAAGGAGTTGGACACGGCGTTGGGCAAGGGGGTCGCTAGACGATACCGCCCCGCGCGCGCGGCGGACAGCGGAACCGTGATGCCGACGGGAGGACGGGCGAACCGGGAGGGCGATCCGGGATCGATTGTCGAGGCCGGCGTCGTGGTGGAAGCTTATCAGCCGGGCGGCGGACGATGGGTAATCGGTGAACAAGATCACGGCGCGCCGGTCCGTTGCGCCGCACGACGGACATCCCCGGCCCGTGACCGCTCCTCGCGCGCGGCACGGCTTCCGCATCTGCATCGGCCAACTCGTTCCCGGGCCTGCTCCCGGTGCTCGTTTCCCACGCCTACCCTTCACGAATGC
>JBBQHX010000194.1:0-7020 GCA_038324385.1 Gemmatimonadales bacterium | reverse complement strand
CCAGGGTACGCCGGTCCACCGGCTTGCACAGCGCGACCGGATCGCCCTGAACAAGCAGTCGATCGGCTTCGTCTTCCAGCAGTATCACCTGCTCGACGATCTGACGGTTGCCGAGAACCTCGACGTGCCCCTCTCCTATCGGGACGTGAAACGGACCGAGCGTCAGGCGATCGTCGCCGATCTGCTCGATCGCTTCCACATCGTCGGGAAGAAGGATCTCTTCCCACGCCAGCTCTCGGGCGGTCAGCAGCAACTCGTGGGCATCGCCCGCGCTGTCGTGGCGAATCCGGCCCTGATCCTCGCCGACGAGCCGACGGGAAACCTGCACTCGGCGCAGGCGCGCGAGATCATGGAGCTGTTCACGAAGCTCAACGAGCAGGGGGCGACGATCATCCAGGTGACGCACTCCGAGGAGAACGCCGCGTTCGGCGACCGGATCGTGCAGTTGCGGGATGGATGGGTGGTGTCGGACGAGGCGGTGGGCTGACGACCGACACTGGCCACGGGCGCAATGCTGCCCCTGCCGGCTGCAGCTGACGCATCGCGACGCACCCGTCTCATTCCCCCATCGGAACGATCGCCATGCACTCCGATCTTCGCTTTTCGTGGCGCGCCATCCGCGCCCGCCCCGGGTTCGCGCTCAGCGTCGTGCTGTGCATCGCCCTCGGCATCGGAATCAACACGGCGATGTTCAGCCTGGCGCATGCGATGCTCCTCCGGCCGCTGCCCTACGCGGAACCAGACCGCCTGGTGATGGTGGAGCAGCTCCACACCGGTGAGGGCCGCATCCTCGACAGTCAGTCGCTCCCGAACTTCGCCGACCTGGCTGTGGCGAGTCGGACGCTGTCACCCGTGGCCGCGTTCCGGGTTGCGACCGCGAATATCACCGAGGGAGACGAGCCGACCGGAGTGGACGCGGGAATGGTCACGCCACGGTTCTTCGATGTGCTCGGCGTGCCGCCAATCGCCGGGCGGACCTTCACCGCAGACGATGCCCGCAGCGGCGCGGCGCCTACCGTGGTGATTGGCTACGAGCTCTGGCAGCAACGCTTCGGCGGCGAGGTCAGCGCGGTCGGACGCACGCTCGCGATCGAGGGCGTGCCGCGCACGATCATCGGTATCATGGGCGAGCGCTTTGCGTTCACGAACGATGTGGAGCAGCTCTGGCTTCCAGTGGACCCGAACGTCGCCAACGCACAGCGTGGCCGCTTCACACACAATGTCGTTGGCCGCCTGGCACCCGACGTCACGATCGCCCAGGCGGACGCCGAGCTCCGCGGAATCGCCACACGCTTGGCGAGCGAGTATCCGGAGGCGAACGCCGACCGGAGCATGCAGGTGCGAGGGCTACAGGCGGACCGGCTCCCGCCCGACATTCGCACGACCGTCCTCGTCATGCTCGGCGCGGTGGGTTTCGTGCTCCTCGTCGCATGCGCGAACGTCGCCAATCTCCTGCTCAGCCGTGGCGTGGCGCGCTCATATGAGATGGCCATCCGCATATCGCTTGGCGCGAGCCGCGGCCGGCTCGTGCGGCAGCTCCTCACCGAGAGCGTGATGCTCGCGCTCTTCGGTGCGATGCTCGGCGTCGTAATCGCGTACGCCGGCCTGGAGGCGACGCTTGCCGCCCTTCCCTTCCAGCTCCCCGGATTCCTGCTCCCTTCCATCGACGTGCCGGTGCTCGTCTACACGGCGGTGGTCGCGGTGGGGTCGGGCATCGTGTTCGGCATTGCACCGGCGCTGCAGGCCGGACGCCTGGATCCGCAGGCCGTTCTCAAGGATGGCGGACGCGCCAGCTCGGGTGGACGTGACCGCGCTCGGCTTCGGAGCCTGCTCGTCACCGCGCAACTCGCCTTCTCGTTTGTGCTGCTCACCGGCGCCGCGCTCATGGCGAAGAGCTTCCTCCGCCTGCAGCAGGTGGAGCCCGGCTTCGACTCCAGCGGTGTGCTGGCGGTGAAGGTCTATGCCAGCGGTGAACGCTTCGCCGACGCGAGCCGCCGCGCCACCGCATTCGACCAAATATACGAGTCGCTGGCGGCGCTGCCTGGCGTGCGTGAGGTGGGGGCCACGCCCTACGCGCCCCTCAGCGGTTACAACAACTCCGGCACCTTCGCCACCGAGGACCTTCCTCGTCCGGAAGGGCAGCGCTCCACCGTGGAGGTTCGCCACGTACTCGGCGACTACTTCTCCACGCTGCGGGTACGGCTGCACGCCGGACGCCACTTCACGCTTGCCGAGGGACTCGATACAACGAGTGCAGTGGTGATCGTCAGCGAAGGGTTGGCGCGCCGACACTGGCCTGACGTCAACCCGCTCGGGCGGCGTCTGACCGTAGGCGACAACCGCTGGCTCACGGTAATCGCCATCGCTCCCGACGTGCGGCACCAACGATTGAACGAACCCCCCGTGGATCAACTCTATCTGCCCTATGCCGATGGCGGGGGACGTACGCTGACCTTTCTGGTTCGCACCGACGGCGATCCCGTCTCGCTGGCCGGAGCCGCCCGTCGCACCGTCGTGGGCGTGGACCCGGCACTCGCGCCGCTCGAAGCTGACGCGATGACCGCGGTGGTGCATCGTTCGCTCTGGCAGCAACGTGTGTTCGGCGGGATGTTCGGGACCTTTGCTTTCGCAGCCCTGCTCCTCGCCGGTATCGGACTGTATGGTGTGATCGCCTACGCGGCGAGCCAGCGCGGCCCCGAGATCGGCATTCGTGTGGCGCTCGGAGCGCGCCCGGCAGACATCCGCCGACTGGTGCTCGACCATGGTGCCCGCCTGATCGGCATCAGCATCGCCACAGGGATGGTGCTGGCGGTGGCCCTCACACGCGTCATGGCGAGCATACTCTATGGCGTCTCTACGATGGACGTCGCCGTCCTAGCCTCCGTGACCGTCGCACTCGGTGGCATAGCGGTCGTCGCCACCTGGCTCCCGGCGCAACGCGCTGCACGCGTGGATCCGGCTGTTGCACTACGCGTTGGGTAGACGGGGCGACTTCACTGCACGCACCGCTCGTCGGGTTGCCTCTGCACCCGAGCGCCTGTTCGCTGCACTGGCGGCATGCCACATTACCAGATCCACCAACCAGCACCAGTAATCCACATCCGTGTCCGATTCTCCCCGCCCCCGCGTCCTGATCGCCGACGACCAGGACGACGTCCTCGAAGCCCTCCGCCTCCTCCTCAAGGGCGAGCGGTACGACGTGGAGGCCGCGCGGTCGCCCGCGGGGATCCTCGCCGCACTCGAGGACTCGGACTTCGACGCGGTGGTGATGGATCTCAACTATGCGCGCGACACGACCTCGGGGCGTGAGGGGCTCGACCTTCTGGCGCGGCTGCAGACGATGGATGCCTCGCTCCCGGTGGCGGTGATGACCGCGTGGGGCTCGATCGACGGCGCCGTCGAGGCGATCAAGCGCGGTGCGTATGACTACATCGAGAAGCCGTGGGACAACGGCCGGCTACTCACCACGCTCCGCAACATGATCCAGCTCGCGCGCGCGGTGCGACGCGGCCAGCGGCTCGAGCGCGAGAACGTTGCCCTGCGCGGCGGCGACCGATCGGGCGTACCGTTGATCATCGCGCAGTCGCCGCGCATGCACCCCGTGCTTGCCCTGATGGAACGCATCGCGCCGTCGGTCGCAAACGTGCTGATCACGGGCGAGCACGGCACTGGCAAGGAGCTCGTGGCGCTCTGGCTGCACGCGATGTCGCCGCGTGCCTCGAAGCCGTTTGTCGCCGTCAACATGGGCGGACTCTCCGAAGGCGTCTTCGAGAGCGAGCTGTTCGGCCACGTGAAGGGGGCGTTCACCGATGCCAAGACCGATCGCGTCGGTCGGTTCGAGCTCGCCGACCAGGGCACGATCTTTCTCGACGAGATCGGCAACATCCCGTTGGGTCAGCAGTCGAAGCTGCTCCGCGTATTGCAGACCAGCGAGCTCGAACGCGTCGGTTCCTCCCGCACACGGCGCATCGACGTGCGCGTGCTGAGCGCGACCAACTCCGACCTTCGCGAAGAGATCGGGGCCGGTCGGTTTCGCGAGGATCTCCTCTTCCGCCTCAACACCATCGAGATCCACCTCCCCGCGCTGCGGGAGCGGCGTGAGGATATCCTCCCGCTAGCCCAACACTTTCTCGATGCGCACGCCCGCCGCTATCGGCGCCCGGTCACGCGCTTCGACCATGGCGCGGTGCAGGCGATGCTGGCCCACGCCTGGCCCGGCAACATTCGCGAGCTCGGGCACAGCATCGAACGAGCCGTCCTGCTCGCCGCCGACGACACGATCCGCATCGCCGATCTCGCGCTCCGCGCGCCTGACGCGGCCGCGGCCCGCCTCGACGACATGACACTCGAAGAGGTCGAGCGGGTGATGATCCGCAAGGCGCTGCAGCGACACGACGGCAACGTCAGCCACGCCGCGCGGGCGCTGGGACTCAGCCGAAGCGCACTCTACCGTCGACTCGGTGAGCAGGGAAGCTGACGGCGGCGACCCTCGGCGTCCCGCCCGCACGTTCCGAGCGGTGGCTGATCGGCGGGGACGGCGCCGGCTCCCGCACGAGGTGCGCGTCGTCCTCACCGCCTTCCTCGCCGCACTGCCCGCCGTGCTCGTCGCGGCCGTACTGCTCCTGACGGGCGACCATTCGACGCGCATGCGGTGGACGGTCACCCTCGTCGTCACCCTCCCACTCGCGCTCGGCCTCGTGCTCCTCTTCGAGCGCGTGACGCGGCCATGGCAGACGCTCGCCAACATGCTCAAGGCGCTACGCGAGGGCGATTACTCCCTGCGCGCCCGGGCGTCAGGCGCCGACGCGCTCGGCCTCGCCTACTACGAGGCCAATCTGCTCGGCGAGATGCTCCGCGCGCAGCGGCTCGGTGCCGTCGAAGCCGAAGCGCTCCTTCGGTCGGTGATGGAGGAGATCGACGTCGCCGTCTTCGCGTTCGACGAACGAGGGCGTCTCGTCCTCGTCAATCGTTCGGGCGAGCGGCTGCTCGACGAGCCCGCCTCACGACTGCTCGGACGGTCGGCCGACGAGGTCGGGCTCGCCGATGCGGTGCGTGAGGATCGGCCTCGCGTCAGCGAGCTCGCCTTTCCCGGCGGGCAGGGACGGTGGGAGATGCGCCTGCATCCGTTCCGGCAGGACGGACGTCCACACATCCTCCTCGTCGCCGCCGACGTCTCCACGGCACTGCGCGAGGAGGAGTTGCTGGCCTGGCAACGACTGGTGCGCGTCGTCAGCCACGAGATCAACAACTCGCTCACCCCCATCAAGTCGATCGCCGGCAGCCTGCAGACGATTCTCGCTCGCGAACCGCGGGAGCCTGACGCGGACGAGGATCTCGACCATGGCCTCGCGATCATCGCCGGCCGTGCCGAAGCGCTCAGTCGCTTCATGTCGTCATACGCCAGGCTCGCCAAGCTTCCGCCCCCGACGATCGAGGATGTCGACGTCGCGCGCTGGGTTACCCGCGTCGCAGCGCTCGAAACCCGTCTCCCGGTCGAGGTCCTCGGCGGTCCGCCCGCCGTCCTCCGGGCCGACGGCGATCAACTCGATCAGCTTCTGATCAACCTGGTGCGCAACGCCGTGGAAGCGTCGATCGAGACGGGCGGCGGTGTGCGAGTCTACTGGATGGAGCGCGACGATCATCTGCTCGTCTTCTGCGAGGATGAGGGGGTCGGGCTGCCGCTGACGGCCAATCTTTTCGTCCCGTTCTTCACGACGAAGCGCGGGGGCTCGGGAATCGGACTCGTCCTCTGCCGACAGATCGCCGAAAACCATGGCGGCTCCGTGACGTTGCGCAACCGTGATGACATGCGCGGGTGCGTCGCCATCGTCCAGCTTCCGCGCGTGGCGCCGGCGATGGCGCGCCGCAGTGCGCTGGTCGGCTCCTCGGGGTGACGGCGCAGCCGGGAAACAAGTGGGAACGCATGAACCCGACCGTGGACCCGGCGTCGGGCGTTGCGAATCCACCCCCCGGGTTCACAGCTTACATCTACCCTGTGCCCTCACGTGCGCCGCGTCGCGCGTCGCACCCGGCACACGGTCGCCCACACACACCTCGTGGTCGCGCGCCTCCGCGCACGACCACGAGGCCCTGCACAGGTCGGAGGAATGTTGATGATGCGACATGCCCGCCTCGCGCCGGCTCTGGCCGGCTTCCTGTTCGTCGCCGCTGCCGCGCCGGGCCACGCCCAGCTGCAACCGACGGCCGCGACATCGTCGGACAGGCTGCAACTCACCGATTATCTCAACTGGGAAGACGTCCAGGATCCGCGGATCTCGCCCGACGGCCGCCAGATCGTCTTCACCCGCCGGTGGGTCGACAAGCAGAACGATCGCTGGTCGTCGGCCGTCTGGATCATGGACGCCGACGGCAGCCGTCAGCGCTTCCTGCTCGAGGGATCGAGCCCACGCTGGTCGCCCGACGGCACGCGCATCGCCTACACCGAGACCGGCGAGCCTAGCGGCACCCAGATCTTCGTCAAGTGGGTGAACGAACCCGCCCCCGCGACGCAGCTCACCCGACTGGCCAAATCCCCGTCGAACGTGACCTGGTCGCCTGACGGGAAGACGCTCGCCTTCCAGATGCTCGTCCCCGACAAGCCCGACTGGGCCGTCAAGCTGCCCGCCGCCCCCGAGGGCGCGAAGTGGACGGCGCCCCCGCGCGTGATCACGACGCTGCAGTACCGCCGCGACCGCCAGGGTTTCAACGAGGATGGGTACAACCACCTCTTCGTGCTCGACGCGTCTGGCGGCACGCCGCGTCAGGTCACGAGCGGAGACTGGGATCACGGCTCGCCCGAGTGGACGCCTGACGGGCGCTCACTCGTCTTCTCGGGGCTGCGCATTCCAGAGTCCGACTATGCCTGGCGCGAGTCGGAGATCTACGCCGTGGACGTCGAGGGGGGAGCGATTCGCCAGCTCACCTCCCGCAAGGGGCCTGACGCGAACCCGACCGTCTCGCCCAACGGTCGCCTGATTGCCTATACCGGCTATGACTCGACCGGCGCGACGTGGCAGGACA
>JBBQHX010000193.1:0-7063 GCA_038324385.1 Gemmatimonadales bacterium | reverse complement strand
GCGCTGCCCGCGGCCGGCGCGGCGGCGGCCGTCGACGCCGACCAGCTGCGCACCTTTGCCGAGTTCCTCGCGATGGTGCACCCCGAGGACCTGGCGACTGTCGTACGCGTGAACGCCGATGCGGTAGCGCACGGCGGTGGATACACCCTCGAGTACCGCGTTATCGACGCACAGGGCGCCGTGCGCTGGAGCCAGACCGTGGGCCGCGTGATCGCCGGCCCGGACGGCCGGCCCGAGCGGGTGGTCGGCGTGAGCCTCGACGTGACCGAACGGCGGGCGCTCGAAGCGCAGCTCCGGCAGGCGCAGCGCATGGAGGCCGTGGGGCGGCTGGCGGGCGGCGTGGCGCACGACTTCAACAACCTGCTCACCGTCATCTCGGCGAGCACGATGTTCGCACGCGGCGAGGTGCCGCGGCACAGCCCCGCTGCCCTCGAGCTTGATCAGATTGACGAGGCCAGCCGCCGCGCCGCGGATCTCACGCGGCAGTTGCTCGCCTTCAGCCGCAAGCAGGTGCTCCGGCCACAGCGGGTGGACGTGAACCAGCGGATCGCCGGCCTCGAGCTGTTGCTTCGGCGCGTCATCGGCGAGGATGCGCGCATCGAGATGCGGCTCGAGACGCCCATCTGGCCCGTCTCTGCCGACCCGGGGCAACTCGAGCAGGTGCTGATGAACCTCGTGATCAACGCCCGCGACGCGATGTCGTCGGGTGGCACCGTGCAGATCACGACCGCGAACGTGAACGTGGACCCTGCCACGGCGCGCGCCTACCCCGGTCTTGCCCCTGGCCCGTACGTGTCACTCGCCGTGGCGGACACGGGTACCGGGATCCCGGCGGATCTGCTCCCGCATATCTTCGAGCCGTTCGTCACGACAAAGGCGGCGGGGATAGGCACGGGGCTCGGGCTCCCCATGGTCTACGGCATCGTCAAGCAGTCCGGGGGCTACGTGGATGTGCAGACCACCCTCGGCCAGGGCACGACCTTCATCGTGCTGCTGCCTCGCGACGACGACGACAACGATGCGCCAGTCGGTAGCGCCCCGGCCACCATGCCGTCACCCGGTGGGCGCGAGACGGTGCTCCTCGTGGAAGACGAGGCGGCCGTGCGGACGTCGCTCGCGCGCGTGCTGACGCGCAACGGGTACCGGGTGATCGAGGCGGCCGATGGCGAGGAGGCGCTCCGCGCATGGCACGCTAACCAGAGAGGCGGTCCGCATTCGCCGCACGTCCCGGCGAGCGCCGCTCCAGCGACGGGGCAGATCGACCTCGTGCTCACCGATCTCGTGATGCCGCTACTGGGCGGGCGTCTGCTGGTGGAGCGGCTGCGCGCCGGGCAGCCCGATGTAAGGATCATCATCATGACGGGCTACACAGCGGACACCGCCGGAGTACAGGCGCTGCTCGCTGGCGACGAGCGCACCGCGTTCCTGCAGAAGCCCATCCGGCCAGACGAGCTACTGCGCGCCGTTCGACAGGCTCTGGAGGCACGCCTCGATCGTCGATGATCTGATCGAGCGGCTGACCACCCAGAGACCCACCAGTGCGCGGTCGGCCGTCGAGCGCCGGCTAGACCGCCTCGCAGCGATCGCGGACTCACAGGCGCGTGAGGCTGTCACGGGTGCGCTCGTCGCGCACGTTACCCGTGTTGAGGGTGCTCGCCGGCTCGAACAGCACCACCTCCACCTCCTCGTCGGCGACCGGGCGGTGCTCGACACCCCGCGGCACGACGAGGAACTCTCCCGCCGCGACAGTCACGACGTGGTCGCGAAACTCCATCCGGAACGAGCCGCGATGCACGAGGAAGAGTTCGTCTTCGTGCTCGTGATGGTGCCAGATGAAGGCGCCCTTGAACTTGGCCAGCTTCACCTGCTGGCCGTTCAGCTCGCCCACGATGTGCGGCGACCAGTGATCGTGGATGAGCGCGAACTTCTCGTCGAGCGAAACGGATGCAGGCATCGGCGCGGGGGTGGGGCGGTCAGCCGCCGGTCGACAGGGTTTCGAGCGCTTCCCACCGCTCGATCAGTGCCGCGAGCTCGGCGTCGAGCGTCGTCAGGCGCGTATTCGCCGCGGTCGCGGCTGCACCATCGCGGAGCAGGGCCGGATCGGCAAGCGAGGCGTAGAGCGCCTCACGATCCTGCTCCAGTGCGTCGATGCGGTCCGGGAGTGCGGCGAGCTCGGTGGATTCCTTGAACGATAGCCGACGCCGCCTGTCCGCGCGCTCCCCGGGGGGCGCGGCGAGCCGGGGGGCGGCGGGCTTGGGGGGCGTTACTGGAACCGGGGGTGCCGAGGCCCGCTGGCGTATCCAGTCGGTGTAGCCGCCGACGTACTCGCCGACCGTGCCCTCGCCCTCGAACACCAGCGTGCTCGTGACCACATTGTCGAGAAAGTCGCGATCGTGGCTCACCAGCAGCAACGTGCCCGAGTAGTCGAGCAGCAGCTCCTCGAGCAGATCCAGCGTCTCGATGTCGAGGTCGTTGGTGGGTTCGTCGAGCACCAGCAGGTTGAAGGTGCGCGTGAACAGCCGCGCGAGGAGCAGGCGGTTGCGCTCACCTCCCGACAGCGCGCGCACCGGCGTCCGAGCGCGATCGGGGGGGAAGAGGAAGTTCTGCAGATAGCCGTTGACGTGTTGACGCCCGCCAGGCACCTCGACGAAGTCGGCCCCGTCGGCGATGCTGTCGAAGACGCTGCGGTCGGGGTCGAGCTGCTCGCGAAGTTGATCGAAGTAGGCGATCTCGAGCCCAGTGCCCAATCGGACCGATCCCGCGTCAGGCTCGAGGTCGCCCAGCAGGAGGCGGAGCAGCGTCGTCTTCCCCGATCCGTTCGGCCCGATCAACCCGACGCGATCGCCGCGCGTGATCGTCGCCGTCACGTCCTGCACGATCACTCGCTCACCGCGCGAGAAGTCGACGCCCCGCGCCTCGACGACGAGCCGCCCCGATCGTTCGCCCTCCTGCGCCTGCATGCGCACGGCGCCCAGCCGCTCACGCCGCGCACCGCGCTCCTCCCGCAGCGCCTCGAGTGACCGGACGCGCCCTTCATTCCGCGTGCGACGCGCCTGAATCCCCGTGCGGATCCACACTTCTTCCTGGGCCAGCTTCCGGTCGAACTCGGCCCACTCGCGCTCCTCCACGGCCAGCGTCGCCGCCTTACGTTCGAGATAGCTGTCGTAGTCGACGCCCCAATCCACCAGCCGTCCGCGATCGAGCTCCACGATGCGCGTGGCGACGCGGCGCAGGAAGGCGCGATCATGCGTGACGAAGAGCATCGTCACCCCACGGTCGATCAGGAAGTTCTCCATCCACGCGATTGCGTCGATGTCGAGATGATTGGTCGGCTCGTCGAGGAGGAGGACATCGGGCTGCCGCACGAGCGCGCGGGCGAGGAGCGCCTGACGCTTCCGTCCTCCCGAGGCAGCCGCGAACGGCGCATCGGGGTCGAGGCCGAGGTGGTGCAGAACGGTATCGACGCGCGACTGCGTCTGCCACGCATCGGCGGTATCGAGGGCGTGATGCAGCCGTTCCAGCTCGCGCAGGGCATCGGGGCTGGCCGCCGTGCCCACGCGATGACTCGCCTGATGGTAGCGAGCGAGCAGTCGCCCCGGCTCGCCGAGCCCTCCCGCCACCACGTCGAAGATCGAGCCCTCGACGTCGTCAGGCACCTCCTGCTCCAGTCGCGCCACGGTGGTGCCCGTCTGGCGCACGACGTCGCCGCTGTCGGGCTTCATGGTGCCGTCGAGCAGCTTCATGATCGTGCTCTTCCCTGCCCCGTTCCGACCGAGCAGGCACACGCGCTCCCCCCGCTCGATGCCCAGTGCGGCCTGGTCGAGGATCGGGGCGCCCCCGAAGGCGATGCTGACGTCCTGCATGCCCAACAGGGCCATGGTGTTGCGGTCGAAAATGAGAATGTCCGCATTCGCACGTAGCCGCGCGAAGGGAAGCGATCAGTATAGCCAGCGAACCGGCCGAATCAGGAGCTACACGACAACATGGAAGACCCGGCCTTGTTCCTGGCCCATTCCGGCCGCCGCGCCGCGTACTCGGCGTGTTCGGGCTGGTCGTCGTACGGGCGGCGCATGACGTCGAGCAACCTGTCGACGAGTGACGGATCACCCGCCTCGGCCTGGTCGATCGCCTGCTGGGCGAGATAGTTCCGCAGGACATAGCGTGGGTTCACCGCATGCATCGCGGCACGCCGCTCGGCGGGCGAACGGCCATCGCTCGTGACCTCCGCGTGCCAACGACGCAGCCACGCCTCGAGTTCGTCGGCGTGCGCGACGCGTTTGGCGTCGTCGTAGAACACGTCCCCCAAAAGTCCGTGGAGGGTCGCGTCGCCGTCAGGCAGCTCGCCGATCTCGCCCAGCGCACGGAAGAAGAGCGTATAGTCGACCTCAGCGGAGTAGAGCAGCGCAAATCCCTCGCGAACGAGAGTGAGCGCCGCCTCGCTCGATGCGGGGAAGCCGAACTTCGCCAGCGTCATCGCCTCGTACTCGGCGGAGTAGACGGCCACATAGAGGTCGAGTCCCGCCTGGAGCGGCTCGGTCGCACCGAAGACGGGGTGCAACGCGTCGGCGAGGCGAAGCAGGTTCCACTGCGCGATCGCCGCCTGCTGTCCATACCGATACCGCCGGCCGCCAGCGTCGGTCGTGTTGGGCGTCCAGGTCGGATCGAAGTCGTCGAGCCAGCCGTATGGTCCATAGTCGATCGTCAGGCCGAGGATCGACATGTTGTCGGTGTTCATCACGCCATGGACGAAGCCGACGCGCATCCAGTGCACCATCAGCCGCGCCGTTCGGTCGCAGACCTCGAGAAACCACGCTGCGCGCCGTTCGGTCGCGTCGCCGTGCAGGTGCGGGAAGTCGCGGTCGATCGTGAAGTCCACGAGCTGCTCGAGCGTCGCCCGGTCGCCGCGGGCGGTGAAGATCTCGAAGTTGCCAAAGCGAATGAACGACGGAGCGACACGGCAGACGATCGCACCCGGCTCGGGGCGGGCGTTGCCGTTGTAGAACATGTCGCGCACGACTGCATCACCGGTGGCGACGAGCGAGAGCGCGCGCGTAGTCGGGACCCCGAGGTGATGCATCGCCTCGCTGCACAGGAACTCGCGAATCGACGACCGCAGCACGGCGCGTCCGTCGGCCGTGCGCGAGTAGGGCGTGGGACCCGCTCCCTTGAGCTGAAGCTCCCACCGCTCCCCGCGCGTATTCACGACCTCGCCCAGCGTGATGGCGCGGCCGTCGCCGAGCTGACCAGCCCAGTTGCCGAACTGATGTCCGCCATAGCACGCGGCGTAGGGCTGCATGCCGGGCAGCAACTCATTGCCGCCGAAGACCGCCGCGAAACGTGGCGACATGACGTCCGCCTCCGTGAACCCGACCAGTTCCGCGACCTCACGGGAGTACGCGAGCAGTCTCGGCGCGGCGACGGGGGTGGGCACGACCGTGCTCCAGCAGGCGCCGAGCACCTGCCGACGGCGCGCCGATTCGTCCGGATCACCCGGCAGTTCGGCGACGAAGCGATTGTCGAAAGCGAGATCCATCGCGCGTGTGGAGTGGACGGCGGAAGGGAGGCAGGCCGGCGGTCGGCCGCAAGGCGAAAGGCGACGGCACCGAGTCGCGCCCCCGAATGATAAGAGCCGCCCGTCGGCATCGACGGCGGGCCGCCGCGTGGGCTACCCGATCCGCGGGAGCATCGGTATGGGCAACCTCACGAGTCGTCGGGATCGGGCCGCAGATGGCGGACCTCGACCGGCAGGATCGACCGCAGCGCATCGGCAACGAGCGAGCGATGACAGTGCGCCGGATCGGCCTCGAAACAGAGCAGACAGACCCGGCGGCCCTCGCCGACGATCGACGTCAGCGTCGCGAGGTCGGTCTGGGCGACGGGAGTGGCGAGGTGCTCGGCGTAGATCGCTCGTAGCTCGTCGTGGCGGCCGGCACGCGCGGCGGCACGACCATCGGCCGGCGTGCCGAGTCCGCGCAGGTGCAGGTATTCGGCCCCCACCTCGGCCGCATTCGCGGCGAGGCGAGTCTTCGCGAAGCCGGGGCGTCGCGAGTTGGCGAGCGCGCGGACGTCGACCAGCAGCTCGATGCCCGCACCCCGCAGCGCGTCCTGCAGCCCCTGCACCGTGGTGCCTTCATACCCGATCGTCGCGATCCACGCCGGACCGGCGGCACCCGTCGGCTGATCGTCAGGCGGGAGACGCGTGCTCATCGCATCGCGACGCCGTTCCGCAGCAGCGGATATGGATTCTGCGGCGTGCCGTCCCAGTAGCGGGTCGGATCGTCGGTGGTGGAGACCGCAAAGTGGAGATGGTAGTTGCCGGGCGTCGAATTACCCGTGTCGCCCACATAGCCGAGTACTTCGCCCTGCTTCAGCGCGCGTCCTTCCGTCATTCCCGCCGCGTACCGATCGAGGTGGGCGTAGTAGTAGATCGTGCGCCCGTCCGGAGCGAGTTGGTAGAGCGTCGTTCCCCCCGCATCGCTCTCGAACAGCTTGATGACGGCCCCTGCGGCCACCGCGACCACCGGCGTGCCGCGTGGCGCAATGATGTCGATCGCGTCGTGGCGGCGCCCCGCCCCCCGGGCCTGCGTGTACGTGTCGACAAGCTCCGATGGTTGCACGCCGCGCACGGGAATGACCATCCGTCCACGCGGGACGACCGGCATCGGGCCGACGGACGTGTCCACCGGTGCATCGGGTCCGGAGCCCAGCATGGATGGGGCAAGCGGCTGCGAATCCGGTGGCACTCCGCGCGCAAGCGTCACGGTATCACGGCCGGCCGAATCGGCGTCGGCGGGCGTGAAGGCAGCCGCGGCCAGGCGTGCGTCGGTGGGGCGGAGCGCCTCCGGAACCAGCCCGGGAGCCACGCCGAGCACGACGACGAGGAGCAGCAGCATCGTCAGCGCCCCGAGCAGAAAAGACTTGGTGCGATCGGCGAAGGAGGAGGATCGGTGGGTCATGCGTGCGTCGGATCGGTGCAGGGTCCCGGACATGCCCCACCGGGGCGCGGGACCTCTCGCCATCGCACGAATCCTTCCACGTCGCCGCGCCGACGGCGGGGCTCGGC
>JBBQHX010000192.1:0-7135 GCA_038324385.1 Gemmatimonadales bacterium | reverse complement strand
TCTGGTGACCGCCAACGAGGGGGATGCGCGCGATTACCCCGATGCTGGCTTCCAAGAAGATGAGCGCGTGGGCAACCGTCTCGAGCTGTCGGTGTTCACGGATGCGCGTTGCGGCGGCCCGTGTGCCGGCGCCGCGAATCTAGGCCGGCTGACTGTCACCACGACGTTCGGCAAGAACGCGCAGGGTCGCTACGAGCAGCTCTACGCGTTCGGCGCGCGCTCGTTCAGCATCTGGAACGCAGCGGGCGAGCAGGTGTGGGATTCAGGCGACGAGCTGGAGCGGCGCACGGCCGCGGCGCTGCCTGGCCTGTTCAACGCCGGGCACGGCGATCCCGCGTTCGACAATCGCAGCGACAACAAGGGTCCCGAGCCCGAGGGGGTCGTAATCGGGCGGCTTGGGGCGCGGACGTTCGCCTTCATCGGGCTCGAGCGCGTCGGTGGGATCATGGCGTATGACGTGACCACGCCCACGGCGCCACGGTTCGTCACGTACATCAACACGCGCAGCGGAGCCGGCGGCGACCTCGGCCCGGAAGGGCTCGCGTTCGTTCCGGCAGTGGATTCGCCCAACAAGCGGCCGCTACTGCTCGTGGGTCACGAGGTGAGCGGCACGGCCACGATCTACGAGATCGTGCTGCGCTGAATCATGCTGCGCGGAGCAGACGGGTACGCTCTGCGAATGGGGGCGTCGCGGGTGTTCGTCGCCCGCGGCGCCCCCATTCGCGTCGGGCACGGCGCGTCAGCGTTCACGGACGACGGCCTGGCGGAGATCGACCGCGTGGCGCGGGAGCGGGGCCGGGGGGGTGCTCGCCGTCGGAGATTTCGCGCTCACGGTGGCGCTGCTGCAGAAGTTCGCCGACATGGCGGCGTGGCTCAATCCGCAAAGGTGTCGACGATCATCGGCGTGCACTGCGGGCTCGGCGTCGAGCTCGATCTCGGAGGTCGCGTCAGGCTGTTCCGCCAGTGAACCGCATCACCCCGGCGTCGCAACCGGCCCCAGGCCGAGCGCGCGGTGGCCGAGGGCGGCGTCCACCTCACGTTGCGCTTCGGCGAGCCGCCTGACGTCGGCTCCGAGCTGCTGCGCCGCGTCGATCAGCGTGGTGAGCGGCGCGAGGTCGCGGGCGCCGGCATGCAGGCGCAACAGATCGAGTCGAATCGCTTCGAGCGCGGCAACGCTTTTCGTCAACTGTGCCCCTGCCCGCGTGCGCCGCTCCTCGAGTCCGTCGGCGTCGTCAGGCGCCGATGCCGCCAGGGCCGCGACCACGTCCATCTCCGCGCGCGCCTCCGCGGCCCGCGCCTCGAGCGCGGCGACGGTCGCCGGCAGTTCGGCCAGTTCATCACGGTAGGCCTTCGGCAAGGCGGCGAACAGATCGCCCGCTGCGATCCCGAGGGCGGTTTCGGTGGCGCGGAAGACGCCGCCACCCACCGCGCGTGACCGCTCGGGGGCGCCGAGGCGGCGCGCGAGCCATTCTCCCGCGCGGGTGTTCCAGAGTCGCTCGCGAATCCCCGTCTGCCACCAGTCGCGGATCCGGGCGGGGATGAAGGGCACGTCGAGCGCGTTGCTGATCGCCCCGAGCAGCATCGTCATGAGGAGTGGCGCCAGGACGAAGATCGGCGCGACCTGGTTTTCCTGAATCGAGCCCTGAACGACCAGCCCGAACATCACGGCGAGCCACGACGCCGACGCAATCGTGCCGATGCGCAGCGCGCGGTGCGCGAGCGCTTCCTGGTCCTCGCGCGCGAGCGCCTCGCCCTCCTCGCGCTCCCGCCGAGCGATCTGCAGCGCCGAGCGCAGATCGGCAAGGGTGTGGCCCGCGCGGAACTGTCGGCGCGCCTGATTGAGATGGAACCCGACGATCGGGAAGAGCGGCAACGAGGCGATCGCCGTCAGGAGCAGGATGTCCGCGGGTCCGTCGGGGCGGTTGCCAGTGACCCAGACGCCAAGGTTTCCGAGGGCGAGTGTGCCGACCACGCCCGACCAGCCCATGTACGGCACGAGCAGCGGATTGCGTGCGCCGAGCCAGGCGCGGAGCGTGGGCGGCAGGGCGGGGCGGACGTCGGGCGCAGGCGCGAGGGCAGCGGCCATCGCCTCGCCATCGGGGAAGCGGGCGGCCGGATCGCGCGCCAGGCACCGGTCGATCGCGGCGGCAAGCGCCGGCGGGAGACCCGGCGCCGCGCGAATGACGCCCGGCGGCGCCTCGGTGGCCTGACGGACGAACAGCGCCGGAAGGTTCGGGGCTTCGAAGGGGAGGCGGCCGCTGACGGCGAGATAACCGACCACCCCAAGCCCGTAGAGGTCGCTGCGTCCGTCGAGCGGTTCGTTGCCGGCCTGCTCCGGACTCATGAAGTGCGCTGTCCCGGTAATGATCCCCGGGTCCGTCGCCGGTCCGGCACCGGCGCCGCCGTGGGCGATGCCGAAGTCGGTCACCAGCGCGCGCCCCGTTCCCGCCTCCAGCAGGATGTTGTCCGGCTTGACGTCCCGGTGGACGATCCCGCGGCCGTGCGCATAGGCGAGCGCCCACGCGACCTCGCGCAGGACGCGCGTCGCGTCTGCCGGCGGGAGCGGCCCGCGCGCGCGGAGCCGTTCGCCAAGCGTCTCGCCCTCGACATAGCTCATGACGAAGAAGACGAAGCCGCCCGCCTCGCCGACGCGGTGGATCGGGACGATGTGCGGGTGCGAGAGCCCCGCGGCGGTGCGCGCCTCGCGGATGAATCGATCGCGTGACGCCTCGGTGCGGGCGAGGTGCGACGGGAGCACCTTGATGGCGACGTCCCGGTCCAGCTGCACGTCGCGGGCGAGGTAGACGACGCCCATCCCCCCGCGGCCGAGCTCACGCTGGAGGGAGTACTCTCCGGCCAGGGCGGCCTGAAGCTCGAGGAAGTCGCCGGAGGGGTGGGTCATGATGGAGAGTACGAGTCAGCGAGCGGGACGTTTCCGCAGAATGCCCAAAGCACTTTATATTATAAAGATCAGAAGCGCAATCCGCGTGGGGCTAGTCGCCGTATGTTTTGGGTTCGAGGTCGGGGGCCGGCTGGTGACCGGAAGCGGCAGGGTGGTGCGCCTGCCTCGACCTCGGAGAGCCTCCGCTCAGCTCACGCGCGGCAGTCGGAGCTCGAAGGTCGAGCCGACACCCGGCTCGCCCGCCACGACCAGATCGCCCGCCATGGCGCGCGCGAGATCCCGGCTGATGGCCAGCCCCAGTCCAGTGCCTGCCTGGGCCGTAGTCCCCGTGCGTCCGAGCTGCACGAAGGGCTCGAAGATCGCTGCGGTGCCGTCGGGCGGAATGCCCACGCCGGTATCGCACACGGCGATCCGTACCCAGTTGCCGTCGGCCAGTGCCGTGACGCGAATCTTGCCGCCGTCCGGCGTGAACTTGATGGCGTTCGACAGGAGATTGAGGAGGATTTGCTGCACCTTCTCCCCGTCGGCCATGAGCGTGAGCGTAGGTTCGCACGGCGCACAGGCGTAGTCGTGCGCCTTGGCGGCGAGCAGCGGCGCCACGAGCGGTTCCAGTGCTGACAGGACATCGCGCACCGGCACGGGATGGATATCGTACATCACACGCCCGGCCTCCAGCTTCGCGAAGTTCAGCACGTCGTTGATGAGCCCCAGCAGGTGGTGCTGGCTGCGCTGCACGCGCCGCAACGCCTCCAACTGGTCCTCGTTGACGGGGCCATGCACGCCCATCTCGAGGAGCTGTGTGTACCCGCCAATGGCGTTCAGGGGCGTGCGCAGCTCGTGGCTCATCGTCGCGAGGAAGTCGGACTTGGCGCGGTTGGCATGATCCGCGTCCGCGCGCGCCCGCAGCGCCGCGCCGTAGAGGGACGCGTTGTCGATGGCGAGCGCGGCCCGTGCGGCAAGCTCCCGAGCCAGCGCGAGCTCGGCTTCGCCGTAGCGGCGCCCCGACTCGGCCGCCACGAGGGTCATCGTCCCGATGACGCGCCCGCGAGCAACGAGCGGCACGGTCAGCGCCGACGCGAAGCCGATCTCCCGCAGCAGCCGGAGATGCTCGGCATCGAGCGCTACCGCGACGAGCAGCTCATCCGGGATCTCCCCAAGGAGGATCGGCGTCCCGGTCCGCACGACCTCGTGCGCGCCGGTTTTCGCCTCGGGGTCGGCCGGGTATCGCTCGTTGAGCTCGCGCGCCCACGCGACCTTGGCGGGGTCGACGTGCGCCACGGCGGTCTGGTGGAGCGTGCCCGCATCGTCGACCAGTTGCACGGAGCACCAGTCAGCGAGGCGCGGCACGAGCAGCTGCGCAAGCTCGCGCACCGTCTCGTCGCGGTCGAGCGAGGCGGCGAGAATCTCGCTTGCCCGGCCGAGGTAGTGCCGCGCCTCATCGGCCTGCACCCGCTCGGTGACGTCTCGCCAGAGTGTGGCGAGACCGCCGCCCGGCATCGGGTAGCAGCGCATCTCCGACCAGCTTGCGGACTTGGCGTGAAACTCGGTGACCGTCACCGGGGACGCCGTGTCGCGGGCCCGCCGCATCTCGCGCTCGATCGCGGTGCCGGCGAGCTCCGGGTACGCCTCCCACACGACGCGACCGAGCAGCGCGTCGGGATCGTCGTAGCCGGATTGCGCGAAGGTCGCGGCCGCGGCGGCGTTCACGAATCGGAATCGCCACTCATGATCCTGCACCACGAACGGGTCACCGATGCTCCCGAGGATGCCGCTGACGTACGCCTCCGCGCGTTCGGCAGTCTCGCGCGCCGTCGCCAGGGCGTCGTTGGTCTCGTGCAGCTCCTCGTTGATGGCCTGCAGCTCGTCCGTCTGCTGTTCGAGCTCGACCTGCTGCGCCTCCATCTCCACGGCCTGCGACTGGAGCTCCTCGGTCTGAATCTCCAGCTCCGCCGCCTGCTCCTCGAGCCTCGTCCGCGCGAGCTCGGCGGCGGCGGCGGCGGCGCGGCGCTCGGTGACGTCCATGCACACGCCAAGCATGCGCTGCGGGCGGCCGTCGGCATCGCGGAACAGCTCGCCGCGGGCCTCGAGCCAGCGCACCTCGCCGTCCGGGCGGACGATCCGGTACTCGAGATGGTGCGCCCCGCCGTCGAGGCTGTGGGCGATGGTCGCCAGGACGCGCTCCCGGTCATCGGGATGCATATCCGCCTGGTACTCCTCGAACGTCCCGCCAAAGGTGCCCGGCTCGAGACCGTGAATGCGCTGCAGCGTCTCGGACCAGTGGACGCGTTCACCCGCGACGTCCCACTCCCACGCCCCCATGCGTCCGGCGTCGAGCGCGACGCGCAGCCGCTCCTCGCTGATGCGGCGCTCCTCCTCCGCCTCGACGCGCTCGGTGAGGTCGACATGGACGAGTACGACGCCGCTCACGGCGCCCGCGGCGTCGTGCATCGGGAAGAAGTGGCCCTGCGTCCACGACGTGTGGCCGCGGCCGGTGAGGAGCGCGGCATCGTAGCGCACTGGCGGCAACACCACCGTCTCGCCGGCGAATGCGCGATGCACCATCGGCAGATGCCCGGCCTGGGCGAGCTGTGCATCCTCGAGCACGGTGTACTCGGCTGGAATGCTCGCTCTGGTGAGCCCGAAGAGCCGCTCGAAGGCCGCGTTCACGCCCTGGATGCGCCCCGCCGTGTCGTAGAGAACGGTGCTGAACGGGGAGAGCTCGAACATCGCCCGGGTCAGGTCCGGGGCCGGACGCTGTGGTAGCGTGAGGGGGTCGACGTCGAAACGCGGCAGCGATGGGGGAGCGATGGTCGACGGGTCGTGGCCGTCCATGAAGTCACTCACTGAGGGCGGGGTCGGTGCGCGTGCCTCGCCCCAAGCTAGTCGGTATCGTGCAATCCCGCGTCGGCTGTCGAGGTCGGGAGGATGCCGAGAATCGGCGGTCGAGAAATGTCTGAGAATCCGCGTGCGGCACGAGCGGCGCGACGGATCGTTGTCAGGTACGGCCCCAAGATCCGTTCGCATCCCCTCCCAGGCATTTCCATCTGTCGACGGCGATCAGTCCCGTTGGAGCTCAACTGGATACGTGCTCTCGCCCGATCGTTTCTCGGAATCTGAAAACCGAAACACGCCGAGGTTTCCGCTTCGTTCCAGAAACGCAACCCGTATGATGCCGGGGTCTTCAATTCCCTGTTCGCGCAGCATCCCCTTGATTTCGTCTGGACGCATTCGCGCTTCTCGGAGCGGCTCTGGATCCACCTTTCCGTCCCTAATCACGATCAGCGGATTTCCCTCGAGGAAAGCGTTAACCGACTTCACCTTTGTCTGCGCGACCGCGAAGCACCGGTGCAGTGCGACGACTAGCGCAATGACGATGAATGCATAGACAAGGGGAACCTGCGGATAGAACATGCTGTCGCCAGACGCCGAGCCAAGGGCAATGATCACGACAGTCTGAAACGGCGACAAGTTTCTATTGCCTCGCTTCCCCATCAGTCGCAGTGTCAGCACTGCAAAGATGTAGACCGCGGCAACGCGGAAGACTATTTCAAGGAAATACAACGGCGGCTGGGTCCCAAAGAACATTCGGTGCCAGTCGAAGGGTGATACGGGATCCATCTCAGCCTCCTGATTTAAAAGCGCTAACGCTCGACTTGGTTGTTGCGCGGTTCGCGCTCTGACTTAGACGGACAAACCGCCTCTGTCAGCCGCCGGAAACGGCGCGCTGCGCCGTCCCGGTGCGGTGGCACGGCGCAGGCGCGGCGCGCGGGTGGTGCGCGCCCAGTGGCTGCGGGCGACGGTGACGCGCCGCGTTCGCGTGACCACGCCGTCGGACCACGCGCATCCGGTCGCGCCCCCGCGCAGCGCTCCGGCGCGCGGGCGCAGCGGCTCGCGCAGCGGATCATCGAGTCCCAGAGGCGCGGGATCACGGAGATGGCGGCGCTCATCATCGCGGTGATCGATCGCCGGTAGCGAGCGCCGGTATCGAACGCGCTAGGCCTCGCCGGCGGGGGCCGGTGCTCGCGTGCCGCGCACCTCGTCCAGCTCCCGCTCCAGGAGACCCGGCCACGCGAGCGCGTACGCGCCGGGCTCCGCCGGCGCCACCGGCAACGGCTCGCGGGCGACGCGCGCCGCCGCAGCGCGGAGCGCGTCATACGGGCGATATACCACGAGCACCAGCCCCGGCCCCACCCACGACATAAACACCCCGGTCGGGACCCGCGCGATGTCGCG
>JBBQHX010000191.1:0-7195 GCA_038324385.1 Gemmatimonadales bacterium | reverse complement strand
ATAGCCGCGGACCGTCCTGCCGTTCACGTCGTACTCGATCATCTCACCCGCCATCCAGACCCCCCGTGTGCAAGTCAGCGTGACACCATCGACGACGCCCGTCCATACACACGGGCGTTGGCCCAACTTCGCCGCCGGCTGCAACGGAAACCAGCCCGCGTCAAAGGTCGCGCCCAACGCTCCACAGATCTCCGCAAACGGATGGAGGATGTTGTCGTGTGCCGACTTCGGGCCGCGAGCGCGAAATGACACACGCATGCCGCGGCGACGAGCTTTGTAACAGCTCCCGGTGGCGAGTTGCGCGTCCCGGACGGCGCCCCCAACCTTGCGCGCAGGACAACGGGGACCGCAGCGCACGATCGCTGAACGAACACCGCGGTGGACACCATGATTCGCTACATCGATTCCGCCGGCTGGGCGTGGGAAGTGTGTGAAGTCGTGGCTCCGGCCACCCCTCCACGTCGCGCCGATGCTCCTCCGCCGGCGGACGAGGACAGCGCGCTCGGCTCGTTGTACTTCTTCTCCCGACTCGGCACGCGCCGCCTCCGCGCGTACCCCGACAGCTGGTCGCATCTGACCACACCCGATCTCGAGCGGCTCTGCCACGACGCGCAAGAGATCAACTGAGGGCAGCGAGCAGGTCGTACGAGGAAAGCATCCGACGTCCGTCTCGGCCAAGCCGCTGGATCGCTCCGGAGCGCATTAAGTTTCGCGCGCCGGGGCGTGCCAGCGCCCCCGCCCGGATCCTCCTCTATGCCTTCCCGTTCTGCGCGCGCCCGCCGCCACACGGCCGCGGACGCCGCCGGAGTGCCCCGCCTGTGGCTTCCTCTGCTTCGACCCAGACCAGTCCCGCCGTTCAGCAGCTCGCCATCGACGCCATCCGCGTGCTGTCGATGGACGCCGTCCAGAAGGCCGACTCCGGCCACCCCGGCACCCCGATGGCGCTCGCGCCCCTCGGCTATGTGCTCTGGACCCGCCACCTGCGCCACAACCCCGCTGATCCCACCTGGGTTGACCGCGATCGGTTCGTGCTCTCGTGCGGCCATGCGTCGATGCTGCTCTACAGCCTGCTCCACCTCTCGGGCTATGATCTCGAGCTCGAGGATCTGAAGCAGTTTCGCCAGTGGGGGAGCCGCACACCCGGCCATCCGGAGTACGGCTACACGCCCGGTGTCGAGACCACCACCGGACCGCTCGGTCAGGGGGTCGGCAATGCGGTGGGCATGGCGCTGGCCGAAGCACATCTGGCGGCCCGCTTCAATCGCGACGAGCACGCCGTCGTGCAGCACTGGACGTACTTCATCGCCAGCGACGGCGACATCATGGAAGGGATCTCGCACGAGGTGGCGTCCTACGCCGGCCATCTCGGCCTCGGGCGACTGATCGGCTTCTATGACGACAACAAGATCACGATCGAGGGCGACACCGACCTCACGTTCGGCGACGACACGGGGAAGCGGTTCGAGGCGTATGGCTGGCACGTCCAGCGTGTCGACGACGGCAACGATACCGACGCGATCGACGCGGCGATCGTCGCCGCCAAGGCGGAGACCGATCGTCCCTCGCTGATCATCCTGCGGACGCACATCGCCTTCGGCAGCCCGAACAGGGTCGACACGCCCGAAGCGCACGGCTCCCCGCTCGGTGCGGAGGAGATCCGCCTGACGAAGGAGAATCTCGGCTATCCTTCCCAGGAGCCGTTCTTCGTCGCCGAGGACGCCTTGGCGCACTGGCGTGAGGCACTCGAGCGCGGCGCCGAGCTGCAGCACGAGTGGAACGACCGCCACGCCGCCTGGGCCGACGCGCACGAGGAGCTGGCGGCCGAGTTCGAGCGACGGATCACCGGCGACCTGCCTGACGGGTGGGATGCCGGCATCCCGGAGTTCACGGCGGAGAACGGAACGCTCGCCAGCCGCGCCGCGAGCGGCCTCGTGCTCAACGCGATCGCCGAACGGGTGCCCGAACTCGTCGGTGGCTCGGCGGATCTGGCGGGATCCAACAACACCACGCTCAAAGGTGAACCGAGCATGTTGCCCGGCGCGCTGGGCGCGCGGAACATGCACTTCGGCATCCGCGAGCACGGGATGGGCTCGGTGATGAACGGGATGGCGCTGCACGGCGGGTTCATCCCGTATGGCGGCACTTTTCTCGTCTTCTCCGACTACATGCGGCCGGCGATCCGGCTCGCCGCGCTGATGCATCAGCAGATCATCTACGTCTTCACGCACGATTCCATCGGACTCGGCGAGGACGGCCCGACACACCAGCCGATCGAGCATCTAACGGCCCTCCGCTGCATCCCGAACCTCGTCGTGCTGCGGCCGGCCGACGCCGGCGAGACGGCCGAGGCCTGGCGCACGGCGATCGCGCACCGCACGGGGCCGGTTGCCCTGGTGCTGACGCGCCAGAAACTCGGCTACATCTCGCGCGAGAAGTACGCGTCGGCGAGCGGCGTGCGGCAGGGCGGCTACGTCCTGTTCGAGACGGAGGGGGGTACGCCGGACGTGGTGCTGATGTCGAGCGGTTCGGAAGTGGCCATCGCGCTCGAGGCGGGCGAGTTGCTCGCCGCGCGCGGCGTCCGCGCCCGCGTCGTCAGCATGGCGTCGCAGGAGCTGTTCCTGGCGCAGGACGCGGCGTACCAGGCCAGTGTGCTCCCGCCTGACGTGCCGCGTCTCGCGATCGAGGCCGCGCACCCCATGTCGTGGTACCGCTGGGTGGCGGCCGACGGTGTCATCGTCGGCCTCGACCGGTTCGGTGCCTCGGCACCGGCGGAGCGCCTGTTCAAGGAGCTCGGCCTCACCGCCGAGGCGCTCGCAGACGCCGCGATGGCCAGGCTCGGCCGCTAGCGACCTCGACGCCAGCAATGCCGCGCACGGGCGGGCCGTTCTCGATGGACGGCGCGCCCGTGGCGCATTCGGCGACTGCATCGTGGACCTGCCCGCTGGTGCGCCGTTGGTACGTGTCGTGCCCATACCGTCCGCGACTCTAACACGGATGACATCATATGGGCGTTGAGAACATGGCCGACCTGTTGAAGCACGAGTTGGGCGATCTGCTGTACGCGGAGCGCCAGATCCTGAAGACGATGCCGAAGATGATTCGCGAGGCCAGCAATCCGGACATGAAGCAGCGTCTGGAAGCGCATCGCACGGAGACCGAGCAGCAGATCGGGAATCTGGAGAAGATCTTCGAGTCGATGGGTCAGGCCGCGCGCGGCAAGAAGTGCCCGGGAATCCTCGGCATCATCGAGGAAAAGAAGGAGTTCGACGAGGAGGAGGACGCGCCACCCGAGATGGTGGAGGCGTTCAACCTGGGCGCCGGACTTCGCGTCGAGCACTACGAGATCGCGGGCTACCGATCGGCGATTGCGATCGCCGACGCCACGGGCAAGGCGGAGATCGCCGAGCTGCTCCGGCAGAATCTGGAGCAGGAAGTCGAGATGGCTCGATTCATCGAAACCAACTCGGCGACCGTGCTCAAAACGCTGAGCACCAAGTAACCGCACGCGGGAAACAGATGGCGTTGTGCCGGCCGCTTCGGGGGCGCACGTCGGAAATGTTCAACGGACGTGAACGTGCCTCTGGCGCGCTCGCGTCCGTTGTGCCATCGTGCCTCCAGGCAAGCGTGTCGGACCCTACCCGGCACGAATCACGGCCCGCCACTCCGCGCCCCGATGCCCAGACGCCGCGCCCGCCCTCACATGTATGTGGGGATCAAGCACCATGTGATCGCGATCGATCGCGCCACGGGAACGGAACTCTGGCGGGTGAAGCTGCAGGGAATGCGGATGCGGGCGCACGACTTCGTCGGCCTCCATCTGGACGGCGACGACTTGTTCGCGACGTGCAACGGCGAGCTGTTCTGCCTCGATCCCGCGGCGGGTGCGGTGCGGTGGCACAATCAGCTCACGGGGCTCGGAACCGGGGTGGTGAGCATCCTGACACCGCCAGACGCACCCGATCGCAGCGCCGAGCAGAGCCCATCGATGACGGTGGCCGAAGAACTGCATCGTCGTGCGCAACAGCGGCAGGCCGCGGCCGCCACGTAGTTCCGTACGCCGTCCGCTTGCACCAGAGGTTTGGGACGAACGTCCCATTGTTCGGCCCGAGTGATCCCGCGACGTTGCGGACGATCCTCGTCTAGCAGTCGCGTGAGGCATGCGCGTCGGCAGAACGCATCACCCCTTGGGCCATGCCAACACGCATCGCCTCTCAGCTTCCCTTCCGACGCTCCGCCACCCGGCACGTCATCAGCGTCCTGCGTCGCGTCGGCGACGCGACGTTGAACGTCGCCCTCGCGGCACTCTCGCGCCCTGCCCTGATCTGGCGGTAGCGTGGTGGCGCGCCCGGCACGGATCGTCGTCCCGGGAGCGGTGGCAGATCGAGGTAGCGAGTGGGAGTGTCGGCACGCCGACGCTCCCACTCGAGCGTTCAGGGCACCGGCGGCGACGCTCAGGCGTCGGCGGCGATGCGTTCCCCGAGTGTGGCGCGCGGCGCCCGGCCCCCCATCCAGGCCCGCGCGGCCGTCGCGGCGAGGATCAATCCGCCGCCGAGCACCGCGCCCCACCCCAGTTGCTCCCCGTGCGCCAGCCACGACCAGAGCGGGTTGAGCGCCGGTTCGGCCAGCAGGATCAGCGACGCCTCGAACGCCGGCACCCCGGAGAGCCCGCGCGCAAGGCACAGGTAGGCCAGCCCGATCTGGAAGACGCCGAGGTAGACGATCAGCCCGACGTCCACCGGCGTGATGGCCGCGATCTCCACCCCCGGGACGACTCCGAAGGCCATGGGGGCGCAGAGGACGAAGACGATCAGATTGCCCGTCGCCACGGTCACCATCGGCGCGGTGTCCGAATCGGGGCCGGCGTTGAGCCAGCGCAGCCCCATCACCGTGCCCGCCCAGCAGAGTCCGCTCACGGTGGCGAGCACGTTGCCAAGCGCCGGATTTGGCGCCGTCACCGCTTCCGGCGCGGTCCCGAACATCACGAGTGCGAGCCCGCCCGCGACGGCCGCCATCACGCCGATGTCGGCGCGCGTGATCCGCTCGCGCAGCAGCCAGGGCGAGGCGAGCAGGATGTAGAGCGGTGCCGCCGACTGCAGGAAGATCGCGTTCGCCGAAGTGGTGAGCTTGTTCGCGGTGACGAACAGCACCATCGTGGTCGCGTACACCAGGGCCACGAGCGTGGTCCGCCACGACCAGCCGCGGCGCGACGCCGGCACGAGCAGCAACACCGCCACGAAGGCGATGCCCGATCGGAAGCCCGCCACCTGCCACGCGGTCATGGCCGTCGCCTTTACGGCCGCTCCTCCGGTGGAGAACAGCGCCGCCGCGGCCAGCAATTGCAGACGTGACGTGGTCGCGGACATGAGCGGGGGGAACGCGGCGGCAGGCAGCGGTGGATGCTGAGTCGCGAATTGCGCATGGCGCCACGCGGTGTGCGTGCTCGCGCGATGCGATCGGCACGAGGCGTGCTCGCAATGTACGACCTGAATTGCGGGCGCCAGAGTCGGAATCGCTGCACCTGCATGACAGTCGCGTCATGATCGGCCTAACAGCGCCACGCGCATCGTCGCGTCCGTGCCTGGCAGCGCACACTGCCCCGAACACCGTCACGCCAGGAGACCTTCCGTGCCAACGACTTCAGTCTGGATGGACAACGCCGACCTTCCGCAGCATGCCCCGCTCTCGGCTGATCTCGAGACCGACGTGTGCGTGATCGGCGCCGGTGTGGCTGGAATGACGGCGGCCTATCTGCTGCACAAGGCCGGCCGGCGCGTGGTCGTCGTGGATGCGATTGGCGTTGCCGGCGGCGAGAGCCACAACACCACCGCGCACTGCACGACGTCGATGGACGATCTTTATGTCACGATCGCCCAGACCCATGGCGACGACGGCGCACGGCTGGTCGCGCGTGCACAGCTCGGCGCGCTCGATCAGATCGAGGCGATCGTCACCGACGAAACGCTGGACTGTGGATTCGCGCGCGTCGACGGCTACCTGATCCCGGGCAAGGCCGATTCGGCCGCTGACCTCGATGACGAGGCGCGCGCCGCGCAGGATGCCGGCCTCGCCGACGTGCGTCGGCTCGAGGGAACGCCGATGCCGGGCTTCACCAGCACACCGTCGATCCTCTTCCCCCGGCAGGTGCGGCTGCACGTCCCACGCTATCTCGCCGGCATTGCGCGGCACCTCGCGCGCGGGGGCGTGGCGATTTACGACGGAACACGCGTCACCGGCGTGGAACACGACAAGGACGCCGAACGTGCCACCGTGCACTGCGCGACTGGGGCAAACATCCGCGCGGATCACGTGGTCGTCGCCACCAACTCTCCCGTGGTCGACCGCCTGGCGATTCATACCAAGCAGGCGCCCTATCGCACGTATGTCGTCGGATTCGAGGTCCCGCGCGGCAGTGTGCCAGACGTGCTGCTCTGGGATACCGAAGACCCGTATCACTACGTCCGTATCGTCGCGGCAGCCGACCTCGGGCCCGCCGTGGAGCACGACGTACTGCTCGTCGGCGGCGAGGATCACAAGACGGGCGAGGCGGACGACGGCGATGCCCGGTTCGCCGAGCTGGAACGGTGGACCCGCGCGACCATCGGGGCGTCAGGCCCCGTGCGGCCTGGCGAGGCGCGCTGGCGCTGGTCGGGCCAGGTCCAGGAGCCGGCCGACTTCCTCGGATTCGCGGGGCGCGATCCGGAGCATGGCGGGCCGGTCTACATCATCACGGGCGATTCCGGACAGGGAATCACAAACGGCACGATCGGCGCCGCGGTGGTCTCCGACCTGATCCTCGGTCGCCCCTCGCGCTGGTCCGATCTCTACGATCCGAATCGGAAGCCGTTAGGCTCGTTCGCCGCCGCCTACGAGATGGCGAAGGAGAATCTCGACGTGGCGGTGCGCTTCATCGGCGATCGGATCACGGCCGAGTCGTCGGATGAGGCGGCGCCGGCGCCGGGCAGCGGCGTGCTCGTCAGGCGCGGGACGAAGGTGATCGCGCGCTATCGCGACGCGCAGGGCACCGTGCACGAGCGGGATGCCGCCTGCACCCATCTGGGGTGCGCCGTGCACTGGAACTCGACCGAGGATTCCTGGGACTGTCCCTGCCACGGCTCCCGCTTCGATCCCTACGGCCGTGTCGTCAGCGGGCCGGCGTCGCGCGACCTCGGCGGGCTCTGACGCTCGCCAGGGAGGG
>JBBQHX010000190.1:0-7205 GCA_038324385.1 Gemmatimonadales bacterium | reverse complement strand
CTCAACCCTCATGAAGGATCCGCTCATGTTGATCCAGTCTCGTTGGTGGGCTCGCGCCATGGTGGCACTGCTGGTCGCCGGCCCGTTGGCGGCGCAGACCCGTCCGGTGACGGGCACGGTGCGCGAGGAGGGCACCCGAACTCCCATCGCCTCCGCCCAGATCCTCGTTCGTGGTACGACCATCGGCACGTCGACGCGCGAGGACGGCACGTTCACGCTGCAGGCCCCCGCCGGCGACGTGACGCTCACGGTCCGGCGCATCGGCTACACGCCCGCACAGGTCCCGGTGCCGGCCGGCACGTCGACGGTCGAGATCGCCCTCGGTCGTGAGGCGCTCAACCTCGACCAGGTGGTGGTCACCGGCCAGGCCACCGGCATCTCGCGCCGCAATCTCGCCACCTCCGTCGCCACGATCAACGCCGACGAGGTCACCAAGGTCTCGGCGCAATCGATCGAGAACGCGTTCCAGGGGAAGGTCGCCGGCGCGCAGATTTCGCAGTCGACCGGCGCGCCCGGCGGTGGTAACCGGATGCGCATCCGTGGCACCTCGTCGATCATCGGTTCGTCGCAGCCGCTGTATGTCATCGACGGCGTGATCGTCAGCGACGTCGCGATCGGCTCCGGCACGAACAAGGTCACCCGCGCATCAGGCTCGTCGATCTCGGTGGTCACCCAGGAGGCGCCGGTCAATCGTATCGCCGATCTCAATCCCAATGACATCGAGACGATCGAGATCCTCAAGGGTTCGGCGGCCGCGGCGATCTACGGATCGAAGGCGTCAGGCGGAGTCGTCCTGATCACCACCAAGCGGGGGACGATCGGACGGCCCCAGTTCACGCTGCGTACCGGGGTCGGCACGTCGCAGCTCGCCTACAAGAATGGCTCGCGGCGCTTCCCCTCGGTCGAGTCCGCGGTGGCCGCGCTGGGCCCGGCGGCGGCAGATCTGTATGACCCCGACATCTTCATCGATTACGAGGAGCTCGCCTATGGCGAGACACCGGTGAACTCGGAGACGTCGCTCTCGGTCAGTGGCGGCTCGGAGAACACCCGCTACTTCGTGTCGGCGCTCCTGCGCGACGAGGATGGGATCGTGCGCAACACATTCGCGTCGAAGACCGGCGTCCGCGTCAACCTCGACCAGCGCATCGGCGACCGGATCACCGCCCAGGTGGGGTCGGAGTTGCTGCGCACCCGCAACGACCGCGGCCTCTTCGGCAACGACAACGTCGGCGCCTCGGTCGCCTATGCGATGACCAAGGTGCCAAGTTTCCTCGACCTGCGTCCGCGCGCGGACGGCAGCTACCCGGTCAACCCGTTCTATCCGTCCAACCCACTGCAGACGATCGATCTCTTCCAGAACGAGGAATCGGTCTGGCGGAACATCACCACCGCGCGCATCAGCGTGGATGCGTTCACGAGCCAGTCGCACCAGTTGCAACTGATCGCCTACGGTGGAGCGGACATCCTCAACCAGAAGAACGTCGTCTTCTCTCCGCCCGCGCTCCAGTTCGAGCCCGCCGATGGGCTCCCCGGCACCACCGCCACCTCGTACACCGACAATGTTCAGGGGAACTTGAACCTGAACGGCGTGCACACGTGGACGCCCAACGCCCGCCTGAGCGTCACCTCGCAACTGGGGACGCAGTACGAGCGCCGCACGTTGGGACAGACGCGCGCGTCGGCCCAGAATCTCCTCGGTGGGTTGGAGATCATCAACGCCGGCACGATCCGCGACGTCGACGAGAACCGGCTCGAGGTGTACGACCTCGGCGTCTTCGGCCAGACCGAGGTGCTCTGGAACGAGCGCCTGTTGATGACGGTCGGTGCGCGCGCCGATCGCAGCAGCAACAACGGCGACACGAGGAAGTTCTTTCTCTTCCCGAAGGCGTCGGCATCCTACCGCTTTCCCGAGCTGATGCCGGGGACGGTCGACGAATTAAAGCTCCGCCTTGCCTATGGTGAGACGGGCAACCAGCCGCTCTACGGGCAGAAGTTCACCGAGCTCGCACTGTCGAATATCGGCGGACTGGGTGCCTTCCGTGTCGGTTCGGTGCGCGCGGCGCGCGACATTCGCCCTGAGCGGCAGCGCGAGTACGAGGGCGGTTTCGACGCCGTGCTCTTCGGCAACCGCGCGACACTCGAAGTGACGGGTTTCCTGCGCGACATCTCCGACCTGTTGATCACCCGCACGCTCGCCCCGTCGACGGGGTTCAGCTCGGAGATCTCCAATGGCGCCGAGATGAAGGTCACGGGACTCGAGACGGCAATCACCGCCTTTCCGATCCGTGGCGATCGGTTCACCTGGACGACGCGCCTCAACTGGGGGATGAACCGCAGCGAGATCACCAATCTGCCGGTTCCGACCTTCCTGCTCGGCGCGCCGCAGGTGGGAGCCATTCGCATCGAGGAAGGGAAGTCGGCGACGCAGATCATCGGTAACGACACGCTACCGCAAGCGGGCGGCCGCGTCGTGGTGCCGGTGGTGATCGGCGACGGCAATCCCGACTGGAACGGCGGCTGGTCGAACGAGCTGCAGTTCGGTGCGCTGTCGTTCTACGCGTTGCTCGACCGGCAGCAGGGCGGCATGCTTGCCAACGGCACCTGGCGTCACTACGACCTCGGCCAGAACTCGCGCGACTACGACGTGCCGACGGCCGACGGCCGCAAGCTTGGTGAAGTGCGGCGGACGTCGTATCTGCAGGTCACGCGTATCTACTACCAGGATGCGTCGTACACGAAGCTGCGCGAAGTCACGCTTACCTACGACCTGCCGGTCAACCTGGTGCAGCGGTTGACCTCGACGCTCAACGGTGCGCGGCTCTCGTTGAGCGGACGCAATCTGTACTGGTGGACCGACTTCCGCGGTGGTGATCCGGAGGCGCAGAACTTCGGCGGCGGCGGCGCGCCTGACGCGGTGCAGCGCAACCGCGAGCTCGCGGCGTACCCGGCCAGCCGTTCGTACTGGCTCACCCTCAGCCTGAACTTCCGATGACGCGCTCATATTCCCTCCGCCGTCGCGCCGTGCTCCGTCCGGCCGCGGTCGCGCTGCTCACCGTGCTCGCGGGCTGCGAAGCGGTGACGGTGCCCAACTTCAACAGTCCGAGCACCGACCAGCTCCTCATGAACCCGACCGCCGGGACGGTCAATACCACGGTCACCGGCCTGCTGGTCGGAATGCGTGCCGGCGTGAACACCTGGGCGACCACGCTCGGCATTCTCGGTCGTGAGGTCTACAACCTCGACGGCGCCGAGCCGCGCAACGTGCTGGGCTATCTCGTCGGCCCGCTCGAGCCCGGCGGCTTCGGCACCGACATGGGGTGGACCAACTCCTACCAGACCCTGCGCACCGCCGTGACGGTGCTCGAGGCGGTGGAGAAGGTCCCTGACTACACGCCGGCCCAGAAGGCGGCGGTGCGCGGGTTCGTGAAGACGGTGATGGCGCAGGAGTACGTCAACCAGCTCCGCATCCGCGACGACTTCGGCATCGTGCTCGACGTGAATCCCGACCCGACGATCCTCGGCGACTTCGTCTCGCGTGAGGCAGGGTATGCTCGCGCCAACGCACTATTCGAGGAAGCCAAGGCCGACCTGCTCGTCGGGGGCGCGACGTTCCCGTTCCAGCTCACCTCGGGTTTCGCCGGTTTCAACACGCCGACGACCTTCCTGCGGGTCAACCGCGCACTCAAGGCACGGCTGGACGTCTACGACAGGCGGTGGGCCGATGCGCTGGTCTCGCTCAGCGAGTCGTTCATCAGCACCGCGTCCACGTCACCGGCGGCGCTCGCCGTCGGCGTCTATCACGTCTACACGACGGGGTCTGGCGACGCGATCAACCCGCTGTTCGATCCCGCGCCGCGCGCCCGCGTCGCGGTGCCGAGCTTCCTGACGGACGCCCAAACACGTCCCGACGGCACCCGCGACCGGCGCGCCGTGACGAAGGCCGAAGTCACGCCGGTGAGCCTGTCGACGCAAGGGGTCACGTCGAACGTGAAGATCATCGCCTACGGGAGCAACGTGGCGCCCGTTCCGATCATCAAGAACGAGGAGCTGATCCTGTTGCGCGCCGAGGCAAACTTCGCGCTCGGCAACCGCGCTGCGGCGATCGAGGATCTGAACTTCATCCGCGTCAACTCCGGTGGTCTCGCACCGTTGCCGGCCGGCTTCGCCGGTGATCTCGTCGACGAGATCCTCTACAATCGCCGCTATTCACTCTTCTACGAATACGGCCACCGCTGGGTCGACGCGCGCCGCTACGGCCGCCTCGACCAGTTGCCCAAGGCGTTGCCGAGCCATAAGGTGTTCCCGCGCGTGCCGATCCCGGCCGACGAGTGCAGCCAGCGCAATCCGCAGCCGGCGGGGTGCACGAACGTGCCGGGGGCGTAAGAGCGGCTATGGGCTTTGGGCTTTGGGCTTTGGGCTCTGGCGTTCGAGTTTGACGCCCAGGGCCCGGGGCCACGCCGCCGGTGGCGTTCGTTCGCTTCATATCCTTTACCAGTGGTTCCTCTGACCAGGATGGTCGTATCATGCAGAGACGAGAGTTCGTGGTCTCCTCGGCGATGACATCGGTTGCGATGGGGCTTGGGCTGCGGCCGTCAGGCGCCCTCGACGCCGCGTCACTTCCTGATTCCACGCCCGCCGCGGCCCCCTCGCGGGCGACGCGGAAGATTCTCATTGCGGGGGGCGGCTTCCGCGAGTCGTTCATCCGCTACATGGCCGAGCTGACGGGGAAGGATCGTCCGCGTCTCCTCTTCCTACCCACCGCCTCGGCCGACCGGCCGGATGGGATCATCACATGGTTCCGCAACTGCGCCGCGCTGGACGTCGTGCCGTTCGTGCAGGAGAGCTTCATCGCCAGCACGCGTCAGGCACAGGGGTGGGACGAGGTCCTCCTGTCGATGGACGGCATCGTCGCGTCAGGCGGCAACACCCTCAACCAGCAGGCGATCTGGAAGGCGCAGGGGATCGACGTCGTCCTCCGCGAAGCGTGGGACCGCGGCATCGTCCTCGGCGGCGCTAGCGCGGGCTCCCTCTGCTGGTTCGAGGAAGGCACCACCGACTCGCGCCCGAAGGAACTGACCACCGTCCAGTGCCTCGGCTTCCTCCGCGGCAGCCACGCCCCGCACTACGATGCCGAAGCCGCGCGCCGCCCGCAGTACCAGCGGCTGATCGCGTCAGGAGCGATGAAGCCGGGTTACGCCTGCGACAACGACGCCGGTATCTACTTCGAGGACAACGAAGTGCGCCGCGTGGTGCATACGCGGCCGGAGGCGAAGGTCTACTACGTCAGCGCGGTCGACGGGACGGCGGTCGAGCGGGTGATGGAGCCGGAACTCATCGCCTGACGCTGCGCCGCGTTGGGATTGTGTCGCGGGTTCCGACCCTGATGACATGCTGGGGCCGGTCGCCCGCGCCTCGCGTGGGGCTGCTGGGCTGGTACGCGGGGCTGTGGCTGGGAACTGCTTTGAACGCAGAGGACGCGGAGGGAACGGCGAGGACGCGGAGGAGTGCGCACGCGAGTGGCGGCTGTTGGACCGGGTGGGTAATCGGTAGCGCGAGGCCGGCGTGATGAGAGGAACGGCAACAGCCACGGCCTGACGCATCGAACTCCACTCGCGGTGCCGTTCCCATCGAAAGGCGCGGAGCTCCGTGCCGCGCCGCCGGTCGCGCCGCCGGTCGAGGCTCGCCCCCGGGAGCAGTCCTCTGCGTCCTCCGCGTCCTCCGCGGTCGATCCTGCGACGCTCAGCCCCGGAGACGAGCTCCAGCCAGCCGAGATCGATCCAGCCGCCGCACGCCGTTCTCTGCGCTTCTCCGCGCCCTCTGCGATCTCTGCGGTCAATCCTGCCAGCCCCCGACTCGCGTACCCAGCCAGAAGCGCCACTCGGCGTTGGACGGCGCGAACGACGCCCGGTAGATTGCACTGGTGTGCAGGACGACCGTTTCGATGCGACACCCGACGTGTGACCGTCCGTTCCCGAGCCCCGGATCAGCGATGACGAGCGACCGGCGAACTCTCCGCACGAAGCTGCGCGTTCGTACCGTGGCCCGCACGGACGACGTCGAGGGCCAGGACGTGCTTGCCATGACGCCGGCCGAGCGCCTCGCCATGATGTGGCCGCTCGCGCAGGCGGCGTGGTCCTTCTCCGGAGACCCCCGCAGTGCTGAATCCCGACTTCCGCGACATGTTGTCCGAGTTCAACGCCGCACGTGTTGAGTACCTCGTCGTCGGCGCGTATGCCGTCGCGCACTACGGGTATCCTCGAGCGACCGGCGATCTGGATTTCTGGATTCGGCGGTCGCGGGAAAACGCGGCCCTGGTGCTTCACGCACTCGACGCCTTCGGGGCGCCAGGTGGGCTCGTCACTCTCCATGATCTGTTGAATCCCGAGATCGTCGCCCAGATCGGCGTGGAGCCGAATCGTATCGATATCCTGACGGCTATCGACGGCGTCGAGTTCGATGATGCCTACCCGCACCGTGTGTCGGCCCGGATCGATGAGGTCGATATTCCCATCCTTGGCCTCGCGCACCTCCTGCAGAACAAGCGGGCGACCGGTCGTGACAAGGATGCGCTCGATGTCGCTCGTCTGGAAGCCGTGATGCGGGCGCGGACGGCGGACACGCAGGACGCTGATCGTGCGGGCGGGCGACCGCCCGACTGAGGCTCCGTCCCGACACTCGCTCGCTCCGCTCCCTCGTGCGGGATGACAACTGGGACTGGATGTCATCCCCGCAGGAGCGCCGAGAGGCGCGAGAGGAGGTTTGTCATCCCGCAGGAGCGCCGTGAGGCGTGAGTGGAGGCGTGTCATCCCGCAGGAGCGCCGAGAGGCGCGAGTGTCGGGACGGGCTTCCCCTCGCCTATAGCTAGCCAATGAGCAGTGAAAGCCCGTCCCGACACTCGGTCGCTCCGCTCCCTCGTGCGGGATGACAGCTGGGACCGAATGTCATCCCCGCAGGAGCACCTTGCGGCGCGCGAGTGGAGCCGTGTCATCCCGCAGGAGCGCCGAGAGGCGCGAGTGGAGGCGTGTCATCCCGCAGGAGCGCCGTGAGTTGCGAGTGGAGCCGTGTCATCCCGCAGGAGCGCCGACAGGCGCGAGTGGAGCCGTGGGAAACCCCAGGAGCGCCCTGAGGCGCGAGGGGCGGGGAGGGCTTCCCCACCCCGATAGCCAGCCAAATAGCCCTGGAGGCCCGGACCCCCACACCGTGGC
>JBBQHX010000189.1:0-7287 GCA_038324385.1 Gemmatimonadales bacterium | reverse complement strand
CCGCGCACGGGAATGACCATCCGTCCACGCGGGACGACGGGCATCGGGCCGACGGACGTGTCCACCGGTGCATCGGGTCCGGAGCCCAACATGGATGGGGCGAGCGGCTGCGAATCCGGTGGCACTCCGCGGGCAAGCGTCACGGTATCACGGCCGGCCGAATCGGCGTCGGAGAGCAAGAAGGCAGCCGCGTTCAGGCGTGCGTCGGTGGGGCGGAGCGCCTCCGGAACCAGTCCGGGGGCCAGTCCGAGCACGACGACGAGCAGCAGCAGCATCGTCAGCGCCCCGAGCAGAAAGGACTTGGCGCGATCGGCGAAGGAGGAGGATCGGTGGGTCATGCGTGCGTCGGATCGGTGCAGGGTCCCGGACATGCCCCACCGGGGCGCGGGACCTCTCGCCATCGCACGAATCCTTCCACGTCGCCGCGCCGACGGCGGGGCTCGGCGCCCCTACCAGTCGGTCGGGACGTAGTCCTTGAGGAAGTGCCCCCAGAGATGCTCGCCGCTGTTGATGCCGGCGATGATCGGATCGACGATTCGCGCCGCGCCATCGACGATGTCGAGCGGGGGGTGGAACCGGTGCTCCGCGGTCTTTCGCGCGGCGATTTCCGCCGGGTCCTCGTCGGTCACCCAGCCGGTGTCGACACTGTTCATGTGGATGCCGTCGGCGTGGTAATCGACCGCCGAGGTGCGCGTCATCATGTTCAGCGCAGCCTTGGCCATGTTCGTGTGCGGATGGCGCGCCGTCTTGAAGCGGCGGTAGAACTGCCCCTCGACCGCGGACACGTTGACGATGTGCTTGTCGCGCTCAGGCGTGCGCAACATGAGCGGCTTGAGGCGCGCGTTGAGCAGGAAGGGCGCGACCGCGTTGACGAGCTGTACCTCGAGCAGTTCGACCGAGGGGACGTCGGCCATCAGCATTCGCCACGAGTTGCGATCGCGCCGATCGATCTGCTGCAGATCCTGGTCGAGCTGCCCCTGGGGAAAGAGCGCGTCCTGAACGATCTCATCCTCGGGGAGGAGGGCGAGCTGCGACAGCTGGGCGGCGTGCGTGAGGCCCGCCAGCGCCGGCATCGCGCCCCGCCGCACGACGCGACCGTCGGCCGCCCGATCCGGCGACGGCAGGATGTCGTCGCCTCGCACCCCTTCATAGCCGCCAAGCAGTTGGCGCACGGGGGGCGCGAGTTCGTGCAGCGGCGTCGATTCGCCCTCCATCATGTGGCGATAGAAATCGGGCGGACGCCGCACGGTCTGACAGGCGTTGTTGATGATGAAGTCGAGGCGGCCGCGCGTCTCCACCAACGTCCGGCAGAACGCCTCGACGCTCGGCGTGTGGCGCAGATCGAGCCCGAAGATCTGCAGCCGGTGCCCCCACTCGGCGAAATCCGGCTCCTGCGCATAACGAGCAGCCGAGTCGCGCGGGAACCGCGTCGTGACGATCAACTCGGCGCCCGCGCGCAGCAACTTGATGCCGGCCTGGTAGCCGATCTTCACCCGCCCGCCCGTGACCAGGGCGACGCGTCCGGTGAGGTCGGCCGTCTCGGTGCGCTTCTCGTAGTTGAGCGCGGCGCAGGGCGGGCAGAGCTGATCGTAGAAGTGGTGCAGCGAGATGTAGTCACGCTTGCAGATGTAGCAGTTCTGCGCCCCGTCGACCGCCTCGCGCGGCGCCGGCTCACCGGCGTTGATAGCGTCGAAATCAGCGGGGGCGAACAGGCGCGGCGTGATGAACACCGACTCGCGACGGAGCTTGCGGATCCCCGTTTCGGCGAGGACGCTTTCCTCCCGCTGCACGCGGGCCGCCTTGCGTTCCCGCTTGGTGGCCTTGACCAGTTGGCGCCGGCCGACGGCGTCCGGCCGCGAGACCTGCCCCGCCGCCTGGAGCAGCCGATTGCGGTCGTCCTCGGGCAGCGCCGCGAGCACCGAACGGTCGTCGACGATCGCTTCGAGGAGTTCGGCGGCGGCGCGCGCTCGGTCGGCGAACGGACTCTCGTCGTTCGGCGCAGCGGCCGGGGCATGGGTGAGACTTATGGACATCTGCGATAGCTGAAAACAGGCGCGCGGCCGGCGGTCCGCTCGACCAGGATCGAGTGGCCAACCGGCGCGAGCCGATGAGGAACGATGATGCAAGACGACGGGCGACCTGACACCGACGGGGGTGCGGGGGGTCACCAGCCTGTGTAATCTAACAGGGTGGA
Source organism: Gemmatimonadales bacterium (assembly GCA_038324385.1). Lineage (GTDB taxonomy): Bacteria > Gemmatimonadota > Gemmatimonadetes > Gemmatimonadales > Gemmatimonadaceae > JBBQHX01. Next base: position 5,093 of record JBBQHX010000189.1, on the reverse strand, counting down.
GAAAGAGATGAACTCGCTGGAAGAGCGCCGCCGTCACCCGGCTATGCGGCGCGATCGATCTCCATCGGCAGCGGGGTCACCTGGCGAAGCGCCTGGGTGAAGCGCAGCACGCCGACAATCACCGTCGCCACGGCGAGGAAGAGCAGCCCCGTTGCCGCATACCCGAGCCAGACGCTCCCTCCCGTGAGATTCGTCCGCGCGAGGATGAAGAGCGCGGTGCACGTAGTCACGATCATGAAGGCGGCCGGCACGGCGGCGAACAGCGTCTGGCGTGCCCGCTGCGCCAGCCACACCGAAACGGTGGTCAGTGCGAGCACGGCGATGAGCTGGTTCCCCGCCCCGAACACCGGCCACATCTGCCGCACCGTGCCGCTGATGGCGAAGACGAACATCAACGCGACGGCGATCGCCGAGTTGAACCAGACGTTGCGGGCCCACGCCGGCGCGGCTCCCTTGAACAGCACGTCCCAGCATTCCTCGAGCAGATACCGGCAGAGCCGCACCGAGCTATCGAGCGTGGTGACGACGAACCCCTCGAGCATCAGAATGCCGAACACCACGGCGACAGCGACCGGGACGGCGGGAAAGGCGGTGTGCATCAGCCGTCCGGCACCGAGCGCGAACCCCAGCACGGGGTTGCTGGCGACCCCGGCGGGATAGACGACGGACAGGTACTCGTCAGGCGAGAGCATCGAGCCAACGGCAACCACGACGAGAATGGCGAAGAAGCTTTCCAGAACCATCGCGCCGTAGCCGACGCGGCGCGTGTCGCTCTCCCGCGGGATCTGTTTGACCGTCGTGCCGCTGGCGACGAGGCTGTGGAAGCCGCTGATCGCGCCGCACGCGACCGTGATGAACATCAGCGGCCAGATGGGACCGTTGAGCGCCGCCTCGCCGCGCGCGATGCTGAACGCCGGCGCCTGCAGCGTCGCCCCGTTCGCCCCCGCGATCAACGCGGACAGGAACAGGAGCGCCAATCCCCCGTACAGGATCTGGACGTTCGTGAAATCGCGCGGCTGCAACATCACCCAGACGGGAATCGAACAGGCGGCGAGGATATAGACCGTCATCACGATCCGCCACGTGTCGCCGTCGAGCGTGACCGGGAAGAGGAAGCCGGCGATGATGCTTACCACACAGGTGATGAACGCCATCAGATACGCCCGCCCCGTCGAGATGCGGTCGGCGCGAATCAGCCAGCCGAGCACGGGGGCGAACGCGGTGATCAGAAAGACTGAGGTGGTGGCGATCCCACCGATGCGCGCCTTGACGACGCCGTCCTCGGTGACCGTCCCGAGCAACGTCTGGGTCGGCGAGAGATTGAGCGCCTCGAGCGGATAGTGTGAGGTAAGTGCTGTAACCGAGAGATTCAGGAAGATCGCGTTGATCAGCGTGAGCACGAAGACGAAGGTGATCAGGTTCAGCACGTAGCCGAACGGCCCCAGCGTCGCGCGGGCGATGTGCCCGACCGACCGACCGCGCTCGCGCACGCTCATGAACATCGCCGACATGTCGTGCACGGCGCCGAAGCAGATGCCGGCGATCACCACCCAGAGCCAGACCGGCTGCCACCCGAAAGCGAGGGCGAGCGTCGGGCCGACGATCGGGCCGGCGCCGGCGATCGTCGCGAAGTGATGCCCGAACACCACATGCGTGCGGCTCTTCACGTAGTCGCTGCCGTCGGCGAACCGCTCGCTCGGCGTGCGGTTGCGATCATCCTCGCGGAAGACCCGCGCGATGTAGCGCGGATACCACCGATAGGCGAGGAGTAGGCAAACCGCCGCGGCGGCCACGGGGACGAGGATATTCATGGCGTACGCAACGGTGCCGGGCGTGGCGGAATCGATCGCATTCGCCCAAGGTGGCGCGCCGCCCTCTGGCGGGAAAGGGTGTCCGCTCTGCATCCTCCCTGCTCAACCCCTCCCGCCCGCCAATGCCCTCTCCGGTCCTCCTCGCTCTCGCGCTCCTGCTCGCGGCCGTCGTCGCCCCGTGCGCGACGCTCGCCCAGGCTCCCGCCAGCCGCAGCATCGCGCCGCCGGCGCGGTTCGCCGATCCGGCGCGCGCCGCCAAACTCGCCACCGCCTTCCCCGCCATCGACCGGTTGGTCTCCGAGTTCGCGGCGGCGCGACAGGTGCCGGGCTTCGCCTACGGCATCATCGTCGACGGCCGGTTGGTGCACGTCGCCACGGCCGGCTACCGCGAGCTGCGGAGCCGCGCCCCGGTCGATACGGCGACGGTGTTCCGGATCGCCTCGATGACCAAGAGCTTCACCGCCGTGGCGATCCTCCAGTTGCGCGACGAGGGACGCCTCGCGCTGGACGATCCGGCGGAGCGGCACGTCCCCGAGCTCGCGGGGCTCCGCTATCCGACCGCCGACGCACCGCGGATCACGATTCGCCACCTGCTCACCCATGCCGGCGGCTTCCCGGAAGACAATCCGTGGGGCGACCAGCAGCTCGCCGCCACCGACGACCAGATGGCGGCCATGATGCGCAGCGGCATTCCCTTCTCGAACGCGCCGGGGATCGCCTATGAGTATTCCAACTTCGGCTTCGCCATCCTGGGGCGGATCGTGGCCAACGTCTCGGGAATGCCCTACCCCCGCTACATCAGCGAGCGCGTGCTGGCCCCGCTCGGCATGCGCGTGACGACGTTGGAAGCGGCCAGCGTCCCCGAAGGTCGCCTCGCGCACGGCTACCGGCGTCAGGACGATCGCTGGCTCGAGGAGCCGCAACTGCCTGACGGTGCGTTCGGGTCGATGGGCGGAATGCTGACGTCCATCGGCGACCTCGGTCGTTATGTCGGCTTCATGCTCGACGCGTGGCCCCCGCGTGACGGCGCGGAAACCGGCCCGCTCAGCCGAGCCTCACGCCGGGAGATGCAGCAGATCGCGCGCTACAGCGGTGCGAGCGCGGTGGCCGATACGGCGGATGCGGAGCTGTCGTTGACCGCCGGCGGATACGGCTATGGCCTGCGCGTTTCACAGACGTGCCGTTTCCGCAGCTCGGTCGCCCACACGGGTGGGCTCCCGGGATTCGGCTCGTTGATGCGCTGGCTCCCGGAATACGGCGTGGGCATCGTCGCACTTGGCAACCTTACCTACACGGGTTGGAGCAACGTCGCCGAGGAAGCGTTGAACCTGCTCGCTGAAACGGGCGCACTGGAGCCGCGCGTGCCGCAGCCGTCACCGGTGCTCGTCGAACGTCAGGCGGAGGTGACGCGGCTGATCACGAGCTGGGACGCCGCGCTCGCGAATCGACTGGCGGCGATGAACCTCTACCGCGACGAGCCAGCCGACCGCCGTCGCGCGGCCATCGAGCGGGTGCGTGACCGCGCCGGCGGCTCGTGCCGAAACGTCGGGCCGTTCGAGGCCGAGAACGCACTTCGCGGACGTTGGCGCATGCGATGCGCCGATGGCGACCTGCGTGTTACCATCACGCTCGCACCCACGGAGCCGGCGAAGGTGCAGTTTCTCGACGTCGCGTCGATCGGCCGCGAGGAGCGCCTCACGCCGGGCGGGACCTGCCGAGTCCAGTGACCGTCTCGCGCACCGTACCGCCGCCGCACGACTACCACCGTTGGCAAACCCGCTCCGTCACGGTCCGCGGTTCCGACTACCAGCTTGCCACGAAGCCCGGCACCTTCTCTCACGGCACGCTCGACCCGGCGTCCGTGCTGCTGGCCGAGCGCATGAAGATCGTGCCTGACGAGACGCTGCTTCATCTCAACTGCGGCAACGGGCTGGTCGGCAGCGTGGCGGCCCGACTGGGTGCGCGCGTCGTGCTCACCGACCGGAATGTGGTCGCGGTCGACGCCGCGCGGCGAACGCTCGCGGCGAACGGAGCCCCGGGCGAGGTGATCCTCGGCCAGGGCTCACATGCGCTCCCCCCGGACTTCGCCCCCGATCTGGTAGCGATCCGTATTCCGCACGAAAAGTTCGCCCTGCTGCAACTGCTGTGGGACGCGTATCGGATGCTCCCGATCGGCGGCCGCTGCTACATCGCGGGCGCCACGAGCGAGGGTGTCAAGACGGCGGCCGGCGCGATGGAGGGTCTCTTCGGCACCGCGACCACACTCGCGCACGGGAGCGGCCACCGGCTGGTTGTCGCCGTCAAGCGGGCCGGCGCGCCGCACGACGCCGCGGGGTTCGACAGCCCGCTGCTCGACCCTGCGACGTTCAACGCCTTCGCGGCGCACCTGCGCGGACGCGACTACACGCTCTTCTCGCGCCCTGGCGTGTTCTCGTGGGATCACCTCGACGAGGCGACGGCCCTCCTCGCCGAAACGATGGACGTGCGCGCCGGCGACCGCGTGCTGGACCTCGGGTGCGGCGTCGGCGCTCTCGGTCTGGTGGCAGGCTCGCTCACGGACGGCGGCCCCATCTGCATGGTCGACGCGGACGTCGAAGCGGTGCGATCGTCCGAGCGATCGGCGATGACGGCGGGGCTGGCGAACGTCCGCTGCCTGACGAGCGACGTCGCGGCCGCCGTGCATGACGAGCGGTTCGACGTGGTGGTGACGAACCCTCCGTTCCACGTCGGCAAGGCCACCGATCTGCGCGTGCCGCTTCAGTTCATCGAGGATGCGTGGGCGGTTCTCGCGCCGGGCGGCCGTCTCAATCTCGTGGCAAACCGCACGCTCCCGTACGAGGGGGCGATCCAGCGCCGCTTTGGCAACCTCGCCACGCTGCACGACGGGCCGCGCTTCAAGGTGCTCTCCGCGACGCGCTGAGCGCGTGGCATCGGCCCAGACCGCGCGCCGCGGATTCAGCGGCGGAACTCTGCGATTTCGTCCGGCGCGAGGATGCGCCAACTGCCGGCGGGCAGGTCGCCGAGGGTCAGTGAGCCGAGTGCCGAGCGATGCAGCGTCTCGACATGGTTGCCCACCGCACCGAACATGCGGCGCACCTGATGATACCGCCCCTCGGTCAGCGTCAGGCGGACGTCACGCGGGCCCATCACCTCGAGCACGGCCGGCTTGAGCGGCTCAGACTCCGACTCCAGCATCAGCGTCCCGCTCGCGAACAGCTCTGCCTCGTCACCACGCAGGTCGGTGGCGAGATGGGCGTCGTAGCGCTTGGAGACATGCGTGCG
>JBBQHX010000188.1:0-7310 GCA_038324385.1 Gemmatimonadales bacterium | reverse complement strand
TCGTCGTGCGTGAACACGCTGCTCTCGCCCAGCGGCTCGCCGTCGCGGCGCGTGATGCGGCCGGCGGCGAAGAGGAAGCGGACCTCACGCCGGCTACCGTAGCCGAGATTGGCGATGTACTTGAGCAGCTTCATTCCAGGCACGTCGGGTTTGGGAGGGACAGGGGATCCGCGCCCGCGATCGCGGCGGCCGTCCGTTCTTCACGATAGCGCACCGGTGCCCGATTCGAGCGTCGCGATGGCGGTTCGTGCCGATCGGTCCGCGCGATAGTTTAGGGGCGTGGGGCCGCCTCGCGCGGTCCGCCACTCTCTCACACCCACGACGGATTCCGATGCCACCACGTGCACTCGTCCGCCCCGTGCTGCTCGTCCTCGCGTTCGCGTCGCCACTCGCCGCCCAGGGCCGCCCCGGTGGGGCGCCGGCCGCGGCGCCCGCGCGGCCGGCCGCGAGCGCCCCGACGGCCGAGTCGATCCGCATCATTCCCGACACGGCCATCCGGTCCACCGATGCCGTGACGATCAAGGGGCGGTCGATTCCCTACCGCGTCACCGTCGGCACGCAGCCGGCCTACGACGCCGAGAACAAGCCGGTGGCGTCGCTCTTCTACACCTTCTACGAGCGGACGGACGTGCGCGACCAGGCGGTGCGGCCGCTGGTCATCTCGTTCAATGGCGGACCGGGTTCGGCGTCGGTCTGGATGCACATCGCCTATACGGGACCGAAGCTCCTTCGGATCGACGACGAAGGCTATCCCCTCCAGCCGTACGGCATCGAGGATAACCCGCATTCGATTCTCGACGTGGCCGACATCGTCTACATCGATCCCGTCAACACCGGCTTCTCGCGCATCATCGGCGACGCGGCGCGGACGCAGTTCTTCGGCGTGAACGAGGACATCACCTATCTCGCCAAGTGGGTCGAGATGTTCGTCACCCGCGCTGGCCGCTGGACGTCGCCCAAGTACCTGATCGGCGAGAGCTACGGCACCACGCGCGTCGCCGGACTCGCGGGGCGGCTCCAGGGCTCGCACTGGATGTACCTCAACGGCGTGATCCTGGTCTCGCCGACGGGGCTTGGCCTGGAACGCAGCGGACCCGTCGCCAACGCGATGTATCTGCCCTACTACGCCGCCACCGCCTGGTACCACAAGGCGCTCGCGCCCGACCTGCAGGCCAGGGACCTGGACGCCATCCTGCCCGAGGTCGAAGCGTTCACGATCAACGAGCTGATTCCGGCGATGACGCGCGGCGGGTCACTCCCCGCCGCCGATCGTGAGGCGCTGATCACGCGGTACGCTCGTTACGCAGGGCTCGCCGCGGGCGCGGTGCGCCAGTACAACATGGCCGTGCCGACGCAGTTCTTCTGGAAGGAGCTGCTGCGCGATCAGGGACTCACCGTCGGGCGGCTGGACTCGCGCTATCGTGGACTCGACCGCAGCGACGCCGGTATCTCCCCCGATTTCGATCCGGCGCTGACGTCGTGGAACCACGCCTTCGCGCCGGCGATCAACCACTACCTGCGCGAGGAACTGGGCTTCCGCACCGATCTGCAGTACTGGCTCTTCGGTCCGGTGAATCCGTGGAATCGTGAGGGTGATCGCACGGGACAGCAGCTCCAGCAGGCGATGGCCGAAAATCCGTTTCTGCGCGTGTTGACCCAGTCGGGCTACTATGACGGCGGCACCGACTACTTCAACGCCAAGTACAACATGTGGGCGATGGACCCGTCGGGCCGCTTTCAGGACCGTCTGGAGTTCAAGGGCTATCGGTCGGGGCACATGATGTACCTGCGCGCCGAGGACCTCGAGACGTCGAACGAGGACATCCGCGACTTCATCTCGCGCTCGCTGCCGGCGGCGGGAACGCCGGCGCGGCGCTAGGCGACGGGAATCGAACGACGACGAGGGCGGCGCCATCGGCGCCGCCCTCGTCGCGTTCCTGCCTGGTGCTGCCTGACGAGCAGGCTACGCCCGACTCGCGTGCCATGCCTTCAGCACTTCCGCCTCACGCTCCGCCGTCACCCCGACGCGCAGCTTCTGCAACTCCGGCGGCCGCGAGTGGTGATACGCGAGCGTAGCCAGCGCCGTGTCGGCCAGCGACCGGAAGGTGGCGCCGGCGGCCACCTCGCGCGTCAGGTCGAAGCGCGCGAACCCCTCGAAGCCGGGTGTCGGCGGACGCCAGACGGGCATCTCGGCGTACGGCCGTAGCCCCTGCGCCACCAGGAACTCCCGCGGCACCCAGGTCCACGACAGCGGCGTCGTCGTCACCGCGGCGATGCCATAGAGCAACTCCGAGATCGACCGGCCGTTCTCGGGGCCGACGCCCATGAAGGTGCCGTACGTCTTTGTCTCGCAGAGGCGCACGGCCCATTCGCACAGGTCGCGGACGTCGATCACCTGAATGCGATCTTCCGTCGGATTGCCCGGGGCCAGAATCTCGCCGCCGCGCTCGATGCGGACGGGCCAGTAGGTGAAGCGATCGGTCTCGTCCCCGGGGCCGACGATGAGCCCCGGCCGCACGATGGTCGTGCGTGCGCCGAACGCCTTGCGCGCCTCGGCTTCGGCGAGGGCCTTCGCCAACCCGTACGGATAGGGCTTGTCGCTCGTCCAGCCGGGCGTGGTCGCGGGCGTGAGTAGCGGTGCGTCGATCGTGCCGGGCACCGCGCTCAGATCGCGATAGACCGATCGCGTCGAGATGAACAGATATTGATCGGCCGCATCCTTGAGCAGGCCGGCCGAGTCGCGCACCCAGTTGGGGGCGTCGGCGCGCGAGGCCGAGTTGTCGATGACGGCGTCCCAGCGGCGTCCTTTCAGAGCGTCGAGTTGGTTGGCCGAGCGGTCGCCGGTGAGTTCCTCGACGCCGGGAAACATCCCCGGGGCGCTGCGGCCGCGGTTGAAGATCGTCACGTCGTGCCCGCGTTCCTGCGCATACCGAACCTGCCACGGACCGATGAAGCCGGTGCCGCCGAGGATCAGCAGCTTGATCGCGCGCGGTGCGGGCTGGGTCGGGCGGGTGGCGGGGGCCGGCACGGATGGGCGGGCAGCCTGGGCCTGCCCGTCGAGATCCCGACCGACGCCGAGCGCGAGGGCGCCACCTGCGGCCGCCGTTGTGCGGAGGAAGCTTCTGCGAGACGGCATGCGAACTCCTGAGTGAGAAACGGTCGGACGGCGCCGGGAGCCGGTCCTCCGCCAAGCTACGTCGCGAGTCGGGCCAGTCGCCAGCAGAATCGGCGCCCGCGTCCGCCACGCACCCAGCGGGCGACAGCGACCCGCCTCGCCCGGCCGTATCTTGCGGAGAGACTTATTGGGGCGGACTTCGGAAGGCGGCGCGCCGCCGCCAGCGGCCGCCCACCATCGAGCGCCTCCGTCCCGCTGCCATGCCCATGCCCTCGCCTCGCTTTTCCGTCCGGATCCTCAGTACGCTGGCGATCGCTGGAACGCTGATGATCAGCGAACGCGCTCAGGCGCAGCAGTCCGCACCACCGACGCTGATTCTCACGAACGGCCGCATCGTCACGGTCGATTCCACCACGCCGGAAGCACAGGCGGTGGCGATCGCCGGCGATCGCATCGTGGCGGTGGGGACGAGCGCTGAGATCCAGCGGCTCGCAACGCCGGCCACCCGCGTGATCGACCTCGGGGGGCGGCTCGCCGTGCCTGGCTTCATCGAAGGCCACGGCCACTTCATGGGGCTTGGTCAGTCGAAGTTGCAACTCGACCTGACCACCGCGCGGACGTGGGATGACATCGTCGCGATGGTGGCCGCCGCCGCGGCGACGGCCGCTCCGGGCGAGTGGATCGCGGGGCGAGGCTGGCATCAGGAGAAGTGGGACCACCAGCCCGAGCCGTCGGTGGAGGGGAATCCGGTGCACGCGTCGCTGAGTGCGGTCTCGCCGAACAATCCGGTGGTGCTCACGCATGCGAGCGGCCACGCGTCGTTCGTCAACGGGCGGGCGATCGAGCTGGCGGGGATCACGCGCGAGACGGCCGATCCCTCGGGCGGGGAGATCGTCCGCGACGCGGCCGGCAACGCGACGGGGATGCTCCGCGAAACCGCGCAGCGCCTGACGGGGGGCGCCCGCGCCCGGAGTACGGAAGGGCAGTCGCCGGCGGATCGTGAGGCGGCGGCGCGGCGCGTCGTCGAACTGGCGGGCGCCGACGCACTGTCGAAAGGAATCACTTCGTTTCACGATGCCGGCTCCGGCTTCGGAACCATCGACCTGTTCCGCACGCTTGCCGACGCCGGTGAGCTTCCGGTGCGGCTCAACGTCATGGTGCGCGGCGAGCCGCTGGCGCGCATGGACAGCCTGCTGCCGCGCTATCGTATGACCGGCCACGGCAACGGCTATCTCACGGTGCGCTCCATCAAGCGCCAGATCGACGGGGCGCTCGGCTCGCACGGCGCCTGGCTGCTCGAGCCGTACGCCGATCTGCCGCGCAGCTCGGGACTCGCCCTCGAATCGGTCGAGAGCCTGACGAGCGTCGCCGCCCTGGCGATCCGCCACGGCTATCAGGTGAACACGCACGCGATCGGTGACCGCGCCAATCGCGAGACGCTCGACGTCTACGAGAAGATCTTCGCCGCCAACCCGGGTCGCGCCGACCTGCGGTGGCGGATCGAGCACGCGCAGCACATCGCCCCGTCGGACCTGCCGCGCTTTCGCGAGCTCGGCGTCATCGCGTCGATGCAGGGGATCCACACCGTGTCCGACGCGCCGTGGATTCCCGCCAAGCTCGGCCCGGAACGAACGACGACCCAGTCCTATCTCTTTCGGTCGCTCTGGGATAGCGGGGTCATCGTCACCAACGGCACCGACACCCCGGTTGAGAACATCGACCCGATCGCCAGCTTCCACGGAATGGTGGCACGTGTTACCCGCGACGGAACCGTCTTCACCCCCGAGCAGCGCCTCACGCGAGCCGAGGCGCTGCAGGCGTACACGCTCAACAATGCGTACGCGAGCTTCCAGGAAGCGGAGCTCGGCTCGATCACGCCCGGCAAGTACGCCGACATCACCGTGCTCTCACAGGACATCATGACGGTGCCCGAAGCAGCGATTCCCGCCACGCGCGTTGTCTACACCATCGTCGGCGGCGTCATCAAGTATGAGGGAGGCCAGCGATGAGCAGTGCCGTCGCCAGACTGGCCCTGCTGGGCGTCGGCGCGTCGCTGGCGTTCGGCGCGACCGCGTCGGCCCAGGTCCGCCGCAACGAACAGGAACGGCCCGCCTCGATGACGCTCGAGCAGTACGAGCCGCGGTCGATGCTGGTGACCACGGAGACGCTCGTGCGGCGGGCGAAGTTCCCGTTCATCGACATCCACGGCCACCAGAACCTGACGCGCCCCGACTCGGTGCTCGGTGCGCTGGTCGAGGAGATGGACCGGATCGGGCTGCGGACAATGATCAATCTCAGCGGCGGCTCGGGCGAGCAGTTGGCGGCGCAGGTACGCAACGCGCGCGCGAAGTTTCCCGGCCGGTTCGCCGTCTTCGCGAACATCGACTGGAACCGGATCAACGAGCCGAACTTCGCTCGCGACGCCGCGGCCCAGCTCGAGCGCGACGTGAAGCAGGGCGGCGCGGTAGGTCTGAAGATCTTCAAGAATCTCGGGATGGACGTCTACTGGTCCGACAGCACCCGCGTCCGCACTGACGACCCGCGCCTCGCCCCGATCTGGGAGATGGCCGGGACGTTAGGCATCCCGGTACTCATCCACACCGCCGAACCGGCGGCGTTCTTCGAGCCGCTGGACGAGCATAACGAACGATATCTGGAGCTGACGCTCTTTCCCGGCCGCACGCGCCCCGCCGACAAGTATCCGCCCTTCGACTCGCTGATGGCCGAACAGCACCGGATGTTCAAGCGCCACGCGAACACGAAGTTCATCAGCGCGCACCTCTCCTGGCTCGGACAGGACCTCGGCCGGCTCGGCCGCACGCTCGACAGCATCCCGAACATGTACGTCGAGGTCGCGGCGGCACTCTATGAGATCGGCCGGCAGCCGCGAGCCGGGCGGGAGTTCTTCACCAAGTATCAGGACCGAATCCTGATGGGGAAGGACACGTTTGGCGGGCAGGACGAGTTCGCGGTCTACTTCCGCATCTTCGAGACGAACGACGAGTACTTCCCGTGGTATCGCAAACGGCACGCGTTCTGGGGGATGTACGGGCTCGGACTGTCGGACGAGGTGCTGCAGAAGATCTACTATCGGAATGCGCTCGCCATCGTCCCCGGCCTCGACGCGTCCGCCTTTCCGCGGTAGTCATCGGCGCCATACCGCGCGAGCCCGTGTCGGGTGGCCGCATTGTTGCCGATCCTGCCCAGCGTTCCCGAGCGGATCGCGCGAGGCGCGGCCGCCGCCGGTTCACACCCCGCCCCGGTGCCCCGATGCCAGACGAGAGCCGCAAGAGCCCGAAGTTCGCCGATGATCAGGACGCGCCCGTTCCAGTGCGTCCGACCACACCGCTCGAGGACGCGGGCCAGGACATCGCCTCGCTCGACGATCCGCCCAAGGCCGAAGGCGATCGCGACGACGCCGATACGCAGGACGTCTGACGCCGACGGAGCGCCGGGCCGCGGCGTCAGGCGGAGGACGCCGCCTATCGCGCCGTCGGCCCGATGTCGACGACGATGCTGCGCCACCGCTCCTGGTTGAAGCGGACCACGCTCAGCACGCAGCGGATGATGTGCCCGATCAGGATCGCGATCCAGATGTCCATCGGGTCGAGGGTCGAGGTCTGCTGGATGACGAAACAGATCCCCAGCGGCACGACCACCTGTGAGATGATCGAGATGTAGAGCGGACTCCTGGTGTCGCCCGTGCCCTGCAGTCCGCCGGTATAGGTCAACGCGACGGCGATGAACAATCCCGAGACGCTCAGCACGCGCAGCAGTTGCACGCCGATCTGCACCACCCCTGGCTCGTTCATGCCGAAGACGGCGAGCAGTTGGCCGGGGATGAAGAAGAAGGCGAGGCCGATCGTCGCGGCACCGGCGAAGCCGATCCGCGCCGCGACCCGCACGCCGTCGACAGCACGCTGCGGGTTGCCCGCGCCCAGGTTCTGACCGGCCACCGCGGCGGCCGCGCCCATCAGACCGACCGACGTCCACGTCACCAGCGAGAAAAGCTGCGAGTAGCCGACGGCAAACGCCGCCTGCGCCGCCGCGCTCTGTGGCAGCGAGCCGACGAACGCCAGCATCAGCACGCCGCCGATGTTCATCGCGATCCCCTGGATCCCGGTCGGCAGGCCGTAGCGGAATAGCGAGCGGATGATCACCCAGTCCGGGCGCCACGACTGGTGCCGAGGGAACG
>JBBQHX010000187.1:0-7318 GCA_038324385.1 Gemmatimonadales bacterium | reverse complement strand
GAGCGGAACATCGCGACGCTGCACCGCGCGGGTGCCGATCTGGTGATGTCGTACTCGTCGATGGGCGCGGACGCGATTTTCAACGCGCTCGAACAGAAGAACGTCGTGATGGTGGCCGAGGGGCTCGACGTCTTCCGCTTCGCGGCCCCGCCGGCATTGCACGGCCGGACGCTGGCGGACAGCCGCATTCGCGAGGACACGGGCTGTCTGGTGCTCGCCATCGAGACCGACGGACAGGTCGACGTGAATCCCGCGCCGACGACCCCGATTCCGCCGGACGCGCAGATGATCCTGATCGGAACCACGGAGTCGGAGCGCAAGTTCATGGAGCGATTCGTTCGGGGGCGCAACAAGCGGTAACCCGGCGGCACCGCACGCCGCCCCCTAACGACGGAACTGATAGGCCAGCTTCAGGAACAGCCCGTCGGCCTGCGCTCGCAGGTCGCGCAGCGCCAGCGGGTCGGGCTCGGTGAGATCCACCGCATAGCCGAAGAAGGCAACCGTGCCCGGCGTCGGCTGATACGATGCCAGCCACTCGAGCCGGAGCCCGTTCCCTTCGAACGCGCTCAGCGGCACGCCGTCGGCGAAGATCGGGGTACCACTCACGGGGTCACGGAGCGCCGCACGACGGTCGGCCTGGTACTGCCCGACGACGCGGAAGAAGAGGGCGCGCGTCGGCTGATAGGCGAGCCTGACGCGGGGGATCACCGTGCGCGCGAACTCGCTCCCGTCACCGTCTCGCGTCAGGCGCTGCCAGACGACACGCACGTCGCCGCGCAACTGCGTCGTCGGACGCACCGCGAGCTCGAGCTCGACGCGCCGCCGCCGCCCCTCGGCCGCCTCCGCGAACAGTGGCACCGCACCGTTCTGTACCGTCGCCTTGGCGGTGAAGTGGCGGAACACCGGCGTCTGCAGGCCGAGCGTGGTGCCGAGCAGGCCGCGCACGCCGTCCGCCGGCTCGAACGGGACGAAGTTCCCCGGCGTCGTGCCGACCGTGTACCCCGTGTACGTCTCGGGCACGAAGTCAGCGAAGTCGCGCGCGATCCGTCCTTCCAGTTGCCATCCGCCGCGCGCGCGGAAGGTGGTGTAGATGAACTCGTTGCCCTCGAGCGGCCCCTCGCCGATCGCGCCCTCGCGCCAGAGGTAGCTCGGGCCGAAGAAGGCCGTGATGCTCTCGACCGCGCGACCCGGCGCACCGAACCAGGTCAACCGGTTGCGCGCGGCCGCCTCGATGATGCCGACGCGCGGGATGAAGCCGGCCTCGGTGCGGAAATTCTCGCCGAACGACTCGATCGAGTAGTTGAAGCCGAAGCTCCGCCCCGTGCGATCGGCGGCGACGGTCCAGAAGGCGTCGCGCCGCGCGTCGGCGCCGCCGCCGGCCTGGCTGCTCGAGCCGCCGACCTGCCCCTCGACGTAGTATTTCCCCCCGAAGACGATGCGCGCGTCGGCCGCCGCGACGCTATTCGCCCGACCACCCGCGCGCCGGTCGGTGAGCGTGGCGCCCACGATCGACCCGGCGCCGACGTCGCGCCGCACGCGCAGGATGTTGAATAACGGATCGCGGCCGTCGCCGGGCGCATCGTCGAGCGCATTCAGGTAGGCGACGCCCCACGGGCCCCACTTGCCGGTGAGCTTGCCGCCGGCCACCGGCTGGACGATCCGCCGCGTGTAGACGAGCTGGTTGGGCGATCCGAACAGCTCGATCCCTTCGAGGAAAAACGGGCGCTGCTCCGGAATGAACAGCGCGAACCGCTCGTTCGCCGTCACCAGCCCGACGTCGGATTCGACCTGGCTGAAGTCGGGGTTGATGGTCGCGTCGATCGAGGCGTTGGCGAAGCCGAACCGAGCGTTGAGACCCGCGCTGGATTCCAGATCGCCGCGTTCGAGCCGGTCGAGCGCGTCGCGCCGCGCCGACGACGCGGCGGTGATGAATGGCTGCGCCTCGATCACCATTCCGCGCTGCAGGTCGCGCAACCCGGTCATCGTGCCGCTCTGGCCGAGGAAGGTGGCCGACCCGCGGAGGGCGTCAGTCCAACTGTCCTCGTGGCCCGTGCGCTGGACGTTGCGCAGGATCTGCAGTCCCCATCGCTGCTCGCTCCCGGTCGCGTAGCGCAAGCTCTTGAACGGGATGCGCACCTCCGCCTGCCACCCCCACTCGGTCCGCCGGCCGCGCGAATCCCATTGATAGTCGGGGCTCAGATCGGTGTTGCCGCCGAACGGGTTGCCCGCCGTCGCCGATCCCTCGCTGCGCACGCCGTCCTGCTGCACGCCGAGCGGATTGACGGCGAACAGGAAGGCACGGCGCGCGTCGTCGAAGGTGTCGAGCAGCAGCGTGACGCGATCCTCCGAGGCGATCTGATCGCGATCGGCGATCGTCGCGCGCACCTGATCCGGAAAGCGATCATAGGCACGGATGCCGAAGTGGATCGCCGTCGCCGAGTACCAGACGAGCACCTCGGTACGCTCCTCGGCCGGCCGCCCGTCGGAGGGCTGGTAGCCGTGAAAGCCCGTCAGGCGAGCCGCGTTCGCCCAGGCCGGCTCGTCCAGCTCCCCGTCGATCCGTGCCTCGGCCTCGATGCGCGGCACGTCGAAGGTGGGGGCGCCGGCGCCGTGAATGGAATCAGGCGCGGTGGCCTGCAGCAGGGCGAGAACGGCGACGGCGAGCATGACGGCTGGGCGGAAGAGGCAGACGGAACCGAATCGTGCATCCTAACCGGCGTCGGGCCGCCCGGCATGGTGCGGAACGTCGAACGACGAGGGGCGCTGATCCCGCCGGTGTGGAGCGGGGCCGCGCCGCGGCGCGGGGTGGCGGGCGCACGCGGTGCCGTACACCTTGCCGACGGCACCTGTCGAAATCGTCACGGCGCTCGCGATACGCATCTGCATTCGCATCGACATCTCCCATCCCCGCCTCGCCCCGTTCGCATGCGGCCGAATCGTCAGGCATGGCTTCTCGCGCTCGTCGCCGGCTGCGGCTGGCTGCCGATCACCGCGCTCGCCGCGCAGGCGCCCCCCGCGGAGCAGATCCCGCCCTACGACGAGGGGCGGTTCACCGGCGTCGGTTTCCTCGTCGAGAACGACGCACTGCTCCGTTTCGCCAACAACGACCAGAACTACACCGGCGCGTTCGGCCTGCAGTGGAGCGGGGGCTTCATCGACGGGGCGCGGCTCACGGCGCCGCTCGCGCTGGTCGACCGCCTGACGCGAATGGAGCGCGTGCACGCCCGCTCACCGATGCGCATGCACGGGCTGCAGCTCATCGGCACCGCGTTCACCCCCGACAGCCTCAACACGGCCGACGTGATCCCCGAGGATCGCCCGTATGGTTCCATCCTCGGACTCACCGTCAGGCGCCTGACGGTACGCGACTCCGACCTGGCCGTCGCCTGGTCGTCCGATCTCACCCTCGGCGTGCTCGGGCTCCCGCTCGCGCGTGAGGTACAGACGGCGATTCATCGTGCGCTGCGCGGCCCGGGTGAGTCACGCCCCTACGATCCGCTGGGCTGGCACAACCAGATCTCCGACGGTGGCGAGCCGACGCTGCTCTATCGCGCGACGGTCGAGCGGCTGGCCTTCGGCGACGCACCCAATCCGGGCGAGCGCAAGCATTTACAGGGTACGGTGGGGCTGCAGGGCAGTGCGGGTTACTACACCAACATCGCCGCCCTGGCCACCGTGCGCGCGGGCTGGTTCCAGTCCGAGTTCTGGGAGTTCGGCGGCGGGGGAAGCTCCGGCACCGCGTCAGGCGTCGGCAACCAGCGTCTCGCCGCGGCGGCCCCCCACCGGCGTGAGGCATACCTGTTCGGCGGCGTGCGCCCGCGGCTCGTCGTCTACAACGCGCTGCTGCAGGGGCAGTTCCGCCAGAGCGCGCACAGCTTTTCGTCAGGTGAAGTGGAGCGGACCGTGCTCGAGTTCGACGGCGGCGTCGCCGTCACCATCCCGATTCGCCGCCACGCGCTCGGTGTGGTGCTCACCGCGACCGGCCGGACGCCGGAGCATCGCGCTGAGCTGCGTCGCACCCACCGCTGGGGCTCGGTGCTCATTACCTGGAGCCCGCCCCCGCGTAGCCTGGAGGGGCAGCCATGACGCCGCCACGAAAGCGGCCGGCGAAAACCGCCGACACGAACCGGCGAAAGCCCCAGCGCCTCACGCGGGCCGACGCCGCTGCCCTTGCTCAGCTCCACCCCGTGCTCGGCGTCGCACCGGTCACGCTTGGCCTGACGCCTGACGCGGTGCACGCCTTCGACCTCGCCCTCGCCCGCTACCTGACCCGCCCCGACGTTACGGGGATCGATATCGGCCAGAAGCTGGTGCAGGGCGCGGTGGACCCGAAGGCGGGGATCGTCGTGCGGATCCACGTGCGGGAGAAGCGCCCGCTGCATGCGCTCGCCGCGGGCGAACGGATCCCCGCGCGCCTCGCCGGCATCCGCACCGACGTCGTCGAGTCGGCCTACACGCCGCAGGCGGCCCTCCGCCCCGAGCCGCCGGCGACGGGCGTGACCGCGCGCGCCCGTCGCGTCGATCCGGTGCAGCCCGGCGTGAGCATCGGCCACGTCGACGGCACCGCGGGGACGTTCGGGCTCCTCGTCGCCGACCGCGTCACGGGCGCGCCCTGCCTCCTCAGCGCCGCGCACGTCCTCCGCGTCGGCCGCCGCCCGCGACCGGGCGACCCGATCGTGCAGCCCGGGCCGGCCGACGGCGGCGGGGCGGGTGACGAGATCGCCGGGCTCCTGCGCTTCAACCTCCTGCTCGACGCCGCGATCGCGCGCCTCTCGCCGGCGCGCACCTTCGCCGAACGCCAGTTCGAGACCGGCGTCACACTCACGTCAGCGCGCGGGCCGCGGCTCGGCGAGCGCCTCGTCAAGTCGGGCCGCGGCACCGGCGTCACCGCCGCCGTCGTCAGCGGCATCGGCACCTTCGGCGGCGTCTACCCGGCCATGCATCTCCGCGCGCCCGCGCCTGGCGACGCCACGCCCATCGCCGCGTCAGGCGACTCCGGTGCCGTCTGGTACGACCCGACCACGCTTGCCGCCGTCGGCCTGCACGTCCGCGGCCCCACCGTCCCATCGCGCGCTACCAACTTCGCCGTCGCCGCCATTCTCCCCGTCGTCCTCGAACGGCTGGATATCGCCCTCCTCGTTGACGGCGTCGCGATCGACTGATGGTTGTAAGCGGACGCCTGACGAGACTTCGCCTTCACCGCTCCTGGAACAGCATCGGCACGCTGCGCGAATAGTCCGCCCCCGTCAGCACCATCGCGTCGCTGATCCCGCCCACTGTCGTGTAGCGCCCGCTGAACTGCCCGTTCACCGCGCGCCCCTCGAACACCATCCCGGTGAACGCCAGCGTCAGCACCGGCCGTACATAGGTGCCCGTGACGCTGATCGCGATCGGGGCTCCCGCCGTGCCTTCGCGCATCGTCCCCGCGCCGCGCACCGCCGTCCCGCCCGCGCTCTCCAGCGCGAACTCCAGCGTCAGTGCCCCCGGCGCGGTGGTGCTTACCGCCGTCCACTCCCCAACCACCGAGCGCAACTCCTCCTCGAGGCCGCTGATGATCTCCCCTTCGGTGGGGCCCGAGGTGCAGCCGGCCGCGCCGCCGGCGACGAGGGTCAACCGCAACAGCAGCAGCGCGGGGCGGCGGTATCGGCGGGTGCGCATCGGGCAGTCCTCGGGACAGGGAGGCGTGCGGGGCGTGGACGGGTGGATACGGGACAGTGGGGCAGGGGACGTGCCGTCCGTAAACGCCGTCGGCCGGCTCACGCGGCCGGTCAGCCGTGTAGGCCACGGCGGGACTCGGCTGTAATATTCGGCATCGTCGCCGATGGCGATCGTCGTCGATGGCGGAGGGTGTGCCACACGGATGAGCGGAGGCGGATGCACGTGATGGATCCGACGCGGGGCAGCATCCCAGAGCGGGGCAGCACTCCAGACCCCGCGCGCCCGCCCGACGACACCGGAGCCTCGTCGGGCACGGCGCTCAGCGATGCGCTGTTCGCGCAGTCGCCGCTCAGCACGGCGCTTTACGACACCGCCGGCCGCGTCGTCCGGGCCAACGCGGCCTACGAGCGCCACTTCGGCATCCGCGTCGCCGACGTGCCCGCCGACTACTCCCTCCTCGCCGACGCGCAGTTGAAGGCAGCGGGGCTTCTGCCGCTGATCCGCCAGGCCTACGCCGGCGAGCTCGTCGTCCTGCCGCCGATCGCCTATGCTGCCGCGTGCGCCACCGGCGGCACGCGGCGCACCATCTGGACGCAGGCCCACTGCTACCCCGTGCACGATGCGGCGGGCGCGCTCTCGCATCTGGCCATCGTGCATGTGGACGTCACCGCCTGGGCGGAGTCCACCGCGACCCTGCGCGGGGCGACCTCCGCGCTCGAACGGCGCACCGCCGAAGCCGAGGCGGCGCGCGATGCGCTCGCCCGAACCGAGCAGCAGTTCCGGATGCTGGCCGACGCCATCCCCAACCTCGCCTGGAGCGCCGACGCCACCGGCGCGGTCGACTGGTACAACGCGCGCTGGTACGAGTACACCGGCAGCACCCCCGAACAGATGCTCGGCAGGGGGTGGGAGCGCGTCCCCGATCCCGCCGCGCTCCCCGCCATGCTCGAGCGGTTGGGCGAGTCGATCGCGACGGGGGCGCCCTTCGAGATGACCGTTCCCTTCCGCGGTGCCGACGGCAGCTACCGCCCGTTCCTCCTTCGCTCCGTCCCGGTCACCGATCAGAGCGGCCAGGTGTCGGGGTGGTTCGGCACTGCCACCGACGTCTCCGCCGAGCGCGCGGCCCGCGACGCCGCTGAACGGGCCGCCAAACGACTGGAGCGGCTCCAGGCGCTCACCGCTGCGCTGGCCGCCGCCCGCACCCTCGACGACGTCGCCGCAGCCGTGGTCGGCGAGATGGTGGCCTCCAGCGGGGCGCGCACCGGGATGCTGGCCGTGCGGTCGCCAGGCACGGACGAGGCGGTGATCGTCCGCCAGATCGGCCTGACCGCGCCGGTGCTCGACCGCTACGCGCGATTCACCACCACCACCCCCGGGTCGGCGGCTCGGTGCCTCGGCACGGGTCATCCCGTCTGGGTCACCGGCGAGCCGGGCGACACCTTCCGTGAGCGCTTCCCCGAATTGCTGCAGCCCGGGGATGACCTGCCGGTGCTGGCCGTGGCCTCCGTCCCGCTGCTCAGTGCCGGCGAGACCATCGGCGTTCTCTCCTTCGGCTGGGCCGAGCCGCACGCGCTGTCGCCTGACGACCAGGCGTTCTTCACGGCGCTTGCGCGTCAGGCGGCGCAGGCCGTCGAGCGCGCCCGCCTCCTCGCCGCGCTCG
>JBBQHX010000186.1:0-7350 GCA_038324385.1 Gemmatimonadales bacterium | reverse complement strand
CGGCCGGTCGCCCCCGTCATCACCACCTGGACGCCATCCTCGCGCTCGTCGACTTCATTCTGCACATCGACGTTCACCTGGCCGCCATCGTCGAGCAGCACGGCGCCTGGACCTACGCCGTGCTCACCGCGATCATCTTCTGCGAAACCGGGCTCGTCGTGACGCCCTTTCTGCCTGGCGACTCGTTGCTCTTCGCAACCGGGGCGCTGGCCGCGACCACCGAGCTCGACATCTGGGTGCTGTTCGTGCTCCTGACCGCCGCGGCGATCCTCGGCGACGCGGTGAACTACTGGACCGGATCGCGCTTCGGCACCAAGCTGTTCGACGGCCGCATCCCGTATCTCAAGCAGGAGCACCTCGACCGAACGCACGCCTTCTACGAGAAGTACGGCGGCAAGGCGATCGTCATCGCCCGCTTCGTGCCGATCGTTCGTACGGTGGCGCCCTTCGTGGCCGGCTGCGGCCGCATGACCTATCGCCGCTTCGTGTTCTACAACGTCGTCGGCGCGCTCCTCTGGATCGGCTCGATGCTGTTCGCCGGCTACCTCTTCGGCAACATCCCGATCGTCAAGGAGAACTTCGGCCTCGTCGTAATCGTGATCATCGTCGCCTCGTTAGTCCCCGTCTTCCTCCAGTTCGTGAAGCCGCGCGCGGTCGTCGAGCAAGGGCGGAGATAGAAGGAGACAGAAGACAGGAGACAGGAGACAGAAGCTGCGAGGGGAGTTTTGTCATCCCGCAGGAGCGCCGTCAGGCGCGAGTGTCGGGACGGGCTCACCCTCGCCTAGAGCTGGCCAATGGGTAGTGAAAGCCCATCCCGACACTCGGTCGCTGCGCGCCCTCCTGCGGGACGACACCTCCACTCGGTCGCTGCGCGCCCTCCTGCGGGACGACAGGCTTCTTCCTCCTGTCTTCTGTCTCCTGTCTTCTGTCTTCTGCCCTAAGGCACGGTCCGCCGCCCGATCTGGTATTCCTTTGGCGGCTCGGCGCCCTGCAGGTGCTCGACGAAGTAGTCCCAGCGACGACGCATCATGTAGTTCGCGTCGGCGCCGAAGCCGTGGCGGGCGTTCGGGAAGATGATCAGGTCGAAGTCCTTTCCGGCCTTGATCAGCGCGTCGACGACGAGCGTCGTGTTGGTCGGCGGCACGTTGTCGTCCATCGCGCCATGGGCCAGCAGCAGCTTGCCGCGCAGATTCGCCGCGTGCGTCTGGTTGGCTTCCTCGGCGTAGTTGTCGGTGCTGCCGTCCTTCGTCAGCAGCCCGTGGTAGCGCTCGCCCCAGTCGTCCTCGTAGTTGCGGTTGTCGTGATTGCCCGACTCCGAGATGCCGACGTGGAAGAAGTCGGGATACCGGAAGAGCGCCGCCGCGGTCGCGAAGCCGCCGCCGGAGTGCCCCCAGATGCCGACCTTGTCGAGGTCGATGAACGGGTAGCGCTGAGCCAGCTCACGCATGCCGGCGATCTGATCGGGGAGCGTGTTATCTCCCATGTCGCCGTAGTAAGCGTCGGCGAACGCCTTCGACCGCCCTGGCGTCCCCATCCCGTCGATCTCGACGACGACGAAGCCCAGTTCGGCCACCGCCTGGTTGTCGCCGCGCGCTGGCGAGAAGCTGCGCGTGCCGACGCTCCCCGCCTGCGGGCCGGGATAGATGTGGTTGATGATCGGGTACTTGCGCGTCGAGTCGAGCGTCGTCGGCGTGTACATCAGCCCGTAGATGTCCGTCGTCCCGTCGCGCCCTTTCATGCGGATCGGCGTGGGCGGCTTCCATCCGGTGGCGAGCAGCGGCGCGATGTCGGCACGCTCGAGCGTTTCAATGAGGCGGCCGTTGCGGTCGCGCAGCACCGTCACCGGCGCCGTGGCGGGCGTCGAGTAGCTGTCGACGAAATACTGGCCGTCAGGCGAGAGCGTCACGACATGGTGCGCGTTCTCGGGCGTCAGCAGCGTCTGCCCCGTGCCGTCGAAGTTGATCTTGTAGAGATGTTGGAAGTAGGGATCGCGCCCCGCCTCCTTCCCGTTGCCCATGAAGTAGATCGTGCGCGCCTGCTCGTCGATGTGCACGATGCTGCTGACGTTCCCTTCACCGCTCGTGATGCGCTGCTTGAGCCGACCGGTCGTCAGGTCGTACAGATAGAGATGGATCCAGTTGTCGCGCTGCGACCACCAGATCAGCTCGTTCGACGCGGGCAGTACGCGCCAGAGATTCTCCGGGAACGCCGCGTCACCGACCTGCGTCGGCATCGTCTCCTCGAACAGCGTGCGAACTTCGCCGGTGGTCGCGTCGGCGACGCGGAACCAGGCCGTCTTGTGGTCGCGTGAGGCAGACACGAACGCCATCTTGGAGCCGTCCGGGTACCACTGGACATCGCAGATCTCGCCGCCACAGGCGATGTGGTCGGAGACGGTGGAGCGGTGTTGGTCGGGCGGCATCTGCAGGCGAACGACGCTCGGCTGGCCGTCGGGGCCCTGGCTGATGATCACGCGACTGATGCGGAAGATCACGCTGTCGCCCGGCACCGGATACTTCCACGACTCGAGCTTCGGCACGCCGACGTTGGTGCCGACGAGGTGCATGTCGCGCACGCCGCGGCCGTCGTGCTGGAAGGTGGCGATCTGTCGACCATCGGGCGACCAGGTGACGATCGGCCGGTCGCTGTGCGTCCAGCCGGCGTTGTCCGTCGCGTAGCCGAAGTCCTCGATGCCGTCCGTCGTGAGCTGGGTCTCGCGGCCGGTGGCGAGCTCGGTCGACCAGAGATTGTGGTCGCGGATGTAGACCGCGGAGCGCCCATCCGGCGAAACGCTCGAATTCTGGGGCGCGCGGCGAGCGACGGGCCCGGAATCACCCGGCACGCACGTGTAGCGCTGGAGGTCGCAATCCCAGCGGCGGTTCTGGATGTTGACGGTGATCGCGCGGCTGTCGCGCGCCAGCTCGAAGCTCTGGAACGGCAGCCGCGCGCCGTCGATCCGGCCGCCTGACGCGGCCGAGAGTGCCGTGGCGAGGCGCGTCTGGTCGAACACCGCCTGACGCGTCCCGCTCGTCGGATCGACGACGAAGAACGCGGAGCCGTTTGGGACCGTCGTGCGATACCACAACCGGCCATCGGGCAGCCACGTCGGGCGTATCCCGGTGCCGGTGACCAGCGGCGCGGTGTTGGCGCCGAGGAATCGTTCGGCGCGGGCATAGTCGTCGGCGGTGAGCTGACGCGGCTGCTGGGCCGCCAGCCCCAGCGGGGCGATGAGCAGCAGCGGAGCGAGACGGGAGAGGCGCATGAGACTCGAGTGCGAACGAGGGTGGTCGTGCGGCGCGGTACAGGTCGGCACCACCGAGAAGGTAGCCCCGATGCCTGAACGACGGGAGCGGAGCCGGGGGCCCCGCGACCCGGTCTCATACCCCAGCTCGCCGCATTCGGCCATGTCACTCCTCGCCGTACCGCTCGGCGGCCGACGGTGGGCCGTGGATCGGTGGCAGCGAGGCCTCCAGCTCGGGCCGTCGCCCCTCCTACTGCGGCGGGGCATCAGCCGCGCCCCGAGCTGGTCGTCCGGCTCGTCGATCGCGAACCCCGGCGCTGCGGTCGCCAGCTCGTAGAGAATGCCGCCCGCTCCCGGCTCCCGGCGCCGGCTCCGCTACCGCAGCGTGCGAAGCGCCTCCGCCCACCGCGCGAGCTCGTCGAGCATCGCGGCGGCGGCGCGTCCGGGCGCCTCGCCCGGATCGAAGCGGCCCGTCGCGGCGGCCATGTGCCGAGTGAAGAACGGCAGCACGACGGCCTCGACCATCGGCATCATCTTGAGCGCGGTGACGATCTGCTTGGTCATCTGCACGCCCCGCGTGCCGCCCGAGATGCCTCCGTAGCTCACGAATCCCACCGGCTTGTACGCCCATTCGCGCGAGAGGCACTGCAGGCCGTTGACCAGCGACGCCGGCGTCGCGTAGTCGTACTCGGGGGTCACGAACACATAGGCGTCCGCGCGGGCGATCAGAGCGCTCCAGGCGCGGGTGTGTTCGTGTTCGTACCGCTGGAGCCGCGGATGGGCCGGCTCGTCGAGGAGCGGCAGGTCGATCGCGCCGAGATCGACGAGCTCGACGTTGAACTTTCCCGCCCCCTGGGCGTACTCAAGGAACCAGCGTCCGACTGCCGGCCCCTGGCGGCCGGGTCGGGTACTGGCGACGATTACGTGCAGATCCAGCATTCACGGCTCCGGATGGCGAGAGGGCGTCGGGTCGGCCGGTTTGATCGGTGCCCCCGCGAAGCCTACCTCTCGGCGCTCCGGCGTGGCGAGTGACCCGGAGCCTGCCGTCTTCCTGCCCCGATGCCGCCGTCGGAGGCGCCGAGCCCAGCGTCCCAGAACGTGCCGCAGATGAATCGAACCGCACCCCTTCGTGTATTCGCCGGGCTACTCGCCGCCGCCGCGCTCGCGGCCTGCAGCGGAGCCGCGCGCAATCCAGCGCCCAACGTCGCCCCGGCACCCGCCGAGGCGGCGGCATCCACCGTGGCGGCGCCGTCCGTGCCGCAGGCCGCCGCGCCGCGCCAGTACACCGGCAGCGACGTACAATTCGTGCAACACATGATGGCGCACCACGCGCAGGCCCGCGTGATGACGGCCCTCGTGCCGACGCGCACCGCGCGTGACGATCTGCGCATGCTCGCGGACCGCATCGACGTCTCGCAGGAAGACGAGTTGACGACGATGCGCCGCTGGCTGGAACGTCGTGGGCAAGCGGTGCCGGCCCCAGGCGTGGACCAGGAGCATGCCGATCACCAGATGATGCCCGGCATGTTGACGCGCGCGGAGTTGGAGCGGCTGGCAGCCGCGAGCGGCGCGGAGTTCAATCGGCTCTTTCTCGAGTACATGATTCGTCATCACGAGGGCGCGCTCGTGATGGTCCGTGAGCTGTTCGCCTCGTCAGGCGGCGGTCAGGAACCGGAGCTGTTCAGCCTCGCGTCGGACATCGACGCCGACCAGCGCGCCGAGATCGCGCGCATGCGGCGCGTGCTGGAGTCGCTCGGCGGGTCGTGAGCGGAGTGCGGGGAGCCGCACGACACGACCGGGCATTGCGGGAACCTGCTCCTCGCCTCACGCGAGACGGCAGGCGTCGTCAGGGAACCACCGCCGTGGCGTTCGTTCCGAACGGACGGCCAGTCGTGAGTCACTTCAGCGAGAGCGAACCATGAGTCCTGGAACCACCGCCGCACGGAAGGCACCGCGCTGGACCACCGCGCTTGCCCTTCCCTTGAGCCTCGCCCTCGGCCTCGGCGCCGTCGCGACCGACGTCGCCGCGCAGACGCCCGATCCACGCGTCGGATTGCGCGGGGGGTGGACCGACGCCGCCTCGGCAAGCCGGAACATGGAGCTGATCGCGCACCGCGATCGCACGTCAGGGTTCGTCAACCCCGAGCAGTCGGGCGATTTCGGATTCGCCAACTCCGACCTCGCCTTCTCGGGCAACTATCTGTTCGCTGGCAACTTCAATGGCGTCCAGATCTACGACATCTCCGATCCCGCGAACCCCACCTTCCGCAGCTCGGTGGTGTGCTCCGGCGGCCAGGGCGATGTTTCGGTCTACGGCAATCTGCTATTCATGTCGGTCGAGGAGACGCGGGGGCGCGTCGACTGTGGCACGCAGGGCGTCACCGGGCCGGTGAGCGCCGATCGCTTCCGTGGCGTGCGCATCTTCGACATCAGCAACATCGACAACCCGCGTCAGGTGGCCGCCGTCCAGACGTGCCGTGGATCGCACACGCACACGCTGGTGCCTGACAAGAGCGACAGCACGCACGTCTACATCTACGTCTCGGGCACGAGCCCCTCGCGTCCGGGCGCCGAGCTCGCCGGCTGCTCCGGCCCGCAGCAAACGGCCGATACGAGCAGCTCGTATTTCCGCATCGAGGTCATTCACGTGCTGCTCTCCGCGCCGCAGGACGCGCGGATCGTCAGCACACCGCGCATCTTCGCCGACACCACCACCGGCAACGTGGCCGGCCTCTGGCAGGGCGGAACGCACGGCGAGGGCACGCAGACGACGTCGGTCACCAACCAGTGCCATGACATCACGGTCTATCCGGAGCTCGAACTGGCCGCCGGCGCCTGCTCGGGGAACGGGATTCTCCTCGACATCAGCGACCCGCGGAACCCGCGTCGCATCGACGAGGTGATCGATCCGAACTTCGCCTACTGGCATTCGGCGACGTTCAACAATGACGGCAGCACGGTGATCTTCACCGACGAGTGGGGCGGGGGCACGCAGGCGCGTTGCCGCGACACCGATCGCCCGGAGTGGGGCGCGAACGCGCTGTTCCGCCTGACGAGCGACCGGCAGCTCGAGCACGCCGGCTACTACAAGCTCCCCGCCGCGCAGACGGCGGAGGAGAACTGCGTCGCGCACAACGGATCGCTTGTTCCGGTGCCGGGTCGCGACATCAAGGTACAGGCCTGGTATCAGGGCGGCATCTCGGTGTTCGACTTCACCGATCCCGCGAATCCGGTCGAGATCGCCTACTTCGATCGCGGCCCGGTGAACCCCGCCGAGATCTCGCTTGGCGGCTTCTGGTCGGCGTACTGGTACAACGGCCGGATCTACGGTTCGGAGATCGCGCGCGGACTGGACGTCTTCCGCCTCACGCCTAGTGAGCATCTGACGCAGAACGAGATCGATGCCGCCGAGTCCGTGCGGACGGCGCTACACAATCCGCAGCTTCAGGAAAAGATCGAGTGGCCGGCGAGCTTCGTCGTGGCGCGGGCGTATGTCGATCAGCTCGCACGTGGCGGTATGCCGGCGACGCGCACCACGCAGATCATGAACGAAATTCAGGCCGCCGAGCGGCTGACGGGCGCGGCGCAGCGGACGGCGCTCACCGACCTCGCGATGGAGGTTGAGACGGCCGTGCCCGGTGCCGGCGCACAGCAGGGGAAGGTGCAGAAGCTGGCTCGCGTGATTCGGGATCTGGCCGCGGCGCGGTAGTCACGGCGCGGCTCGTCAGGTGCGGCATCATGGCCCCGCGGTCATCATCTGATGACGGCGGGGCCATGTCGTTCGAGCAGGACGGACTCCAGCCGCGTCAGGCAGCCATGCGTCGGCACTCCTCGGCGCAGCGACGGCAGGCCTCGGCGCAGATGCGACAATGGTCGTGATGGTCCGCATGCTTCTCGCACTCGGCCGCGCAGGCATCGCAGGCCTCGGCGCACATTCGGCAGATCTCGGCTGCCAGCGGGCCGCCGCGCGCCATCGCGCGCACGGCGATCGCGCAGGCATCGGCGCAGTCGCGGTCGAGGCGTATACAGGTGACCATCGCCGCCACGTTCTTCTCGTCGAGACAGGCGTCGGAGCACATCTCGCAGGCGACGAGACACTCGACGCACGC
>JBBQHX010000185.1:0-7439 GCA_038324385.1 Gemmatimonadales bacterium | reverse complement strand
CGCTCTTCTGGCTCGTGCAGGTGGCGATCATCCTGCGCGGCATCGACGGCATCAAGACCCTTGGCGCCTGGTCGGCGCCGGTGCTGCTGGCCGGCGGCGTCGTGCTGCTCTGGTGGGGCGTGCGGAATGGCGGCGGGCTCGGAAACGTGCTCGACGAGTCGGTGCGACTGCAGGGCGAACGCGGCGACGGCGTCCCCTTCTGGTCGATCTTCGCGCCGGCGCTCACGGCCAATGTCGGCTACTGGGCGACGTTGAGCCTCAACATCCCGGACTTCACCCGGTATGCACGCAGCCAGCGTTCGCAGGCGATGGGACAGGCGCTCGGGCTGCCAACGACGATGACCGCGTTTGCCTTCATCGGCGTGGCGGTCACCAGCGCGACGATCGTGATCTTCGGTGAGGCCGTGTGGGATCCTGTCGCGCTCGTCACGCGGATCGGCGGCCCGGTGACGATCATCATCGCGACGCTGGTCGTGCTCACGGCACAGGTCAGTACGAACATGGCGGCCAACGTCGTGTCGCCGTCGAACGATTTCTCGAATCTGAGCCCGCGCCGGATCAGTTATGTCGGGGGCGGGCTGATCACCGCGGTGATCGGCGTTCTGATGATGCCGTGGAAGCTGTATTCGGACGCCGGGGCCTACATCTTCACCTGGCTGATCGGCTACTCCAGCCTGATGGGTGCGTTAGGCGGCATCCTCATCGCGGATTACTGGGTCGTTCGGCGCCAGCGGCTTTCCCTCCCCGACCTCTTTCGCGAGGAGGGGATGTATACCTACCGCGGTGGGGTGAATCCGCGTGCCGTCATCGCGCTCGCCGCGGCGCTGCTGCCGGTGGTGCCGGGTTTCCTGCGCGCGGCCTCGACGCCCGGCGGAATCGTGTCCGATCCTGGCCTGTTCGACCATCTGTATTCGTACGCCTGGTTCGTCACCTTCGCGCTCGGCTTCGCGCTCTATCTCCTGCTCATGCGCGGGCACGCGCGGTCGCTCCGCGCAGGCTGACCGACTCATACGCCATCTCTCCACTCCGATATCATGCCCCGTCTCGTCAAGATCGGCCTCATCCAGGCCTCACATGCCTGTGGCACCGAGGAATCGCTCGACACCATTCGTGAGGCAAACCTCGCCAAGCATCTCCAGCTCATCGAGCAGGCGGCGCGCGAGGGCGTGCAGATGCTGTGCATGCAGGAGATCTTCACGGGCCCCTACTTCTGCGCGGAGCAGAGCCCGCGCTGGTTCGACGCCGTGGAGCGGATTCCCGACGGCCCGACGACGCGCCTGATGCAGGAGCTGGCGAAGAAGCATCGCATGGTGATCGTCGTGCCGCTCTACGAGGAAGACACGACCGGCGTCTACTACAACACGGCCGCCGTCATCGACGCCGACGGGAAATATCTCGGAAAGTACCGGAAGAATCACATCCCGCACTGCGCGCCCGGCTTCTGGGAGAAGTTCTACTTCAAGCCGGGGAACCTCGGCTATCCCGTGTTCGACACGATGTACGGAAAGGTCGGCGTCTATATCTGTTACGATCGCCACTTCCCCGAGGGTGCGCGCGCGCTCGGGCTGGGCGGCGCGGAGATCGTGTTCAATCCGTCGGCGACGGTGGCCGGGCTCTCGGAGTATCTGTGGAAGCTCGAACAGCCGGCCCACGCCGTGGCGAACGCCTATTTCATCGCGGCGATCAACCGGGTCGGCTATGAGGCACCATGGCGAATCGGCGAGTTCTATGGGCAGAGCTACGTCTGCGATCCGCGAGGGCAGTTCGTCGCGCAGGCGTCGCGCGACCGGGACGAGTTGATTACCGCCGAGGTGGATCTCGACACCATTCGTGAGGTGCGGAACACGTGGCAGTTCTTCCGGGATCGCCGGCCGGATTCGTATGAGACGCTGGTGGCGCCGTGAGGGGTGGGGCGGGAGGCGTCACCTATGTGGGTCCGCGGCTGAACCGCGGGTGAGTCGTCAGGCATCATACCGCCTGACGACTCCAGCCGGCTCAAAACCGTGGGGCCCGATCGAACGCGCTGCAGCGAATGGTCGAACGACAACGCTGGGAAACAAACCTCGCCTCCTACTCCCGCCGCAACAGATACTGCATCCCATCCGACCCGTACCCTATGAACCCACCCCCGCTCGCTCCCTGAATCTCGATCACCAGCACGAACGGCGTGAACCCGTTCACCATCCCCTGCAACTGCAGCGTCCGCGACGCCGGGTCATACCCCCACTGCCCCGCGAACCCCGCCTCCATCCCGAACGCCGTCACCCGCTGCACCCCCTGCAGCATCCCGTTCGGCAGCAGGGCAAAACGCGCCGTGCTCCCATCGGAGAGCTGCGCCCGCCACGTGCCCACCGGCTCGAACCACCCCGGCGCGCCGTATCCCCCGCCGCCTGACGACGCCCGCGCACCCGACAGCCGCCCCAGCACCTCGTCGCACTGCCGCACCCACTCCCCCCGCCCGATCGACGCGAACAGCCCTCGCGCGACCATGACCTGTTCCGCGTGCGGCATCTCTCCATGCATCGCCAGCAGGAACGTGGCCTGCGCGAGATGAAACGTGTCCGCCGCGCTCCGTGGCGATTCGAGCAGCCGCTGCACCTGGTACAACACGAGCCGTACCTCGTCCGGCGGCTGACCGACGCCGTCCATCACCTTCGCGAGATGCAGCAGTACCTCGGCGTTGGTGGGCTCCAGTGCGCGCGCCTCACGCAGCAGTGACAGTGCCTCGCGCAGCTTCGCCGAGTGCGCCTCGTCGTCGAACCCCTGCAGCATCGCGGCGAGATCCAGGCCGGATGGCGGGGGCCCTGGCACGGACCCGCCGCGGGCGGCGTCGCGCCGTACCTGATCGAGAAAGATCTGATCCGCCTCGGCGATCAGAAGTACCGCTTCCTTCAGCGTCAGCTCGGCGCGCGTGAAGCGGAGCGATCCCGCCGCCACGGTATCGACGCGCTCGCCCCGGCGATCGGCCGCGCGCACCTGCGTCAGGATCTCGCCCAGCGGCCGTTCGAGCGCGCGCGGGTCGGGGGCGCTGGGGTCGGCAGGGGGCGCGGCGCCGCCGCCCGGCTGCACCTCGGTCGACAGGCGTTTGGTCGCGCCGAGCCGCTCCAGTAGCTCGGGCGAGGGATCGCGGACGTGGAAGACGTTGCCCTGCACGACCGTCACGCTGCCGTTGACCTCCCCCACCTTCACCCCCACCATCCCCCCGGGCCCGATCGTCTCCGCCTCCTGCGAGACGGTGATCACGGGCGACGATGACGACGACCGCGGCGCCGCGCCTGCGAGCCGCCCGCCGCAGTCGGGACAGAACTTCGCGTTCGACGCGGCGCTGGCGTGCGCGCACGGTTGCTCGGACACCGGCTCGCCCCCGCCGCTCAGCCGATACCGCCGGTGATGTCGACGCCGGTCACGTTGTCGGCGTCCCCCATCTTCTGCTTCACCTCCACCTGCCCGCCGCGCACGGAACCCGCCCGCACCCCGGTGACGTTCCGAGCGACATCCATCTCCTGAAACACCTTCAGCACGGGCCCAGCCTGCTCGAGCTGCGTGCTGAGGTCGCGCGCCAGTTCAGGATCGGCGGCCACGCGTTCGGCGATGACCTCCTCGACCGCGGCCTCGTAGCGCGCGGGCTTGGCCTCGAACATCTCGATCACCGACTCGGCTTCTCTATCACCCGTGAACCGCGCCTTGAGGCTCTTCATCAGGGCGGCGGCTTTCTCGTAGCCGACCTCGCCGACGGTCTCCACCAGCTCCTTGGCCCCCTTGACGACGTAGGGGACGAGGATCGCCATCACGCCGGACACGATGGTCGCGGGTTCCATTGGGCTGCTCCTGAGGATGGGGTGCGGGGACGGGGTCGGTCCACACATAGGACGGAACGGCGGGGATGGCAACCCCTTCGCCGCCGCACGCGCCACCGGGGGCGGGATGGTGACGGGGGGCACGGCGGGGAGGCGGCCAGACCCGGCGATCGGTTGCCCGGCCCGTCCGGGGGTCGTCCCACTCCCAGACCACCGTGGCACCGATCCCTCCCGGATTGGCCGCCGCCGACCTGCCGGAGGGGGACCGCACCGGTCCGCTCACCTCGTCGCGCTACCCGGAGAGATGTCGCATGGCCCTGTTCAGTCGCCGCCCGCCGCCGCCCCCGGTGGCGAGCACGCCCGGGTGCTCCATCCTCGATTCGCACCTGGTCACGGTGGGTGATCTGGAGACCGACGGCACGCTCCGCATCGATGGCTCGCTGCGCGGCTCGATCCGCCGCGCCGACCTGGTGATCCTCGGCGAGAGCGCGCAGATCGAAGGAGACATCACGGCTCGCGAGGTGATCGTCGGGGGCACGGTGCTCGGCGACATCGAGGCGAGCGATCGTGTCGAACTTCAGCCGACCTGCCTCGTCACGGGTGACATCTCGACGGGCGCGGTGCTGATCCACGAAGGGGGCGTGCTGCGCGGACGGCTCCTCGTGCGGGCGCAGGAGGAGCGCGCCCGCGCGATGCGCCCGACGCCGCGCAGCGTGCGTCTGGTCGCGGGGCCGTCGGACGGCGTGGCGTCGTCAGGCGCGACTCCCGCCGCGTCCACGGGTAGCGCGTCGGCGGGCTGATGCCGCGCCTCACGCCGCCGCTGGCGGCCGTGCCGGTCGCCGCGCCTCACGAGCCCGCACGCCCGGGGCCGTCGGGGACGCCGCTCGCCCTCGCGACGGTGCCGGTTCCGCGTCCACCGTCGCGTCCCTCGCGCGACCGCGGGTGGACGCTGATGCTCGTGCCGCCGCCGCGCGCCGTCGCCCGGGTGCGGTCGGTGATCGTGCGGCGGTGGCACGTGGTGCTGCCGCTCCTCCTGCTGACCGTCGTCCTGGTCGCCGTCACGCTCGGCGCGGCGCACGTCGCGGCGTGGGTGTTCGACACGCGCGTCGCGCCGGAAGTCGCGGCGCTGCGCGACCGGCTGGAGTCGGCCGAACGGGACCTGGGGGTGCTCTCGGACTCGCTCGCGCGGGTGAGCGTGAAGGCCGAGGCGGTGCTCTCGGTGCGTGAGGCGGCGGCGGCCGCGGCGGCGGCCTCCTCGGCGAGGGCACGGTCGGCCCCGTCGTCAGGCAGGCGCGGATTCGCGCTGGGCGCGGCGCTGCCGGTGAACGGACGCGTGACGAGCCGGTTCGCGCCGCGGCGGATGCATCCGGTGCTGATGATCAACCGCCCGCATCGCGGACTGGACATCGCGGCCCCGTCAGGCACGCCGGTGCGCGCGCCGGCGGACGGGCGGGTGACACGGGTGGCGCGGGAGTTCGGCTACGGTCTGGTGGTGTTCATCGACCACGGCGGTGGGGTCACCTCGCGCTACGCGCACCTGCGCTCGGCGCAGGTCACTAACGGGCAGCGGGTCACCGCGTCGACGCGGATCGGGACGGTGGGGTCGAGCGGATTGGCGACCGCGCCACACCTGCATTACGAGGTGCGGGTGCGCGGGCAGGCGGTGGATCCACTGCGAACGCTGCCCGCGCGTCGCTAGGCGCGGCCACGCCGGTCAGTCGCGCGGCGTATACGTCGCCGCGTCGAGGATCGACCAGATGTGGATGATCCACCCCAACAGAACGAACCAGAGCAGGGCGGCCAGGGTGAACTGGATGATCGCCTTGAGCAGCCGCCCCTGCAGGAGCTGGCCGAGTCCGGGAATGAAGAAGCTGCACAGCGCAGCGAGGACGTTGCCTGCGGAACCGGTGCCAGCCACGTGATATCCTCCAGTCGAAGTGCTCGACAGACCGTACGGCGCGACAGGGGCGATGGTTGCAACCGTACGAATCGTCAGGCGTCGTCGGCGATGCCGGCGGGGAGCACGAGGGTGAAGGTCGACCCGCGGCCCGGCGCGCTCTCGACGGTGAGCTCGCCGCCCATGCCGCGCGCGAGATCGCGGCTGATCGCCAGCCCCAGCCCCGCCCCCTCGTGCGTGCGCGTGAGGTCGGCGCGCACCTGCACGAACGGTTCGAAGATGGACTCCAGTTTGTCGGCCGGGATGCCGATGCCGGTGTCGTGGATGCGGACGCTCACCGTCGCTCCGTCGGACTCGCACGCCATGTCGATGCGCGGCGCCGGACCGGTGCCGTCGGCGACGTCGGTGAACTTGACCGCGTTGGAGAGGATGTTCACGAGCACCTGCCGCAACTTCTCCGGATCCGCCCGCGCGACGACCGTTGGTGCGCAGCTCGCCGCCGAGAGGATGATCCCCTTGGCGCGCGCCTGCGGCGCCACGAGCGCCTCGGCGGCCGCGAGTGCCTCACGCGCACGCACGTTGGTGAGCGCGTAGCGCACGGAGCCGGTCTCGAGCTTCGCGTAGTTGAGCACCTCGTTGACGAGGCCGAGCAGGTGGCGCTGGCTGACCTGGATGCGGGCGAGGTCCTCGATCTGCTGCGGCGTGACGGGGCCACGGATGCCCATCTCCATCAGCTCGGCGTAGCCGCCGATGGCGTTGAGCGGGGTGCGCAGCTCGTGGCTCATCACGGCCAGGAACTCGCTCTTGGCGCGGTTGGCCGCCTCGGCGGCGTCGCGCGCCTCACGCAGGGCCTGCGCGGCGATGTACTGGTCGGTCACGTCGCGCACGGTACCGACGATGCGCACGGGCTTGCCGGCGGTATCGAACACGGGATCGCCGCGTCCCATGATCCAGCGCTCGGTGCCGTCGTCGGCGCGGTGGATGCGACAGGTGAAGTCCCATGCCGTAGCCGTCGTGAGGGCGCGGTGGAACTCCTCGTCGACTTGCGCGCGGTCGTCAGGGTGCACGTGGGCGAGGAAGTCGTCGCGGGTCCAATCGGCGATGCCGTCGGGATAGCCGAACAGCTCGTCGTGTCGCCGCGAGCGCCACGCCTGTCCGGTGACGAGATCGAGCTCCCAGGCGCCCAACTCGGTCACTTCCATCGCCAGGCGCAGTCGCGCTTCGGCGTTCCGCAGCGACGCCAACGCCTCGTCCACCGCACGACGCGCGGTGACCTGCTCGGTGACGTCGGTGCCGTGGACGATCACCGCGTCGTGGCTGCCGTCGGTCTCGGCCAGAGGCAGATAGGTGATGTCGACGAACCGCTGCTCGAGCGGGGCACCGGCACGCCGTTCGAGCCGCACCGGCAGCTCGCGGAAGACCATCGACTCGCCGGTCGCGCGTACGTGGGCGAGATAGCCCTCGAAGTCCTGCCCGCGCGCTTCCGGAATCGCCTCGACGAGCGGCTTGCCGACGAACTCCCGCTCGTGGCCGATGATCTGTTGATAGGCGGCGTTGACGAGTTCGAAGACGTTGTCGGGGCCACGCAGCACGGCGAAGAACGACGGCGACTGCCGAAAGACGTTGTCGAGTCGCGCGCGCAGGAGGTCGAGCGCGGCGAGGAGGCGGGCGCGCTCGACGGCCAGCGGCGCCGGACGCGCCACCGCCGGGGCGAACGCCAGGGCGTCAGGCGAGAGCGCCGGCGG
>JBBQHX010000184.1:0-7461 GCA_038324385.1 Gemmatimonadales bacterium | reverse complement strand
GAAGGGATTCGCGGCGCCGTCGACAAGGTGCGCCACGCCGCGTCGGCGGCGGGGCATCGTGAGGCGGAGGTGGCCGTGACCGAACGCGGTACCTTCTTCGGCTACGGCGACCTGGTGGTCGACCTGCGGTCGTTCACGCGTATGCGCGAGGCGAGCGACGCCCCCGTCATTTTCGACGCAACCCACAGCGTGCAGCGGCCGGGGATGGGTGCGGGCGGTGCCAGCGGTGGCGCGCGCGAGTTCATTCCCGCGCTCACCCTCGGCGCGATCGCGGCCGGCGCCGACGGCCTGTTCCTCGAGACGCATCCCGACCCGGCGCAAGCGCCGAGCGACGGACCGAACATGCTGCCGCTCGAGGAGCTCGCGACGTTGATCGACCGCGCGCGGCGCGTGTGGGAGGTGGTACGCGCATGATTCCCCGGACGCTCGCCCGGCGCATCAAGCTCGTCGTGCTCGACGTCGACGGCGTCCTCACGGACGGCGGGGTCTACCTCGGCGCGACGGAGGCGGGGGGCGCGGTCGAGCTCAAGCGCTACGACATCCAGGACGGACTCGGAATCCATCTGATGCGTGAGGCGGGGATCCGCGTCGCGATCATCACGGGTCGGGTCTCCGAGAGTGTGCGGCTGCGGGCCGCCGAACTGGGAATCGATGACGTGGCGCAGGACCGTCGGGTGATGAAGCGTGCCGCACTGCGCCGAATGCTTGACCAGCACGCCATCGCGATGGACGCGGTCGCGTTCGTTGGTGACGATCTGCCCGATCTTGCCTGCCTGCGGGTCGTTGCCCTTCCGGTGTGTGTGGCCAACGCCGTGCGCGAGGTCCGCGACGTCTGCGCGGTGCACCTGGAGCGTGCGGGTGGGCATGGCGCCATACGCGAGTTCGCCGAGCTGTTGCTCACCGCGCGCGACGAGTGGACGTCGCTCGTGGACCGCTATGTCATCGAACGCTCCGTCGATCTGCCTGACGCGGCCGACGACGACGCCGTGATTGGCGCCATCACGGGCGGGAGAACGGACGCGTGACCATCGCCGCTCCTCCGGAAATCGACGTGATCGTCGAACGTGGCCGCCGTGTGCTGCGCATGGAAGCCGAAGCGCTGCTCGAAACCGAGCGGCGGCTGGGCGCCGAGTTCGCGCGCGCCGTCGAGCTGGTTCGCGCGTCGACGGGCCGGGTGGTGGTGGCTGGGGTCGGGAAGAGTGGATTGATCGGGCGAAAGATCGCCGCGACCCTCACCTCGACCGGCACGCCGGCGACCTTTCTGCATCCGGTGGACAGCGTGCACGGCGACCTCGGAATCGTCGGCGATGAAGACGTGGCCATTCTGTTGTCGAAAAGCGGCACATCCGATGAGCTGTTGTCGCTCCTGCAACACCTCAAGCGCCTCGGGGTAGGGACGATTGCCATTTCCGGCAACGCCGGGTCACCCCTTAGTCGGCATGCCGACATTACGCTCGACGCCTGGGTGCGCGAGGAGGCGTGCCCGCACGATCTCGCGCCAACGACCAGCAGCACGGTGGCGCTGGCGCTCGGCGATGCCCTCGCGGTCGCGCTGCTCGAAGCCAAGGGGTTCCGCCGCGAGGACTTCGCGCGGATCCATCCGGGCGGTGCGTTGGGGCGGCGCCTGTTGATGACGGTGGGTGACATCGCGATCCGCGACGACCTCCCGCTGTTGCCGCCTGACGCGACCATGGTACGCGCGGTGGTCGAGCTTTCGCGTCGTCGTGGGATCGCGGTGATCGTCGACGAGGAGCGGCACTGCATCGGGGTGGTGACGAGCGGCGATCTGGCGCGCCTCGTCGAGCGGGAAGAGCATTTCACGGGGATCGGGGTGGCTGACGTGATGACACGATCGCCGAAGTCGGCGCGCGAGGAAGAACTCGCGAGCGCGGTGGTCTACCGAATGGAGCAGCACGGCATCATCGCGATGCCGGTGCTCGACGCGAGCGACATCGTCGTGGGCGTCGTGCACCTGCACGACATCATGCGCGCGGGGGCCGTCTGATGGCCGGCCGCGTGACGGTACTGCGTCGTCAGGCACGCCTGGCGCTGGTCACGTCGCTGGCGGCGATCGCGGCGGTTGCCGGCGCGTGCGAACAGCCCCAGGGCCCGCCCGTGGTCAGCGCGAATCCGCTCGCCGACTCGGCCGAACAGATCATGTTCGGCCTGCGCGCGACGCTCCGCAACATGGGGGTCAATCGTGGCAACCTGCTGTCGGATTCCGCGTTCATCTTCGACAACCAGACGCGCTACGAGCTGTTCAGCGTCGAAACGGACTTCTTCGACGAGCGCACGGGCGCGCCGACGGGGAAGCTGACGAGCCTGCGCGGGACGTACAGCACGCTCTACAACACGATGCAGGCGCGTGGCGACGTGGTGGTCGTGAGCACCGACGGCAAGCGCCTGACGACGCCCGAGCTGAACTACTCGGAAACGGAGAACCTGCTCCGCAGCGACAGCGCATTCGTCATGCTGCTCCCCGACGGCAAGCGCGTCGAGGGCGTGGGGTTCACCTCGGATCCAGACCTCAACGTGGTGAACATCGTCTCGCTTCGAAGCGGAACGGGCGGCGCGGTCGCGGTGCCGGACCGATGACCGAGAACGTGCGGGGCGCAGGCGCTGCGCTCGGCTGCGGCCAGCTCCGGCGCGTTGCGCTGGCCATCGTCGCGGGCGTGATCGCCCTCCTCACGCCTGCGATCGCATCCGGGCAGGGTCAGCCGTGCGTGCTCGACCTGGAGGCGCGGGCGGCGGCCGCGCCGGCGCGCGTCCTCAGCGTCGCGCTCCCCAGCGGCGCGCGAGAGACGTATGCGGGCGGCGGGATCCGCTATTCGTGCCGCGGACAGGGGATCATCCTCGAGGCCGACAGCACGCAGTACAATGAGGACACGCGCGTGCTGCTGCTCATCGGGTCGGTGAACTACCGCGAGCCGCGGGCGACCGTAACGGCCGATCGGATGACGTACTACCAGGACGAGAGCTGGTTGATCGCCGAGGGGCGGGTGGTCGCCGTCCTCCCGTCGACATCGCGGCTCGAAGGGCCGTATGTTGAGTATTTTCGGGCGACCCCTAATCGACCGCAGACCCGGACGATCGCGCGCGAGCGGCCGTACATGCAGCTCGTCCAGGAAGACTCCACTGGCGCGCCGGCGCCGCCAGTGCTCGTCGTGGCCGACCGGATCGTAAGCGAGGGGGAAGACCGCGTGTACCTGAACGGGACAGTTGAAATCACGCGCGAGGATCTGCGCGCGACCGGCGATTCGGCCTATCTCGATCAGACGCGGGGATTCTCGCGGTTGATGCGCAATCCCCGCGTCGTCGGCACGGGCGAACGCCCGTACACACTCGTCGGGACCGAAATCGATTTCTTCACCGAGGATGAGCAGTTGCGCCGGGTGTTCGCCAAGGGCGCTGGCGAGGTGACGAGCGAGGATCTCCGCCTGGAGTCGGATTCCATCGACATGCGCATTGTCGAGAACGAGCTGGAACGCGCCTATGTTTGGGGTCCCAGCCGCGCCCGCGCTCGATCGGCGCAGCAGGACGTCCGCGCCGACTCGATCGAGGCGCGACTGCCCGGCCGCGTGTTGCAGGAAGTGCTCGCGATCGGTGATGCCTACGCTGAAACCGTTCCCGATACGCTCGTGCTCCGGTCCGAACAGCGCGACTGGCTGCGCGGCGACACGATCGTCGCGAGCTTCGATCCGCCGGCGCCTGGCGACACCACGGGAAATCCCGTCGCGCGCGCGCTCGTCGCCACCGTCGGCGCACAGTCGTTCTATCAACTCCGCGCGACGGGCGAGTGCATCGACCGCCCGGCGATCAACTATGTCCGCGGCCGTGTCGTGAGTGTCGTGCTGGCGAACGGTGAGGTCTCGACCGTGAGCGTCCAGGACCCGGATCAGGTATCGGGCGTCTACCTCGAGCCGCAGCCTGACGCGGCGTGCCTCGCGCGGCTGTCCGACGAGCGCGGCGAGCCGCCCCCCACCGCAACCCCGCCGACACGGACGCCGCCGGCGACCGTACCCCCCCCACCGCTGGGAGCCCGATGAGCGCCGAGTCACTCCCCGTGCGCGTTCGCGCGCTGATCGAGGAATATGCGGATGGCGACCGGTCGACGGCGCTCGCCCTGCTCGCGCTGGTGCACACGGCCGATCCTGGGGGCTCGGCGGCGTTCGACGAGGTCGCGCTGCGCTATCGCGACGACTACCTGCAGATGCGGCGGAACGAAGGACACGACGCTGAACGTGAGGCGGGCACGCTCTCGCTCGATCAGGTGCGCGGCTATCTCGCGTCGTCGGTGCTCCCGCGGCTGGCTCAGGACGGGCTCGTTATCGTGCCGGCCGGGCCGATCGACGAGCCGGACGCGCGCGTCGTCGTGGCGGAGACACTCTGGCGTGAGATCGCGCCGTTGCGCGGGGAGGTCGCCCAGGCGTTGCGCGAAACTGGCGAGCACGCGGTCGTCGCGCCGTCCGCCGCCGTGGTGCCCGCGCCGGCGGGTTCGGTGCTGGAGGCCCAAGGCCTCACGAAGATCTATCGCCGGCGGACGGTGGTCAACGACGTCGCGTTGCGGTTGCAACAGGGCGAGATCGTCGGACTGCTCGGCCCCAATGGGGCGGGGAAGACGACGACCTTCTACATGATCGTCGGCCTGATCCAGCCGCTCACGGGGCGCATCCGCATCGATGGCGAGGACATCACCTCGATGGCCATGTACAAGCGGGCGCGCCGCGGAATCGGTTACCTGTCACAGGAGCCGTCGATCTTTCGCAAGCTGACGGTCGAGGACAACATCCTCGCGATTCTTGAAACGCTCAAGCTGAGTTCGACCGAACGAAAGCGGCGGCTCGAGCTGCTCCTCGACGAGCTGAACATCAAGCATCTACGACACAGCCGGGCGTTCGCCCTGTCTGGTGGTGAACGCCGGCGCCTGGAGATCACGCGAGCGCTGGTGACCGAGCCGAAGTTCATGATGCTCGACGAGCCTTTCGCCGGCGTCGATCCGATCGCCGTGCACGACATCCAGCAGATCGTCGCGAATCTCCGCACGCGCGGCATCGGCGTCCTGATCAGCGATCACAATGTTGAGCAGACGCTCGATATCGTGGATCGCGCGTACATCATGTTCGATGGAGAGGTCAAGGTCTCTGGCACGGTCCGGGAATTGGTATTCGACGATACCGTCGCGGAGAACTACCTCGGACCCACGTTGAGCGCGCGACTGCGCGCGCGGTTCGCTCAGGAGACTGTCACCGAAGGAGCGGCACCATGAAAGGCGGGATGAATCAGAGCACACAGCTCAAACAGGAACTCAAGATCAATCCGCGGCTGTACCAGGCGATGGACCTGCTGTACATGCCGCTCCTCGATCTGCAGCAGCATCTCAAGCAGGAGCTGTTGAACAACCCCTTCCTCGAGCTTGTCGAGCTGGATGACGACGACGAGGAGGAGATGACCGACGCGGAAGCCGAGGCAGAGACGGAGAAGACGGAAGACCAGGCCGCCGAGAGCGATTCGATCGACTGGGAGGAGATTCTGCTCGACGGGTTCGACACCGGTGCCCCGCGCGAGGAGCACGAGGAGCGCGAGTACTACGAGCCCGTCACCGTCGACACGCGGGACCTCGGCGATCACCTGCGCGAGCAGGTGAGCCTTCTCGACCTGACGCCGCGGCAACTGCTGCTGGCAGACGAGTTCGTGGGGAACATCAACGAGGACGGCTACCTCGCCGCGACGCTGGACGAGATTCGGAACGGAATCAACGACGTCGTGCGGCAGACGGCCGAGGAGATGGGGCGCGATCCGGACGCCGACGACGAGCTTCCGCTCTACGCGAGCGAGGAGGTCGAGGAGATGCTGGCGACGATCCAGATTCTCGATCCGCCGGGCGTTGCCGCTCGTGACCTGCGCGAGTGTCTGATGCTCCAGCTCAAGGATGCCGGACTCGAACAGTCGGTGCCCTTCCGCCTCGTGCGGGATTGCTTCGACGAGTTGATCAGCCATCGCTGGAGCGAGATCTCCAAGCGGTTCGGCATCAGCCCGACCGACGTCCAGGCGGCGGCGGACGAGATCGCCAAGCTCGACCCGAAGCCGGGACTTCGCTTCGCGCCCGAAGGCGACAACTACATCATCCCCGACCTCGTCGTCGACAAGATCGGCGAGGACTACAAGATCTTCCTGAACGATGGGAACCTGCCGCGCCTCAAGCTCAGCAAGACCTATCAGGAGATCGCGCGCGACAAGAAGAAGTTCGAAGGGGAAAACAAGGAGTTCATCTCGAGCAAGCTGAATTCGGCCAACTGGATGATCCAGGCGATCGAGCAGCGCCGTCAGACGATGCTCAAGGTCATGAACTACATCGTCGACCGGCAGCGCGAGTTCTTCGAGAAGGGCGTACAGTTCCTGAAGCCGCTGACGCTCCGTGAAGTGGCCGAAGTCATCAACATGCACGAGTCGACCGTCAGCCGCGTCACGAACGAGAAATACGTGCAGACGCCGCGGGGCGTGCTTCCGCTCAAGTTCTTTTTCAGCTCGGGACTCTCGACCACCGATGGCGAGGATGTGTCGGCGCGAGGGATCAAGGCGCAGATTCAGAAGCTGGTCGCCGACGAGGATGCGAAGAATCCGCTGACCGACCAGGCCATCGTCAACATTCTCAAGCAGGGCGGCGTGAACATCGCGCGGCGCACGGTCGCCAAGTATCGCGATCAACTCGGCGTGCTTTCCGCCCGCATGCGTAAGCGCGTTTGATGACCATGCCCGCGTCCCTCGAGCCACGCTCGCGGCCCGAGGGGGGTTACCTCCGGCCGACGGTGGACGTGAGCGTGCTCGTCCCGGCGAAGGACGAGGCGGAGAATCTGCCGCTATTCATGGAGCAGGCCGCCGCCGCGTTCGCCAGCGATCCCGACGTGCGCTACGAGGTCGTGGTCGTCGACGATGGTTCGACCGACGCGACGCCGGCCGTGCTCGGCCAGTTGCGCGAGCGGTACCCATTTCTCGCCGTCGTCAGGCACCGGGCACAGCGCGGGATCGCCGACGCGCTGCGCACGGGTTACCTCGCCGCGCGCGGCGGCGTGCTCGTCTTCTACCCGGCCGATCTGCAGTACCGGCCTGAGGACATTCCCCGACTGGTCGCCC
This sequence comes from Gemmatimonadales bacterium, assembly GCA_038324385.1. Taxonomy (GTDB): domain Bacteria; phylum Gemmatimonadota; class Gemmatimonadetes; order Gemmatimonadales; family Gemmatimonadaceae; genus JBBQHX01. The sequence goes on along the minus strand of JBBQHX010000184.1, from coordinate 330 downwards.
CGATCCTCAGTGGAGGGTCGGATATGGTCACGGGTTACAAGCAGGGTGACTACGAGAAGGCGTTCGTCTCGCGCATTTACAATGGACTGAGTCGGCGCCTCTTCCGCGTTCCGGTACGCGATCTGAAGTCCGTGAAGGCCTACCGCCGCGAAATCATGGACGCGCTCCCGGTGCGTCCCGACTGGCACCGCTACATGATCGCGATCGCCGCCGCGGAGGGATTCACGGTCACCGAGATCCCCGTGCCGCTGTACAGCCGGCATGCGGGGCGATCGAAGTTCGGCATCGGGCGAATCCCCGTCGGTGTGCTCGACATGCTGGCCGTCTGGT
>JBBQHX010000183.1:0-7545 GCA_038324385.1 Gemmatimonadales bacterium | reverse complement strand
TCGCCGCGCTCGCCCGCGCCCCGCGAGCCCGGCTGCCTTTCGTGCGGCGATCCGCCGATCCCCTCGCCGCTATCGCCCACCCCGCGCGCGTGCGCCTTCCGACGGCGGCCGCCTTTGCGGCGGCCGCTGCCGCGGGTGATGTCGCGCGCGCCACCACGCTCCGCGCCGAGTCGGTGCGGTCGGCCGAACGCGAGCGCGTCGCGCGGGCGGCGGCGCTGAGTGTCGAGCGCGAACTTGCCACGCAGGCCGATTCGATGCGGGCGCTGGCACTCGCGATGGGCGGGGCCGAGGCTGAACGGGTAGGGCTGTTCGGCGAGCTGGCCACCGCCGCGGCGATGGTCTTCCCGGGCGAGGATTTCGACGCCGGCACGACGAGTCGCGCGGGAGCCTGGGCGACCCTTGGGTATCGCACCGAGTCGCCGCGCGTCGATCTACTCGCGGTCGCGCGGCTGCAGCGCGACATGCGCTTCCTCGACCACACGCTGGTGGATCTCGGGGGCCGCGTCGTCTGGCAGCGCGACCGGCTGGAGCTGTCGGGGGAGCTGGTGCATCGGGAGGCGTCGCGTGTGGCAGACGGTGACTTGCCCACCAACGACCCGCTCCTCCAGTCGGGCGTGCGCGCCGTGGCCACCATCGATCTGCGCGCGACTGACGCGCTGCACGTCTCGGCGTCGTTCGGGCGCGATCATCCGATCGAGGGGCGGCGCCCGCTCGTGGCGACGTTCGGCATCACGCTGCAGGCAGGCGCGACACCGCGCGTGCCACTGCCCGGGGAAGGGTGAGACCGATGGGCGTGGCGCGCGTCAAACGCGTTACGCGCCGCGCGCCGCGTCAGCGAGTGGCCATCGCCTGTAGCCGGTCGCGCACGACGGCACGCACGTCAGGCGGGGCGAGCACCTCGGCATCGGCGCCATACTGCAGCACGTGGCGAACGGCCCACGCCGTGTCGGCCAGCGGGTGCTCGCGGGTAAGCGCTCCATCGGCGTCGAGCTCAACGCCCTCACGCTCGGCGATCCAGCGCGCGATGCGCGGGGAGTAGCGGATCCGCACGGTGCGCGGCTGGTCCATATGCAGAACGCGTCCGTCGGCCAGCACGTCGTCGAGTGAGAAGCCGGCGGGGATGGCGAACGGCTCGTCGGTGGCCGTGGCAGTGTCCACCCGATCGAGCCGGAAAATGCGGATCCCCTCGCTCCGCTCGCAGTAGGCGACGACGTAGAACATCCCGCTCGCGACGGCCAGCGCGTAAGGGCAGATCACCCGCTCGCTGGTCTCGCTCCGGTCGCCGCGGCGGTACACCAGGCGCAGCTTCCGATGCTGCCGCATCGCGCCTCGGATCGAGGCGAGGTGTCCCGTGCTGACTCCCGCACCGATGTCGGCGTGTTGCGCATGCTCCGGCACCTCGTCCGCAGGCAGGCGGGCAATCACCTGCCGGAGTCGCTCCCGCGCGCGGTCGATGGCGCGGTGCTCGTCAGGCGGCCGCTCCGTCCGGAGCATCGCGAGCCCCAGTTCCAGCGCCCGCAGCTCGGGAATGGTGAGCCGCATCGGGCGCCGGAAATGATTGGAGATCAACGAGACACGGTCAGCTTCAAGAAAGAGCTGCACCCCCTCGACGAACCCCCCCGGCTCGTCGTACCGCGTCACGAGCGAGCGCAGATCGAGGCGCAGCGTTGCGGCATCGACCCCGACGCGTTCGGCGACCGCGTCGATCGAGTGCTCCTCGTCGTCGGCGAGCGTGGGGATGATATGCAGGACCCGGCGAAGCTGCGCGGCGGCGGTGTCGCTCATGTCGCGGCTCCCATTTCCGACGATGGGTCGCGATTGGCGGCGTAGAGCGCCAGCGTGTCCCGCACGTGCGTCTCGTACAGGTCGACGAGATGGGGCGGCGCGACGGGCACGGCGTCGCCGCCGAACGAGAGCAGCCAGCGCGCGAACGGGTCGATGCGCCGGAGCTGGAAGCGACGCCGCCGCGGGTCGTCAGGCACCGGAGCCCCGAGTCGTGCGGCGGCAGTCACCGCGCCGGTTTCCCCGCGGAACTCGACCACGGCCTCGATGGCGTCGCCGTCGCCGAGCTCCCACGCGTGGCGCGAGCGCGCGTGTTCGCGCAGCCGAAACGTGGACGGAATCGTGTAATCGGGGGTCTGCGGCTGCTTCGTGTTCACCGCTGGCTGCGTGACCCGGCTCAGACGGAAGTTCCGGAGTTCGCCACGTGCGCAGTCCCGCCCCGTCAGATACCAGTGTGCCCCGAGGAAGAAGAGGCCATACGGCTCGATGCATCGCGTTTCGGTGCGATCGGTGCTCATCGCATGATAGGCGAAGGTGAGCGTCTTCCGGCGTGCGAGCGCGTCGCCGACCGCTTCGAACAGGTCGACGGATGGCCGCGGTGACCCGCCGACGACGGTGACGTCGCCCGGCGCGCCCGTGTCCACCGGCAGGTCGGCGGAGAGCTTCCGCATCGCCGACGCCGACTCGCCCGCCAGGAGCGGATCGCCCAGTGTACGCACGCGAGCCGCGGCGTCGACGACGGCGGCCAACTCGTCGGGCTCGAAGGCGAGCGAGATGAGTGCCTGATAACCGTGCCGATCGACGCGGTGCGGACCCGCCGAGCGACGCCCGTCGCGCGCCACGACATGCAGGTACGGCAGATAGAAATCGCGGCGTGCGAGGCGATACGACCCACGCGCGCCATCGTCCCCCGTCATCTCCACCGTCTCGATCGGCACGCCGAAGGCACGCAACTCGTCCTTGTCGCGCTCGAACATGCGCATCCGTGCAGATTCCGACTTTCCCGCGGCGGTGTAGGCCGGCACGTCGTCGGCGAGCTCGCTGAACGTGGCGGGGTAGTGCCGCACGAGCAGCGCGGCGAGCAGATCGACCCACCGTTGCACCTTGGGGGCGCTGCGGCTGACCGTCGTCGCTGCCGTGGCTGCCGCCTCGCCGCCAGCGGCTGTCGGACGCTTCCGAGGCTCCCGATCGGATGAGGGCACGCAGTCAATAGGCAGGGGTGAGCGAACGCGAAACTACCCGCGCCCGGGTAACATGCACCGGGAATGGGACGCAGGGTAACCCGAGGGTCTGACATGGTCCCCGGGCATTGCACGAGCGACCGGCGGAACGCCCCGCGCGGCGGAGAGCGGAACGCACGAGGGGCGGGAGCACCAATTCGGTGCTCCCGCCCCTCGCTCTACCTGGCGGTGTATCTACATCGCTCGACTACCCGATCCGGTCCGGCGTGGCGTTGCCCGCCTCGGCCCCGGTGGTGGCCTCCCCGTGATCGTGCTCGGCGACGTCCTTGTCGCGGCGATTGCGCTCGCTCAGCCGCTCGGCGTCGTCGCGCTGCTCGCGCCCTTCGAACAGGCGGTCCTTGCCCGTGTCGTCGTGCTGTCGGATCTGGGCCTCGTCGTGGCCCGGGCCGGACGCGTCCGCGGACTCGCTCGCTGCGCTCGCGTCCTTCGCGGCCTCGGCGGCCTGATCCAGCTTGCGATCGCTGGCGTCGTGCTTGTACCCGGTGCCTTCGGTCATCGCGTCCCTCATTGAATGGTTACCGACTGTACAGGGCAACAGGCATGCCCGGCGTTTCGCCCGGGACCACCACGTCCCAAGTGGGCTCAGTACGTCGGCCAGACGCCGGGGGTTGCCAACTCCACCAGATGACCGTCGGGATCGCGGAAATAGAGGCAGAGTCCGCCGCGCGGCGGCCGAACACGGGCCTCGACGGCGACGCCGAGCGTCGTCAGGCGGCGCTCCCATGGCTCCAGGGCATCGCGCGGGATCGCGAAGGCGAGGTGCAGCCGCCCCTGCCCGTCGTGCGGCGGGATGGTCCCGCCCGGGACCTCCGACGCCCGATCCGACCCGCCGGTGACGAAGAGCAGCAGCACCTGACGACCGGCCACGTCGAGAGCGCGCATCCGATCGTCGGCGAGCAGCGTGCGCGCGCCGAGCAGCGCGCGCCAGAACTGTTCGCTGCGATCGAGGTCCCGCACGTAGAGCGCGGTCTCCAGCACGCCGTCGAGCGGCGGCGCGTCGTCAGGCGTCGTGTCGTCAGGCATCGTTTCACCCGGCCGTGGCCCGGTGGTGGAGTCGGCGGTCATGCCGGCGCTGCCGCGTGCCGCGGGGCCGTCGCGTCCAGCAGTTGCTGGATGTAGGCGGCTTGCGGCATATCGCCGTGGACCGCCATCCACTCGACGAAGAGGGACCGACTCTCGGCGGCGAGCACGTCCCCGACGATACGCGGCATCTGGCTTTCCGGGCTTTCGGGCGGAGTCACGCGGCCGGAGCCGTTGTCGGCGGGGGCGCGCAGGGCGAAGACGATCGTGTCGACCGCGCCGACCATCGCCGCGCCCGTGCACATCACGCACGGCTCGAGTGTCGAGACGAGCAGGAAGTCGCGCGCGTCCATCGGGATGCGGCCGGCCGCCCGCGCGAACGCGACGATCTCCGCATGCGCCGTCTTGTTGCCCGAGTGCTGCATCTCGTTGAAGGCCCGAACCACGACATGGCCATCGGCGTTGGCGATCACCGCGCCGATCGGCGCCTCGCCCTGGGCCATCCCCTCACGCGCGGCGTCAAGTGCGTCGCGCATCAGACGCTCCTGCAGCTCCCGCGTGAGGCTGACCCGTGCCGGCGACGCGAGCTGCAGCGCGGCGTCGAGCTCCGCGGCGAGGTGAGCGACGTCGCGCCAGACGCCGCGTGCACCGGCGGCGACCAGTCGCCCGCGCATCCGGTCCTCGTCGACGATCCCGCCGCTCAACACGCCCAGCGTGACGACGCCGGCGCGGCGTGCGGCGGTGGCGTCGAACGGAGTGTCACCGATCATCGCGCACTGCGCCGGCGAGACGTCGAGCTTGCGCGCGGCACTGAGGATCACGTCGGGCTCGGGCTTGCTTGCGTCGACGTCGCTCTTCGTCACCACCGCGTCGAACGCCTCACGCAGGTCGGTGTCGGCGCTGCGCATGATCGCGTCGAGATCCTCCTCGCCAGCCGAGGTGGCGAGCGCGAGCCGAAGTCCGCGTCGGCGCAGCGTGTCGAGCAGCGGTTGCACGCCGTCGAAGATCCGGAAACGCTCCGCGGCCGCGATGCGCTGAAACGCCTCCTTGACGGTCGTGCGCACGGCGTCGCCCCGCTCGGCCTCGGCCCGCTCGCCGATCAGCGTCGGGAGCAGGAGATCGCCCCCCTTGCCGATCTCCGGCGCGATCCGATCGTCGGGGATCTGGAAACCGTGAGCGGCGAGCCCCTCGGACCAGGCGCGCACGTGTGCGCCGTTGGTGTCGAGCAGCGTTCCATCCATGTCGAAGATCAGGGCATCGAGGGCCATCGTGGGCGCGTGCTGAGAGGGCGGGAAGGTGGAATCGGCTGGCGTGCGGGAGGGGAGTGCAGGAGCCACGCCGAACAGGCATCCTGAGCACCGAAGCGACGGCCGGCGCTTCAGTCCAGGCCGACATCACCCTGATCGTGACGATTCCTCCTGGCGGTGCAGCGAGTCACCAGCGCCGGTTTGGTGTATAACCTCCCATAGATCGCTGGTGGCGCGAGCCTCGCCGGCGTCTGGCGCGACAGATGGAACTGAATCGCCGGTTGCGGACTATCTCTAGAACGAGCGAGGCTCGCGCACCGCTCTTGTACTGCCCGCGTCACGCGCTCCACAAGCACCCGTCGAACACCGAGGACTCCATGCAACGACGCTCATTTCTGCAGTCCGCCTTCACGCTTGGCGCCGCGGCCGTCGCGTATCCGGCGCTGTCGTACGCGCTGCCGTCGCTGGCCGGTGTGGCCGCCGGCGCTGGCGACGACTTCCCGAAGCTGACGAAGTCAAAGGCCGAGTGGCGTCGCCTGCTCACGTCGGCGCAGTACGACGTGTTGTTCGAGGAGGACACCGAACGCCCAGGCAGCAGCCCGCTCGATCGCGAGAAGCGCTCGGGCACGTTCATCTGTTCGGCGTGCTTCCTTCCGCTGTTCGCGTCGTCGAAAAAGTTCGACAGCGGCACCGGATGGCCGAGTTTCTATCAGCCGATCGACGGGCGGATCGCGACCAAGCGTGACTGGAAGCTGATCATCCCGCGGACCGAGTATCACTGTGCGCGCTGCGGCGGCCATCAGGGGCACATCTTCGACGACGGGCCCCCGCCGACGGGGCAGCGCTACTGCAACAACGGCGTCGCACTGCTCTTCGTCCCCGCGACCGAGTCCCTTCCCGTTCTCCGGAGTTGATGATGCGAACAACTCACGCGCCACGCTCGATGTGGCGCCGCCTCGCCGGCACGGGCGCCGTCGTCACGGGCACGGCCGCGATCATCGCCATGGTGGCGGCGACGGCGCAGGGGCGCGCGCCTGACGACCCACGCGCCGGCGCCGGTCCGGACGCGCCCGCGGCGACGCAGACGCGCGCGGTGGCAACGTTCGCGTCAGGCTGCTTCTGGTGCACCGAGGCCGATTTCGAGAAGGTCGACGGCGTGATCAACGCCGTTTCCGGCTACACCGGAGGGCGCATCGCCAACCCGACCTACGAGCAGGTCTCGAGCGGCGGCACGGGGCACATCGAGGCGGTACAGGTCTTCTACGACCCGAAGCGAGTGACGTACCAGCAACTGCTGAACGTCTACTGGCGCAACGTCGATCCGCTCGATGCGAGCGGACAGTTCTGCGACAAGGGCGAGCAGTACACGTCGGCGATCTACTACGCGTCCCCGCAGGAGCAGGCGCAGGCCGAGGCGTCCAAGCGCGCGTTGGCGCAGTCGGGGCGGCTCGACGGGCCGATCGTCACGCGCATCGTGCCGGCGGCTGTGTTCTACAACGCCGAGGAATACCACCAGTCGTACTACAAGAAGAACCCGATCCGCTACAACTTCTACCGGCGCGGCTGCGGCCGCGACGCACGGTTGAAGCAGCTCTGGGGCGACGGCTGACGGTCGTGCGGCAGTATGGCAGATGACGAGCGGGGCACGCGGCGCATTCCATGCGCCCGTGCCCCGCTCGTTGTTTGCACACCAGCCGTCCGATCCGGCCGCTTCGCCTCGCCTTCAGACGAGCAACATCGCGTCGCCATGCACGATGGCCCGCCGCCGCTCGGCCTCACGACGCCGCCGCGCCGTGCGGGTGAAGGCATCCTGCACCGCGCCGCTCACCGCCGCCCAGTCGAGCGGCGTGTCGCTGGCGGCCCATTCGTCGCGCAGGCCTGGAACCGCCTCACGCCAGGGGCGGGATCCGTTGCGGCGCGCGGCGACGAAGCCGAAGCGGTAGGCGGCCTCGTATGTCGTGAATGGGCGGTCGTCCGCTACATACGGTCGCGTCCGGAACTGTTCGCGCCACCATCGCCGCTCGGCGTCCCAGCCGGTATCGTTGGTGGAATCCGCCCCGGACTGCTGCCCGGTCGCGTCGCGCCCGTCCGTATTCCCCGCCATGCATCCCTCCTGGTTCAGCGGCCGGCGTCAGCGCCGGACGCGACGCGGCGGGCGGGGCCCCCGGAAGGCCCGCCCGGGGGGGGGGTGGGGGGGGGCGGGGGGGGCCCCCGGGGGCCCCCCGGCCCCCCCGCGCAGTTGAAACGGTGCCCCC
>JBBQHX010000182.1:0-7595 GCA_038324385.1 Gemmatimonadales bacterium | reverse complement strand
CATGGCTCGATCCACGGTGGCCATGAAGCCCGTGGTCGGCTGCGTCTCCGCCTCGAACTCGCTGCCGGTGATCGGCAGCGGTACGGCGCGTGAGTCCTGCGCCGCCTCGACCGCGGTATCGATCTGCGGCGGCGTGGGTTGGACGACCGGGGCGGGCGTCTGCGCCGCCGCGGTGGACGGCGCCACCCCGGTCGCCACGAGGCAACCCAGCAGGAGGGAGAGAGTAATCAGAGACCGTCGAGAGGTCATCGGCGCGTGTGATGGGGAATGGAGGAAGGGGCACCGGGCCAGACACGGCCCGCGGCGGTAGTCGGTGGGCGCGGGGGACGCCCGGTCGAACGCGGCCGCCGAAGCGCCGCACGGTTGCGGCGGCCGAGGTGGCCCGCCACAACCGGAACGCGCCGATCAGGGCGCGCTGGGGAACACCTCGAAGACGCCGGCGGCGCCCATGCCGCCACCGACGCACATCGTCACGACGGCGATCCCGCCGCCGCGCCTGCCGAGGTCGTAGATCGCGTGCGTCGTCAGCTTGGTACCGGTCGCGCCGAGCGGATGCCCTAACGCGATGCCGCCGCCGTTCGGGTTGAGCTTCTCGCGGGGAATGCCCAGATCGCCGACGACGGCCAGAATCTGCGCCGCGAACGCCTCGTTGAATTCGAACGCATTCACCTGGTCGAGCGAGAGGCCGGCCTGGGCGAGCGCCTTCGGGATCGCCTTCACCGGGCCGATCCCCATGATGTCGGGTTCGACACCGGCGACGGCGAAGGTGATGAATCGCGCCAGCGGCTTCACGCCCTCGGCATCGGCACGCTCGCGGCTCATCACGATCACGGCGGCGCAGCCGTCCGAGTACGGGCTGGCGTTGCCGGCGGTGACGGACCCCTTCGGCTTGAACGCCGGCCGCAGCTTGGCCAGCGATTCCATCGACGTGTCCTCGCGCACCGTCTCGTCACGGTCGAAGACGACGGTTTCGACGGAGCGCGTGCTCCCGTCGAATCTCACACGCTCGATCGGGATCGGATGGATCTCCTTCGCGAACAACCCCGTGCGGCGGCCGTTGGCCGCCTTCTGATGGCTCTGCATCGCGAACTCGTCCTGCGCCTCACGCGAGATCCCCCACCGTTCGGCTACCCGTTCGGCGGTGAACCCCATCCCGATGTACGACTCGGTGATCTCGGGGTGCAGCCGCGTGTGGTAGCCGGACATCGGCACCTGGCTCATCATCTCGACGCCGCCAGCCAGGACCGCCTCGGCCATCCCGCTCATGATCGCCTGTGCGCCCATGGCGATCGACTGCAGCCCTGACGAGCAGAAACGGTTGACCGTCGCCGCCGGCACGTCGACCGGCAGCGCGGATTTGAGCGCGGCCAGCCGCGCGATGTTCAGCCCCTGCGAGGCCTCGGGCATCGCGCAGCCCCAGAGCACGTCGTCGAGCGACGCCGGGTCGATCCCAGCGCGCCGGACCGCCTCATTCATGATTTCGGCGGACAGCGTGATCGGATGGACCGTCGCCAGTCCACCGTCACGCTTCCCGCGCCCCACCGCGCTGCGCACCGCGCTCGCGATCACCACTTCCCGCATATGCAGTTCTCCCGCGGCCCGCCTGACGACGGCCCGCCTCGGGGTCAGGTCAGTTCCGAAGGGGCTTGCCGGTCTTCAGCATGTGGGCGATGCGGTCCTGCGTTTCGCGCACGCCGAGCAGGGTCAGGAACGCCTCACGCTCGAGATCGAGGATGTCCTGCTCGGTGACGATCCGTGGCGCCGCGTCGCCGCCCGCCAGGACGTAGGCGACGTGATGCCCGATCCGCACGTCGTGCTCCGACGCCTGACCGGCCTCGCGGAAGGCCCAGAGCGCATACTCCAGATTTCCCATCGCCTGCTTGCCCAGCGCCATGACCGTCATGGGCGCCGGCGCCACGTAGTCCGTCGCGAGGTCGAGGACGCGGCGCTTGGCGTCGGCGAGCAGGAGGTCGCGGCTCATGCTGATCCGGTCCTCGCGCCGCAGGAAGCCGCGTTCGCGCGCATCGAGCGCGCTGGTGCTGGTCACCGCCGTGGCAATCAGTTGGAAGGCGCGCTTGACCGCCTCGAACGGATCAGCCTCTTCATACGGCTCGAGATCCTTCATGAAACGGAAGAGCAGTTCCTTCGTGCCGCCACCACCCGGAATCAGGCCGACGCCCACCTCAACGAGCCCCATGTACAGCTCCGCATGCGCCTGCACGCGATCGCAGTGCAGCGAGAACTCGCAGCCGCCGCCCAGCGTCAGGCCGAACGGGGCCGCGACCACCGGAAAGGGCGATTGCCGCAGCCGCATGCTCATCTCCTGGAAGCCGCGAATGCTCCGTTCGAGCCCCGCCCAATCACCCTGCTGCGCCGCACCGGCGACCATCATGAGATCGGCGCCGGCCGAGAAGGCGCGCGTGTCGTCGTTTCCGATGACGAGCCCCGCGTAGTCGCCGCGCTCGACGGTGTCGAGCGCCTTCGCCAGCTGCTGCACGACGCCCTGACCGAGCGTGTTCATCTTGCTGCGCGACTCGAACAGCAGCACGCCGTCGCCCATGTCGAGCAGGGCGGCGTCACGCGTCTCCTCGACGACGTTGCCCCCCGCGCGCAGGTCGGCGGCGGTGACATGGCTTGCCTGACGCGACACGGAGATGCGCTGCCCCCCCGTGACCGCGAGCGTACGTTCGGTGCCGTCCTCATCGCGCGCGATGAATCGATCACCCGCCTCGCGCAGCAACCGCGGCTCGTCCAAACCCCGCTCGGCGAACGCGGCGCGAACCGCATCCAGGCCGATCGCGTCCATCTGGCGGAACGGGCCCATCTCCCACCCGTAGCCCCACTCGAGCGCCTGATCGACGCTTGTCAGATCGTAGGCGAGATCGGCCGCGTGTTCGAGCACGTAGTGGAAGGAGCCCAGCATCACCTCGCGCATGAACGCCCCGTACTTGCCCGGGAGCGCGAGAACGCTGCGCAGTCGCGCGGGGAGCGGCTGCCTCGCCAGCGCCGTCGCCTCGTCAGGAAGGGTGGGCGCGGTCACCGCATATTCGCCCGTTTTCCAGTCGAGGGTGCGGATTTCCTTGCCTTCCTTCTGATAGAAGCCCGTGCCGCTCTTCTCGCCCAGCTTTCCTTCGGCGACGAGCTTCGCCACCCAGCCCGGCAGGCTGAAGTCCTCGCCCGTCGCCTCGCCGAGCCCCTTCGCCACATGCGAGAGCACGTCGAGACCGGTGATGTCTGCCGTCCGAAAGATGGCCGACTTGGGGCGCCCGATCAGCGGCCCGGTGAGCGCGTCGACCTCGCCGATGGTGAGGTCGTGGGTCTCCATCGCGCGGAGGGCGAGCGCCATGCCGTGCACGCCGAGCCGATTGGCGACGAAGCCCGGGACGTCGCGGGCGACCACGATCCCCTTGCCGAGGATCCGCTCGCTGAACCGCTCGACCGCCCGCATCACCTCGGGGCTCGTGTCGTCGGTCGGGATCAGCTCCAGCAGGTGGAGGTAGCGCGGCGGGTTGAAGAAGTGCATCCCCAGAAAGCGCTGCCGAAACCCCTCGGTACGCCCCTCGGCCAGTTCGTGAATGGGGATCCCCGACGTGTTGGTGGCGACGATGGCGTCGTCGTCGAGCACCTCGGTCAACCGCTCGTATAACTGCCGCTTGGGTTCGGGCTTCTCGATGATCGCCTCGATCACGAGGTCGCAGCCGGCGAGCAGTTCGAGATCGCGGTCGATGGTACCGGTGCGCACGAGCGCCTCACGCTGCGGCGACATGAAGGCTGCGGGGCGCGCCTTGAGGGCGCGCTCGAGGCCGCGTCGCGCGGGCTGGTCGCTGCCATTCTCACCGGGAATGTCGAGCAGCACCACCGGCACGCCGGCGGACGCGGCCAGCGCCGCGATCCCGCTCCCCATCGTGCCCGCTCCGACCACTCCCACAGACTGAATCCGCATTCGCACTCTCCCAGGGTTCGAACCAGACGTGCGTGGCCGCCGACGCGCGCCAGCGCCGTCGAACGACCCTGAGCAATCTTTCCCGTGGACCCGGCATCGCAAGCCCCGTTCGCGATCGGAGCCGTCATTACGGGACCCGGCCCCTCGCGCCGCGCGTTAGCCGCCGCAGCGCCCCACCGCGCCGGGCTGCCGGCCGACAGCGCGTCCAGCGCCGGCGGTGGGAGCCACGTTCTATAGAAAGACTCGCCGTTCGTCGCGCGCCTCCGCCCGATTCCCCCTCGTCATCGCCATGTCGATTCCGTCGCTGCTCGCTGCCGTTTCCCTCGTCGCCCTCCTCCCCACGAGCCCCACGGCCGACGTGACTCCCTCGCTCCCCGGATCACCGATCGCGGTGAGCATGCCCGCCGCTGACCGACCGGCCGCGCCGAGCACGTGGGAAATCGACGCGACCCATTCGGAGCTGACCTTCCGCGTCCGTCACCTGGTGAGCCGCGTGCGCGGGTCGTTCCGGGTCTGGAAGGGGACCATCGTCGCCGACGCCGACAACTGGGCGACCGGCACCATCGACGTCACGATCGATGCGTCCAGCATCACCACCAACAGCGAACGGCGGGATACGCACCTGCGCTCCCCGGATTTCTTCGACGTCGCGGCGTATCCGACGCTGCGTTTCGTGAGCACGCGGATCGAGCGGTCGGGGGAGACGGCCCGCATCCACGGCAACCTGACCATTCGCGGCGTGACGAAGCCCGTGGTGCTCGAGGGCGAGCTGATGGGGATTGCGCCGGCCGCCGGCGGCAAGCGGCGCGTCGGCTTCGAGGCCAGCACCACGATCAACCGGATGGACTACGGCGTGGCCTGGAATCGGGGCGCCGAGGGCGGCGGCGTGGTACTGGGCGACGAGGTGCAGGTCACGATGGTGATCGCCGCCGTCGAGAAGTGAGGAGCGGGGGCACGCGACGCGCCCGCCCGCAGACGCTGCCGGTCAGCCCCGGGCGCTGATCGCCGTCACGCCGCCGGACACGACGAACGCCATCACATCGGCGGAGTCGATGTTCAGCGGCGTGACGCGTTCGGCAGGGCAGACGAAGAGTGACCCGGCGAAGTTGTACGACTGCGGCAGGTAGACCGCGACCTGTCCGGAGAGGCCGAGTTGTTCCAGCGATGATTGGGTGACGAAGCCGATCGCCTGCAACCCCCCGTCAGGCACGAGGGTGATCAGCACCGGCCGGTCGAACCGGCGCCGCTCGCCGACGAAGGCGTTCAGCAAGTCTTTTGTCGACGTGTAGAGGAGCCGGACGAAGGGGAGGCGGTTGAGCACCCGCTCCACCAGACCGATCAGTCCACGCGTGACGAGTCCGCTGGCGAGGGCGCCGACGAGGGTGATGATCCCGAGCGTGACCAGAAAGCCGAGCCCCGGTACGTCGAAGCCGAGCATCCCGTCGACCGAGCGAAAGATCCAGAGGCAGACGTAGAACGTCACGGCGAGCGGGGTGAGTACCACGAGCCCGCGGACGAAGTAGTTGAGAAGGGCGCGCATGGCGGCGGGGTCGGGGAGGGGACGCGCGGTCGGCGCGGAGGGCGGCGCAGCAATCTGCCCACGAGTGCGCGATCGCGACAACGCGTTGACGCTCCGTACCGTAGATGGGATACTGCGTTGCCTCCTTCCCCGGAGGCGACGTCCGGCCGTGCTGCCCGTACCGAGCCGCCACTCCCCCCATCGACCGCCGGGACTCATGCGATTCTCTCGTTCGTTCGCTCTCCTCCTCTGCACCGCCGCTCCGTTAAGCGCGCAGGCCCAGAAGAAGGCGATCACCCAGGATGTCTACGATTCCTGGCGCTCGGTCCAGGGCGCGACGCTCTCGCCCGACGGGCAGTGGGCGGTCTACACCCTCGCTCCGGTCGTCGGCGACGGCGAGCTCGTCGTACGCTCGACCTCTGGCGCGTCCGAATTCCGCGTTCCCCGCGGCTACGTCGGCCGGCCGGCACTGACCACTGCCGGCGGCGGCTTCTCCGCACCCGCGGCGCGGGTCAGCCACGACGGCCGGTGGGCGGCCGCGATCACCTATGGCACCGAGGCGGAGTTCGAGGCGGCCCGCCGCACGCGCGCCCGCAACGACGAACCCAAGCCGGCGCTGGCGATCGTCTCGATGCCCGGCGGGCAGATCACGCGCGTCGAGCGCGTCCGCAGCTTCGACGCCCCGGCCAAGAGCGGCCGTTGGATGGCCTATCACCTCGAGCCCGCGGACAGCGCCGCCGCTCGCCGGGCGAGCGACAGCACGGCCGCCGGGGCTCGTGCGCCGGCGGCGGCTGCCGCGGCCGTTCCCGGTGGACAGCCCCGCCCGGTCGGTGGCGACTCGACCGCGAACCGCGGCCCGCGGCGTCAGCCCGGCAGCACGCTGGTGCTCCGCGACATGAGCAGCGGCGCGGAGACGCGCATCGAGAGCGTGACCAGCTTCAGCTTCGACGATGCTGGTCGCTGGCTCGCCTATACCGTCGTCGCGCAGGCGGCTGACAGCATGCGTGACGGCGCCTACGTCCGCTCGCTGGAGGCCGGCCGCGAGATCGCCCTCGCGACCGGACCCGGCAGCTATCGCCAGCTCTCGTTCGATCGCGACGGCCAGCAGGTCGCCTTCCTGACTGATCGCGACACGCGCGGCGAGAAGACACCGACGCACGCCCTCTACCACGCCTCGCTCCGTGATGGCCGCGCCTCGGCGGTGGTCACGCCGGCGACGTTCGGCCCCGAGGAGCGCATCGCCGATTCGCGGATCGCGTTCACGCGCAACGGCGCGGCGATCACCTTCGGTGTGCAGCCGCTGCCGCCCGATTCGATTCCGGCCGACTCGCTCTACGACAAGGCTGTCTTCGACCTCTGGCACTGGAAGGACCCACGCCTGCAGACGCAGCAGATCGTCGAGGCGGGACGCGATCGTGGACGCTCGCAGACGGCGATCTATCATCTCCGCAGCCGCCGCCACGCCCGCCTCGCGAACGATTCAATCCCCAACATCTCCCTCTCCGACGACGCCCGCATCGCGCTCGGCACCACCAGCGAGCCCTATCGCATCGAGTCGATGTGGGGCGACGGTGGCAACGACGCGTATCTGATCGACGCGACCACCGGCGAGGCGCGCCGGATCGCCGAACGGCTGCCGTTCGGCGCGAGCCTGTCGCCTGACGCGAAGTACGTGCTGTACTTCAACGAGGGCAACTGGTTCTCGCACGACGTCGCCTCCAACCGCGTCACCAACCTGACGGAAGTCGTCTCGCGAACGGGCGTGCGCTTCGACCGCGAGACGCACGACAGTCCGAGCACGCCGCCGGCGTGGGGGCTGGGCGGGTGGACGACGGGCGATCGTCGGGTGCTGATCAACGATCGATACGACGTGTGGGAAGTGGACCCGACCGGTCGTGTGGCACCACGCGTCGTCACCGACTCGCTGGGCCGCCGCTCCAACGTCGTCTATCGGGTGGTCAACCTCGATCGTGAGGAACGAGGGCTCGACCCCGCGCAGCCGCTGCTGTTGAGCGCCTCGCATGAGCTCACCAAGGCATCGGGCTTCTGGACCGACCGCCTCGGCACGAACGCCGAGCCGCAGCAGATCGTCATGGCCGACGTGAACTACGGCACGCCGCAAAAGGCGACCGA
>JBBQHX010000181.1:0-7642 GCA_038324385.1 Gemmatimonadales bacterium | reverse complement strand
CTGCGTCAGTACGCCGGGGAGCGCATCCACCGCGCCGAACACATCGAGTTGTATGCGCTGGATCGGGAGATGCTCGCCGCGCTCGCCGAACGGCTCGAGCGGCGGATGACGCTCGAGCTGTCCGTGACGGACGGGAATCTCTGGCTGACCGTCGGCGGCGAGCTGGTGTCGGGTGAGGTGGTGCGGATGTCGATCGTCGGCGACGCCGCGTAGGCGCGCCGCGGTCGACGCGGCTCGCCAGTCGCGTGCGGCTTCCGGACGGGAGCGCCGTGCCCCATGCTATGGCGCCCGTTACCGCGCCCGCGCGATCCGCCGCCACCCGATGCTGGAGCCGCCATTCCGATGACCGATCCTCGTACGCAGCCAGCGGGCACTCTCGCGGGCCGTGACCTGACCATCGCCGATGCCGCCCCGATCCGCGATTTTTACGCGGCCGTGGTCGGCTGGACGCCGATGGAGCTGGACATGGGCGGCTATGCCGACTTCGTGATGACCGCCCCCGCGTCGGGACAGTGGGTGGCCGGCGTCTGTCATGCCCGCGGCGCCAACGCCGACCTCCCTCCGCAGTGGTTCGTCTACGTGCTCGTCGACGACCTCGAGGCGAGCCGGGAGCGGTGCGTGGCCGGCGGCGGCACGCTCCTGACGGGGATCAAGGGGAGCGGCGAGGGGCCGCGCTTCTCGGTCATTCAGGACCCCGCCGGCGCCGTGCTGGCGCTGATGCAGCGCCTTCCGGAGTGATCGCACGACGCAGCAGCTCCCCTTCCCCGATTCCCATGCCGGTCCCGGATTCGCCCACGTTGCGCCGCGCGCTCGACGACTATGCCGCAGTCGTCGAGCGGCAGGGCGTCGCGCGTCTTCCCGAACTGGATGCGTGGTATCGGGAGGAGCTTCCCGCGAGTATCGCCCGTCGCGCGACCGCGCACCTCACGCTCGCCGAGCTCGCGCGGCTGACCGAATGGAAGATGGCGCGCGGCGTGTGGCGGGCGCCCAATCTGGTGCTCGTGCGCGGTAACGATCCGGCGCTGGTCGAGGAGACCAGCGCCGGATCGCTGGCCAGAATTCCGCATCCGACCGGCCCCATCGCCATGCTCGCGACACTGCGCGGCGTCGGGCCGGCGACCGCGTCGGCGGCCGTCGCGGCGGCGGCGCCCGGGCACTATCCATTCTTCGACGAACTCGTCGCGGCGCAGCTGCCCGGCCTCGGCGACGTGAAATGGACGCTCGGCTACTACGCGCGCTACGCCGACGCGCTCCGTGCGGCGGCGGGCGACCTCGGCGGCAGTTGGACACCGGCGCTGGTCGAACGCGCGCTCTGGTCGCACGTGGGGGGAAAGGCGGGCGCGGCCGCTGCCTGACGAGTGCGGCCTCGCAGGTCGGGCGCACGCCGCAGTCACACGCGCTGCAAATCCGCTATCTTGAACGCAGGCCCACTGCGATAGTGCAACGCTCACCCCTGTCACGGCTCCCATGACCGAACATCCGGATCGCGATCTCGAGCGGGTCTACACGCGCGCGCAGTTCGTTGATAAGCTGCGCCGATTTGCCGATGCGCTGGAAGCCGGCGAACCGTTCAACATTCAGGTGGCCAACGAGCGGTTACGCGTGCCCACCGATGCCGCATTCAGTGTCGAGCACGAGCGCGGCGACGGCATGCAGGAGCTGGAGTTCCAGGTGCGCTGGCCCGCTGGCTCGGCCTGACGCCGCGGCGTCCGCGGGTGGTTCCGATCGACAGAGGTATCTCGCGATGACTCGACCGTTCTCTCGTCGCACCCCCGCGGCCAGCGACCGGGCGCCCTGATCGACGCCGCCGCTCGGTCGCGCGCGACATCGGCCGCGATCCTGCTGGCGACGGTCGCGCTTGGCCTCGGGTCGAGGCGGTGCGGCGCAGCGCTGCCGCCACTCGTTGCCACGTACGCGGGCGACGTGCTCTGGGCCGCGATGGTATTCTGGCTCGTGGCACTGCTGGTTCCGCGCGCGCCCACCGCGCGCCTCGCCGCCGCCGCGCTCGCAATTGCCGTCGCCGTTGAGATCAGCCAGCTCTACCGCGCCCCCTGGCTCGACGCGATTCGCGCCACCCGCGGCGGCGCACTCGTCCTCGGCCAGGGCTTTCTCTGGAGCGATCTCGTGTGCTATACCACGGGAGTCGTTGCCGCCGCACTGCTCGACCGCGCGATCCGCGATGGACGCGGTCAGTCGCTGCCTGACGCTGCCTGACGCCGCCTGACGATCGCGGCGCCGCGTCCGGGCGTCAGGGGTTCCAGGGTCCCCGCAGCTCCACCGTGCACAGGGCGGACGGATCGTCCGGATCGTCGGCATCGACGACCACATACAGGCGGTCGGTGGTATCGAGCGCGGGAAGCACACCTTCCACCTTTCCCGTGAACCGCTCGCCTGACGGTTCGGCGAGTGGCGCCCATCGCGTGCGCCCGTCGCTCGCGATCACGCCGATCACGGAGCCGGTGACGGGTCCGTCCTGCACCGCGTCCGGGGAGTCCTCGGCGGCAGCCGAGTAGAGGAGGACGTCGCGCCAACACGCGGCATCGGTGAAGCCAAGCGCGACGCCGTCGAGATGGCCGAGGTCATAGCGCATCACGGCGGCCGGCCGCGGCGGCGGGCGATGATCGGGTGCGTCGAGATGCGCGAGCAGGGCCGTCCAGTCCAGGTCGCACGTGGCGTTGGCCGCCGCATCACCATCGCGCGACGCACCGTTGCCGCGCCCGAACAGGCGCAGCCGGTCGCCGAGGAACACGGCGCCCTCCACGTTCAGCTCCGTGCCTGCAAAGCGTCGCGCGTCGCGCAGAGCGTCGTAGAGACGCGGCAGGTGGACGAGGCTCACCTCGGGGTGTTCGCGCTCCCAGCCCCGGATCAACGCCACCCGTTCTCGCCGGCTGGATGAGCCCGACCCCAGCGCCAGCAGCACCGTCTCCCCCTCCCGCTCGACGGCCACGCACGCCTCGAGGTCGAACTTGTGCGCCTTGTTCCCGCGGTCGTCGTCGAACTGCCGGCGCCCGCCAACTCCCGCCGGAAGCGTGATCGCGCGGGCG
Organism: Gemmatimonadales bacterium; assembly: GCA_038324385.1. Taxonomy (GTDB): domain Bacteria; phylum Gemmatimonadota; class Gemmatimonadetes; order Gemmatimonadales; family Gemmatimonadaceae; genus JBBQHX01. Next base: position 4,598 of record JBBQHX010000181.1, on the reverse strand, counting down.
CGGCCGCCCTCGGGCTCGACCAGGGCGACGAAGTTCGCGTCGTCCTGGATGAGCGCGATCCCGCCCGGAACCCACGCGAGGCTCGAGCCGGCGCGCACGTGCGCCGGTCGGTCCAGCGCCAGATCCGCGCCATCCGCGTAGAACAGCGGCGTGCGCGTGATGACCGTCGCGGTGAGCGCTCGATCGTGGACAGCGGTGCGCGATGTCGGCATCGGCAGTATGGTGGAGTAGGCGCCGCGGAGCAGCGTGGCCCCTTCCGATGCGAATGCCGCGCCGCCCGGTCGTGTTGCGTCGTCGGCGATACCTTGCATCAGTTCGCTGGCGAGTTGGAGATAGAGTCCTCCCCATGCCGGACCACGCGACGCCGCGCGGCCTTCGCCCCGCCCCCTTCATTTTTCCGCGATTCCGACGTGAAGCGCTTCGAGCGTCTCGACGAGACCACGGCACCGGACGGCACGGTGCTCACCCTCTACCGGCACGACGCCGCGTACTACATCCGCGTCAACGGGGTCGAGCTGATGTCGACGCGGCGCCACGCGTCCGAGGACAGACTGGCCGAACTGGTGTGTGCGCCGTTGCGAGAGACGGCGGCTCCACGCGTACTGATCGGTGGCCTCGGACTCGGCTTTACCCTCCGCACCGCGCTCCAGACGCTCGGGGATGGCGCGGAGGTGGTCGTGGTCGAGCTGCTCGATGCCGTCATCCGCTGGAACCAGTCCCGCGAGTATGGCCTCAGCGTCGACGCCCTCGCCGACCCGCGCGTGACGCTCGTGCACGACGACGTCGCCAACGTGCTGCGGGCGAACCCCGGCGGCTTCGACGCCATCATGCTCGACGTCGACAACGGGGCCGGTGCACTCGTTACGTCGCACAACGCCCGGCTCTACCGCGATGCGGGAATCCGGTCGGCCGCGGCTGCACTGCGCCCGAGCGGTCGCCTCGCCTACTGGTCGGCCGACCCCGATCCGGCGTTCGCAACCGCGCTGCGGCGCGTCGGGCTCACGGTCGAAGTGACGGGTGCCCATGCCTACCGGGGCGGCGGGCGGCTGCACCATACGCTGTACGTCGTGAGGCAGGCCGCCGGCCGCGACATCGACGGGAAACGTTAGGCTGGTCGTCGCCCGTCGTGGGTACGGGTCCACTGCTGGTGCATCCCCATTCGAGGGTTCCGGGTCCATGGCGAATTCGATCGACACGCTTTCCACGGCGCTCGGGGACCGCTACCACCTCGTGCGGGAGCTGGGGCGCGGTGGTATGGCGACGGTCTACCTCGCGCAGGATCTGCGGCACTCGCGGCACGTCGCGCTGAAGGTTCTGCGCGCCGATTTGGCGGCAAGCATCGGCCACGACCGTTTCCTGCGCGAGATCGAGATTGCCGCCGTGCTCACCCATCCGCACATCGTCCCACTGCTCGACTCCGGTGCGGCCGACGGGACGCTGTACTATACGATGCCGCATGTCGACGGCGGCTCGCTACGCGCGCTGCTCGACCGCGAGCGCGAGCTGCCGATCGCCGAGTCGCTGCGGATCGTCGGCGCGCTCGTCGATGCGCTCCGCCATGCGCACGCGTCAGGCATCGTGCATCGCGATCTCAAGCCCGAGAACATCCTGTTCGCGAGCGGGTGGCCCCAGATCGCGGACTTCGGGATTGCCAAGGCGATCGTCAGCGCGTCGCTGCCGCGGCTTACCGAAACCGGGCTCGCCGTCGGGACGCCGGCCTACATGGCGCCCGAACAGGCCGCGGCCGATCCGCACGTCGATCAACGGGCCGACATCTACGCGATTGGCGCGATCTGGTATGAGATGCTGACCGGGGCACCGATGTTCACGGGCCTCTCGCCACAGCAGCAGGTCGCGGCGCACATGGTCCGCACACCCGAGCCGCCGAGTCAGCGCCGGTCGGCGGTGTCGCGGGCGGTCTCGGACGCCGTCCTCCGCTGCCTCGAGAAGCGTCCCGCCGATCGCTGGCAGACCGCCGACGAGCTCGCCCAGGTGATCGCGGCGCTCGGCGCGAGCGGCAGCGGACCGGCCGCGGGATCGGTGGATCCCGAGCCCGCACTTCAGCGCTTCACGATCACCGATGCGCTGAGCCAGCGCCTATCGCGCGATGCGTTCGATCCGCGGATGGTCGGGGACGAGCTCCACTATCTGGATAATGGCCGTGTGTCGGACACCCTCGTCTGCTATCTGGCGCGCTGGTGCATCGATCCCGACGATGGAAACGACCTGCTGCGACAGACGCCCTACCGCGCGATCGCGCCAGCGCTGTTGGGCTTCGAAGGCGGACGACGCTATCGAACACACCTGCCGATAGCGGACCATCTCATTCTGCTCGACGGGCTGCTGCACGAACTGGTCGCGTCGAGCGGAGCGCGACACGTCATACTCGTCGGTTTCTCCACGGGCGGAGATCTCGCCCTGAGGCTGGCCGCCGCCGATCCGGGGACGCTCCAGACGCACGTCGATGGCGCGCTCGTGCTGGGTCCGAACCTCTCGCGCGAGACCACCTTTCTCAGCGCCGAACTCGCTCGCGCGGGCGTCGGGCCCGACGAGAGCCTGCTGGCCTTTCTACAAGGCGTCGGCGAGACCGGGACGTCGCTGGACGAGTGGCTCGACGTGAACGAATATCTCGTTCGCCTGATGCGCCGATTCCGCGGTGACCTGCCGGTGCTGCAGCGGTTCGCCGAGGAGGTCTCCGATCCGTTCGTCGCTGCACCACTCACGCAGTTCGTTGACTGGTACCGCGCGGCGACGGACGGCGGGCGATTGCTGCGCTGTGTGTTCGAGGACAGTGCCGTGTACCGCGGATTGGTGCGACAGCTCCTCGTCGGCCAGCAGGACGATGCGCTGCTGGGCCAGCACTTTCAGAGTGGCTCACTGATCATCGAGCCAGGCACCGGCCACTTCGATCTCGAAGCCCCTGCCCTGATCAGCCGACACCTCGACGTATTCGTCGGGTCGCTCCGCGACCGTACGGCTTGAGCTGTGTGGCACGGCGTGTCGTGATCTGCATTGTGCTGCCGTTCGCGCTTCGTACCTTGTGGTGCGATCGTCCACCACCATCCCCGGAGTAGAGCCATGAGCGCCTTCGACACCGCCACCAAGTTCTTCCACGCCTGCGAGAGCCTGCAGGGATGGGAGGGATGCAGGCCGTTCACCGCCGACGGCGCCCGCTTCGAGGCGCAGTGTGAACCGCTCGTCGATGTCACCACCGTCGAGGACTACACCAACTGGTGGGCCGGGCTCGGCTCCGGTCCGCTCGTCGGCTGCGAGTATACGCTGCGATCGTCGGCGTGGGACGAGGCCAATCGTACCGCGCTCTTCTTCGCGACCGTCGCGGTCGCTCATACGGGCGAAGGCGGTCCGGTGCCGCCCACCGGGCTCGGCGGCGAGGCCGATTACGCCTACGCCATCCGCATGGACGAGGACGATCGCGTCACGCACCTGACCAAGGTCTGGAACGCCCCCTGGTCGATGCGTGCCCTCGGTTGGATGTGAAATCGGGCGGGACGCGGTGCCTCACGGGTGATTCTTGTCGTTGTAGTTCCACGCGTCGTAGAGCACCTTCCACTCGCCGTTCACCTTTTTCCAGGTGACGAGATACTTGGCGAGCAGCGGATCGCCGCCGGGTGATTCCCTGAGTGTCACGACGCCGTAATCCACCGCGAGATGGCCGTCCCCCGACAGGTCGATCTGCTTCGACGTGAACGAGATGACCATCTCCGGTACCTCCGCGTGCAGCGCGTTCCACGCCTGACGAATGCCGCTGGTGCCCTGAACGGCCGGCAGGTCGGGCCAGAGCAGGGTGGCGTCGGTGGTATAGAGGGCGACGACGGTCTCGAATTCGCCGCGTGAGGCGGCATCGCCCCATTCCGCATTGAGTCGCTCGAGCGCGGCACGGTCGGTTTCCACGGGTGATGCGGTCATCGCTGGTGCTCCGGAAGTCGTGAGGGTGGGGTGGTGAAGCGGAGTCAGCCCGGCGCGCGGGCCGCCATCGTCTGCCCGTCGCCGCGTGCACCGAGCTCGTCGAGCAGGCGGGCGGCGGTGCGCAGGTCGGAGCTGTCGAACCCTTCGGTGAACCAGGAAAGCACGGGGCCGAGCGTGGCGCGCGCCTGCTCCGTCTCGCCATCGTCGGCCAGGAGCCGCGCCAGCGAGGTCGCCGTGCGCAGCTCCCACCCGCGCGCCTCCTGCTCGCGAGCGACGCGCTGGCTCTCGCGCAACGCCTGCATCGCTTCGGCGCGGCGTCCCATCGTCGCCAGGACCTCGCCGCGGAGCCGCAGCATCTCGGCCTGATGCACGCGATCCTCGCGACAGTCGCCCCGCGTGAGGCTCTCGTCGATCATCGCGAGGCCGCGCACGTCGTCGCCGCGGCGCGCATGCGCCGCACCGAGGCGCGCGCCGAGGTAGGCCACCCAGACGCGGTGGCCGGTGCCCGCAAGCCGGTCGATCGACGCATCGAGCTGCGGGATTCCATCGTCCAGCTCGTCGAGCAGCAGCAGGCCGACCCCGCGACTGATCTCCGCCATCATGTCCGACATCAGCGGCACGCCGAACTCCCGCCCGATACGCACCGCCTCGACCGAACCGGCGAGCAGCTT
>JBBQHX010000180.1:0-7653 GCA_038324385.1 Gemmatimonadales bacterium | reverse complement strand
GTCGCCCAGATTCGCTCGGATCGATAGAGGCTCGGGTCGTAGCCGCCGAGGACCTCGGTCGTCTTGAGCAACGTGCGCGTGCGAGCCGCCATGTCGTAGTCGTAGACCGACTGCGGCGTCACGGGCGACGAATAGCTGAAGCGCAGCACCGAGCTCTCGTAATCCCGATTCGCCGCGCGTCCGATCGTGAATACCTCTTCCGGGAAGGTCACCTGATGCGTCGTGCCGTCGCGCAGGTTGCGGATCTGCATCCCGCGTGTGGCGTTCCCGCGCTCGTACAGCACGAGCCAGTCGCGGAAGACGTCCATCCCCTCGACCAGCACGCCCTCGCGGTGCGCGACGAACGGCGTCCACCGCTCGCGCGTCGGATCGGCGATCGGTGCGCGCATGAGCTGAAAATTCTGCGCGCCGTCGTTGGTGAGGATGAGGAAATCGTCGCCGTGATGCTCGACCGTGTACTCCAGGTCGCGCGTGCGCGGAAAGATCACCCTCGGCTCGGCTGTCGGCGTGTTCGCGTCGATGACGCGCACGTCGCCGTTGTTGAAGCCGGCCGACTCGATGACGAAGAAGCGCTGGCTCTTGGTCTTGCTCAGCCCGACGTTGTAGAGCACGTCGGGCTCGTGGAAGACGAGCTGTGCCTTCGCCGGATCGTCGCCGAGCCGGTGGCGCCAGACCTTGTCGGAGCGCTGCGCCGAGTCGAAGGTGGTGTAGAGGAGCGTGCGGTTGTCGTTGGCCCATTCGGCGGCCCAGGCCACGTTCGGCACGCGATCGGGAAGGATCTCCCCCGTACGTAGATCCTTGACCATCATCACGAACTGCTCGCTCCCGGTCGAGTCGACGAGGAAGGCGAGGCGCTGGTGGTCGGGGCTGATGCGCTGGCTGGCGATGGTGTAGTACTCGTGCCCCTCGGCCATCGCGTTATGGTCGAGCAGGATCTCTTCAGGCGCGTCGAGCGAGCCACGCTTCCGCGCATAGATGGGATACTGTTTCCCTTCCTCGGTGCGCGAGTAGTAGAAGTACGGCCCGAACCGCTCCGGCACCGACAGATCCGTCTGCTGAATGCGGCCGAGCATCTCTTGGTAGAGCTGCTCCTGCATCGGCTCGGTGTGACGGAGCGCGGCCTCGGTGTGCGCGTTCTCCGCGTCGAGGTAGCGAATGACTTCCGGATCGTTGCGATTGCGCAGCCAGAAGTAGTCGTCGGTGCGGACGTCACCGTGCAGCGTGTCGACGCGTGGGCGCCGGGCGGCCGAGGGCGGTGCGGGTGCCTGGGCGTGCATCAGGTCGGGAACGAGCAGAGCGACAGCGGCGAGCGCGATCGTTGCGGTCGCGGCGCGAACGGGGCGAGGAGACGAGGCGGCCATGATGTTCCTCGGGTATAGCGGAAGTGTCCTGGCATCGTGAGGCGTGCAACCGCGGACTCGCCGCGGGCGCATTCCTCGGTGATCTTACGCTGGGGCGGCGGCCGGCTCGGGTTCGGTCGACGCCGGAGCGGTGATGGCGGCACGCGTCCGGATCTCGTCGACGACGCGCGCGATGAACTCGTTGGCCGGGATGATGTCCTGCTTGCGGCCCGCGCCGCGCATGCGGACGGCGACCATGTCGCCCTCCGCCTCACGCTTCCCGATCACGGTCATGTACGGCACCTTCAACATTTCCGCCTCACGAATGCGGTAGTTGAGGGTGTCCGACCGGGCATCGAGATGTGCGCGGATGCCCGCCGTCGTCATCCGGTCGACCAGCTCGCGGCAGTGCGGCACGTTGTCTTCGGCGATCGGGACGACGCGGACCTGCTCGGGCGCGAGCCAGACCGGAAACGCGCCCGCGTAATGCTCGATCAACCCACCGACGAACCGCTCCATTGAGCCGACGAGCACCCTATGCAGCATCACGGGGCGGTGTCGCGCGTTGTCCTCGCCGACGTACTCGAGCTCGAACCGCTCCGGGAGGTTGAAGTCGAGCTGCACCGTCGGTCCCTGCCACTTCCGGCCGATCGCGTCGATCAGCTTGAAGTCGAGCTTGGGGCCGTAGAACGCGCCTCCGCCCGCATCGACCTCGTACTCGAGCCCGCGGCGCTTCAGCACCGTCGCCAGCGTCTCCTCGGCGCGGTTCCAGACCTCGACGTCACCGAGTGCCTTCTCCGGGCGGGTCGCGAGCTCGATCGTGTAGGGATAGCCGAAGGTGCCGAGCATCTCGTGGACGAGGTCGAGCAGGCGCTCGACCTCGTGCTCCACCTGCTGCGGGGTACAGAAGACGTGCGCGTCGTCCTGCGTGAAGCCGCGCACGCGCAGCATTCCGTGCAGTACGCCGCTCCGCTCGTAACGATACACCGTCCCGAACTCCGCATAGCGGATGGGCAGGTCGCGATACGACCGCTGGCGCGACTGATAGATGCAGATGTGCCCGGGGCAGTTCATCGGCTTGGGCCGATACGCACCGCCCTCGACCTCCATCGCGCCGAACATGCCGTCGCGAAAGTTCTCGAGGTGGCCCGAGATCTCGAACAGCTTCTCACTGACGATGTGCGGCGTATAGACCAGATCGTAACCGTGGCGCAGGATCAACTCGCGCTCGTACGCCTCGATCTCGTTGCGGATGATGCCGCCGCGCGGATGCCAGAGGATGAGCCCCGGTCCGACGCGCTGATCGGTCGAGAAGAGATCCAGCGCCTGGCCGAGCGTGCGATGGTCGCGTCGCTTTGCTTCCTCGAGGCGATGGAGATAGGCCTCGAGGTCCTCCTTCCGGAACCACGCCGTGGCGTAGATGCGCTGCAGCATCTGCCGCTTCTCGTCGCCGCGCCAGTAGGCGCCCGCCGTGTGCAGCAGCTTGAAGTGCTTGAGATAACCGGTGTCCTGCAGGTGCGGGCCGCGGCACAGATCGATGAACGGCCCATCGGTGTAGGTCGAGATCACCTCGTCGGCGGAGAACTCGCCGAGTCGCTCCAGCTTCAGCGGATCGTCGGTGAAGCGGACGCGCGCCTCCTCGGCCGAGACCTCCTCGCGCACGAACGGGTACTTCTCCCGGACGACCTTGTGCATCTCCGCCTCGAAGGCGGCCAGGTCGTCGGGGGTGAACGGCTCGCGCACCTCGAAGTCGTAGTAGAAGCCGTCCTCGATCGACGGGCCGAAGCCGATGTGGGCGTCGGGGCGCAGCCGGCGCACGGCGGTGGCCAGGATGTGTGCGGCCGAGTGCCGGAGCACGTCGAGCGAGGCCGCATCCTTCTCCATCAGAACGCGCAGCGATCCGCTCTCGCGCACCGGCGTCATCAGGTCGATGATCTCGTCGTTGAGCGAGACGGCGATCGCGTCGCGAAGCAAACGCGGGCCGATCCCTCCGACGACGTCGCGGGCGAGCGTGCCGGCCGGCACCTCGCGGACGTCGCCGTTCGGCAGGGTCAGCGAGACGGTCGCGGGCGAACTGGAGACCTGGTCAGGCATACGGATCAGGGGACGTCGTTGATCAACGGAAGGAGGTCGCGGCCGTAGGCCACGAAGAGCGCGAGGCCGAGCAGCACGCAGGCCACCAGCGCCAGCCAGACGAGGGTGGCGCGTCGCGTCGCCGGAAGAGGGGACTCGGGGGCGGGCGGCGGCGGCGGTGTGGGCAGCTTGGTCATGACCCGTGGGTGGCCTTCTTTTTGCGACGATCGAGGGGCGTGACTCGCTGACGCGCTCGCGGGAAGCTATCCTTCCCCGTCCCCATCCGCCACAGGTTCTACATGTCCCAGCTTCGCTTTCGCGATGAAGAAAGCTCATCGCGTGGTCTTCTCTTCCTCGCGGCCGGGGCCCTCGCCGGGCTCGCCGCCGGACTGATCATCACCGAGCGGCTTGGCGGCATGGGTGGGCTCACCCGCCGCGTGCGGCAGAGCCTCGGTCGCGCCACCGACGAACTCGTCGGACGCACGATTCCCTACGAGGAAGATGACTTCGACGAGACGGACTACGAGCCGTCGCCCGAGGAGGAGCTCGAGGAGCGCGTGCTCGAAGCGTTCCGCAACGACCCCGTCCTGAGCGAACGCGCGATCGACATCGGCGCGATCGGCAACGGCATCATCGAACTCACCGGGTGGGTGCACGAGGGCGACGAGTCGCAGCACGCGGTCACGATCACCCGCGGTACGCCCGGCGTCGAGACCGTCGTCAACCGCCTCACGGTGCGCGACGAGGACGACCGCCTCCAGACGGTCGGCGACGAGTACGAGTCTGAGGAGACGCACGAAGGCCACTGGGAAGGCCAGGGTATCGGCACCGGCCGCCGCCGTCAGGGCACCTCGCAGGAGGAGGACCGCCACGACGATCCCGCGCCCGTCCTGAAGGAGCGCGCCCTGCGCGAGTCGCAGGCCCTGCGCAGCGCCGCCGACGACCTTCCGGTCGCCGAGCGCCGCGCGTCGGAAGTGGAGGAGTCGGATAGTGGTGTGCCGCGCGGCGACCACGTCCCGAATCCGACCGGCGAGCAGCAGTAACCGCTCGGCTTGCGCCTGCGGGTCGAGGGGCCGCTGCCAGCATGGCAGCGGCCCCTTCGTATTCCCCCCGCATAGTGTGCGGACGCAGGCCCTGCCGTTTAAGTTGCGGCCACCATGAGCACGCCGACCGAGCCAGACGAGACCCCCGCCGCGTACGACCCTACCGCCCTCGCCGCCGAGCTGTATCCGCGCTGGGTGGCCGAGGGCCTGTTCACGGCCGATCCCGCACGATCCACCCGCACCGGTGGCGCGCGCGCCCCGTTCACGATCGTCATCCCGCCGCCGAACGTGACCGGGGTGCTGCACATGGGGCACGGGCTCAACAACACCGTGCAGGACGTGCTCGTCCGCTGGCGCCGCATGGCGGGCGACGAGGCGCTCTGGCTGCCGGGCACCGATCACGCCGGCATCGCGACGCAGAACGTCGTCGAGAAGCAGCTCGCCCGCGAGGGAAAGACGCGCTTCGACCTCGGTCGCGACGCCTTCGTCAAGCGCGTCGAGTCATGGGTCGCCCAGACGGGCGGCACGATCCTCGAGCAGCTTAAGGCGATCGGTGCCTCGGCCGACTGGTCGCGCACCGCGTACACGCTCGACCCCGAGCGGTCGCGCGCCGTGCGCGAGGCGTTCGTGCGGCTGCACGAGCGCGGACTGGTCTATCGTGGCCACCGGGTCATCCACTGGTGCTCGCGCTGCCTGACGTCGCTCTCCGACGAGGAAGCGGAGCACGCCGACGAGACCGGTGCGCTCTACCACGTGTCCTATCGCGTCGCCGGCGAGCCCGACACCATGCTCCAGGTCGCGACCACCCGCCCCGAGACCATGCTCGGCGACGTCGCGCTCGCCGTGCATCCCGACGATGAACGCTACCGCCATCTCGTCGGCCGGTCGGTGGTCCTGCCGATCGTCGGCGTGGAGATCCCGGTGATTGCCGACACGTATGTCGACCCCGCGTTCGGCACCGGCGTGGTGAAGATCACCCCCGCGCACGACCCGAACGATTTCGAGGTCGGCCGGCGGCATGCGCTGCCGATGCCAGTGGTCATGTCGCCGACCGGCACGATGGCCGAGTTCGCCGATGCGGCCGGCCGCGTGCCCGCGGAGCTTGCCGGGATGGACCGGTTCGCCGCGCGTGAGGCGATCGTCGAGCGGCTGCGCGCCGACGGGCAGTTGGGCAAGGTGGCGACGCACCAGCATGCCGTCAGGCACTGCTATCGGTGCGAGACGGTGGTCGAGCCGCGCCTGTCGGATCAGTGGTTCGTAACGATGGCGCCGCTCGCGGCGCCTGCTCTGCAGGCCGTGCGTGACGGGACGATTCGCATCGTGCCGGAGCGGTGGGAGGGCGTGTACGTCCACTGGATGGAGAACATCCGCGACTGGAACATCTCCCGGCAGCTCTGGTGGGGCCATCGCATCCCGGTCTGGTACTGCACGAGCTGCAGCGAGATGATGGTCAGCCGTGACGACGTCACCGCCTGCACCGCGTGCGGCGGCGGCGTTCGGCAGGACGAGGACGTCCTGGACACCTGGTTCTCGTCCTGGCTCTGGCCGTTCAGCACGCTCGGCTGGCCCGACACGCCTGAGCCCGACCTCAAGGCGTTCTACCCGACCGACATGCTCGTGACCGCCCCGGAGATTCTCTTCTTCTGGGTCGCGCGCATGATCATGGCCGGCTACGAGTTCATGGGCGAGGCGCCGTTCCACACGGTGTACCTCCACGGCACCGTGCGCGATACGAATCACGTGCGGATGCAGAAGTCGCTCGGCAACGGCATCGATCCACTGGACGTCGTGCGGCAGTTCGGCGCGGACGCGCTCCGGTTCACGGTGGTCGGCGGGCTGGGCGTGGGGAGCGATCTGATCCTCGATCCGAAGGATCTGGAGCGCTCCTTCTCGCCGGGCCGCAACTTCGCGACGAAGCTCTGGAACATCGGCCGCTTCCTGCTCACCAACGTGGGCACCGGGACGGTGACGACGCTCGACGCCGTCGCGCCCGAGCGCCTCACGCGCGCCGATCGGTGGATTCTCGCTCGCCTCGACGCCGCGATCGCCGAGTGCGACGCGGCGTTGGGACCCGCGCGCCCATCGAACGGCGGGTGGGAGCCGGCGCAGCTCAGGCAGGGGATGCGGCTCAACGAGTATGCCGAAGCCGCGCGTCGGTTCGTCTGGAACGAGCTGGCCGACTGGTACATCGAGACGACCAAGGGACGCCTCGGCGCCACCGTCACCGGCGCCGACGCCGATGTCGCGCGCGCCGTCAGCGTGCACGTGTTCGACCAGGCGCTGCGGCTGCTGCAGCCGATCATGCCCTTCATCACCGAGGCGCTCTGGCAGCGCCTGCCCGGTCGTGAGGCAGGGAGTTCGATCTGCGTCGCCGCGTGGCCGACGGCTGGTGGACATGCCGACACCGCCGGCGCGCGCGAGTTCGAGCTGGTTCGTGAGGCCGTGAGCGGGCTGCGGCAGATTCGTGCGGACTATGCGGTCCCGCCCTCGCGCACGGTCGCCGCCACGGTGGTGCCGGCATCGCCTGACGCGCGCCGGGTGTTGGGGGAGGAAGCCGCGCTCGTGCAGCGGCTCGCCCGCTGCACGCTGAGCATCGGCGAGGCGGCACCGGAAGGCGCCGCCGCCCACGCCCTGCTCTCCGACCAGACGGCGCTCATCGTCCCGCTCGGCGGACTGGTGGACGTCGCGAAGGAGTGCGCCAAGCTGCGCGAGGAGCTTCAACAGCTCGAGAAGCAGCTCGCGGTGCTCGAAGGGCGCCTCGCCGACGAGAAGTTCACGGCCAAGGCGCCCGCGCATATCGTCGCGGCGGAGAGGGCGAAGGCGGTGGAGTGGACCGGACGTCGTGAGGCGCTGCGCGCGAAGGTCGCCGAGCTCTGCCCCGCTGAGTGATGCGGCCTGTGGGCGGTGCGCGCGCCATCTGGGGTCGGAGCCGTGGGCTGGCCCCCGTCGCGATCGTGCTGGCCGCGTTCGGCGCCGGTGCGTGCGCGCAGGAAACCGCCCCCGTCGGCGGCCGCCCCGACCCGATCCCTCCGCGCGTCGTGAGTGTATCGCCCGAGTCGGGCGCCGTGAATGTTCGGCCGGGCGACATCGAATTTCGCTTCGACGAGGTGGTCAGCGAACGGCCCGCCGGCGCGCCGTCGCTCGAGGCGCTCTTCCTGATCTCGCCGCGGGATGGCGACCCGCGCGTGCGCTGGCGG
>JBBQHX010000179.1:0-7822 GCA_038324385.1 Gemmatimonadales bacterium | reverse complement strand
ACCTGCGGCGCGAGCGCCGTGGCCAGCGCGGCCGACCTGTCCGGCGAAGCCGGCCGATCGAAAGTGCTCGCGAAGGACGGCTACCATCCGCTCCCACGCCTGATCTCCGACCGGTACGGGGATGACGCGGGTCTCGCGCATTTCCGTCGGCAGCCCCAGCCACTCATCGGCCACCAGCTGTTCGGCACGGATGGTGGCGGCGGCCGCCGCGATGTGCGCCGGCTCCAACCCGGCAGCGTCGCCAAGCTGCTGGAGTTCCGCGAGCGAGAGCCCCGTTTCGTGCACGGGCGCGATCGCATGCTGCGCCCGTGCGGCACGAGCGATGATGGCCGTGGTTTCTTCTTCGGTGAAGCGAGGAGCGGGCGAATCAGGCACCGGAGGGCCTCAGGAACAGGGTGCGGACGAATCGCTCAGCCGGCCGATCCGACGCCGTGCTTGCCGCCCGGCATCCCGATCTCCGTCATCTTCTTGAGGTCGAGCACGTCGTCGATCTGATCGTCAGGCAGCACCTGCTCACGCTTGACGAGCTCGCGAATGAGCACGCCTTCCTTGACCGACTGCTTGCTCAGCTCCGCCGCGCGCGCGTAGCCGACCTGCGGCGCGAGCGCCGTGGCCAGCGCGGCCGACCGCTCGACCCAGTACTCGCACATCTCGGTGTTGGCCTCGATCCCCACGATGCACTTCTCCGTCAGCACGGTGACCGAGTTCGTGAGAATGCGCATCGAGAGCAACACATTGAACGCGATCACGGGCATCATCACGTTCAACTCGAGCTGGCCGTGCTCCGCCGATATTGCGACGGTGGTGTCGCAGCCCATGACCTGGAAGCAGACCTGATTGATCATCTCCGGAATCGACGGATTGATCTTGCCTGGCATGATCGACGAGCCGGGCTGCACCGCGGGGAGACGGATTTCGTCGAGTCCCGTGCGCGGACCGGAGACCATCAGGCGGAGGTCGCTCGAGATCTTGCTGAGGTCGATGGCGAACACCTTGAGCTGCGAGCTGAAGGCCGCCACGTCGCCCATGCTCTGCATGAGCTGGATGCGATCCTCGCCAACGCGCAGCTCGAGCCCCGTGATCTCCGTGAGAAACCGGTTCATGAGCTCGGGATACTCGGGCTCGACCGTGACGCCGGTGCCCACTGCGCTCCCGCCGATGCCCAGGTCGCGCAGGTAGTCGGCCGACTCGACGATGCGCTTGCGGTTCCGCTCGACGCTCCCCGCGTAGGCCGTGAACTCCTGGCCGAGGCGGATCGGCATCGCGTCCTGCAGGTGCGTGCGTCCGGCCTTGATGATGCCGTCGAACTCCTTTCCCTTGGCGGCCAGCGCGTCGCGCAGCCCTTCCAGCGCGGTCACCAGCGGCCCGAGCTGCGACAGGCAGGCCAGGCGGATGTTGGTGGGGATCGTGTCGTTGGTGCTCTGCGCCATGTTCACATGGTCGTTCGGATGCACGGGCGCATATGCGCCTCGTGCGGCACCGAGCAGCTCGTTGGCGCGATTGGCCAGCACCTCGTTCACGTTCATGTTGTGCGACGTGCCCGCGCCGGCCTGGTACGGATCGACGACGAACTGGTCGAGGTACTGCCCGCCGAGGATCTCGTCGGCCGCCTGGACGATGGCGTCGGCAAGGCGCGCCTCGAGGCGTCCCGTCTCCTTGTGCGTGAGCGCCGCGGCCTTCTTGAGCCACACCTGCCCGAGAACGAACGGCTCGAGCGGCAGGAGCCCGCTGATCGGGAAGTTCTGCCGGGCGCGCATCGTCTGCACTCCGTACAGCGCGTCCGCCGGCACCTCGAGCGGTCCGAGGGGGTCGTTCTCCGTCCGCGTCGCGTTCGCCATCGAGCGTGTCCTCCAATCAGGGTAGCGCCCGGCATCGGCCGCGCGTTTGCGTCCGGGGCGCCCGCGCAAATGCGCGGGCGCGGGGGTATCAGATCGGGACTTCTTCCGTCCGCAGCGCGGCGATCGCGCAGACTAGTCCCCCGCCGGCGGCGACCAGCGCGAGCGCGAGCCAGCCGAGGTTGGCGGCGTGCGCGGCGCGCGCGGCCGCCAGCGTCGGGACGGCGGCCGGCGCGGCGTCGGCCGCGTGCAGCATGTTGGACTCGCCATCGCCGCTGAAGCCGGCGATGCTCCCTGCGGTAGCGAGGATCACCGCGCACACCACTCGCCCGGCGCGGAAGCGCGAGCGGATCGCCAGCGATTCGGCGGCCAGCACGAGCAGGCCGGTGGCGAGCGCGGCGAGCCCGACGAGTGGAATCAGCCGCGCCAACGCCGCCCCCCCGGTGCCCGCTGGGACGAGGGCGGCGGGGAGCGGAAGGATCGCCGCCACGCCGACGAGGGCGGCGCCAAGCCAGAGAGCGAACAGCAGAGCGCTTCCCGTCGGGCGGGGACGGCGCACGGCGCGATAGAGATGGGTACGACTCATCGGGTCACCAAACGGGCTGCGCCGTTGAGGAATGGGTTCGACAGGCGTTCGACGCCGATCGTCGTCTCGGGTCCGTGGCCGCACAGCACGCGGGTCTCCGGCGGCAACATGGCGATCCGGTCGAGCGACTCGCTCAACTGCGCCGCGTCCGCGTATGGCAGATCGGTGCGGCCGACGGAGCCCGCGAACAGGCAGTCGCCGACGATCGCAACGCCCTCGCCGACAAAAATCACATGACCCGGAGCGTGCCCCGGACAGTGCCACACGCGAAACTGCTGCGTGCCCACCGACACGACATCGCCCTCGCCAAGCTCATGGTCGTACGGGGGAGGATCGCTGATCCGCAGGCCGAAGCTCGCTGCCTGACGAGCCGCGACCACGTAGAGCACCGCGTCGGCGGGATGCAGATGGATGCCGGCGTCAGGGAAGGCGGCGATCAGCGGCGCCAGCGCGCCGACATGATCGAAATGCGCATGGGTGAGCCAGACGGCCTGCACCGGTAGCCCGAGCGCGGCGATCGCGGCCAGGAGCCGGGGCGCGTCGTCACCCGGATCGACCACCACGAGATCGCCCGCGTCCTCATCGACGACGAGGTAGCAGTTGGCCTGCAGGGGGCCAAGCGGAATCGTCTGGATGCGCATCACGGGCGGCACCCGAGTGCCACGCGCGCTCCGACGGCGACAGGCAGCGGCAGGGCGCGATGCGCGAGCGAAGGGTGGGGTCTGATGACGACGCACGGCATATCGTCGCGCTCCAGGTGATCGGCACACAGGCGGGCATCGGTCGCGCTGCCGACGATTTCAATCATATCGCCGCTGGCGCCGCGCTGGAACCCGGGACCACCGCGCGACGTCAGGAGTAGCCGCCCGAATTGATGTGCGAGACGGCCACGGCCGACGCCTCGGCGTCGTTCGGCGATGCACCGTCCGACTGCGCCTCACGCATCTCCTTGATGAACTTCTCCGCCGCAATCGCCGCCGTGGTTCCGTCGCCCGCGGCGGTGGTCACCTGCCGCGTGAGCTGCGCGCGCATGTCGCCGGCGACGAACAGTCCCGGAATCGACGACATCATCGCGTAGTCGGTCTTCACGTAGCCCATCTCGTCGTGATCGTAGTGACCGTCGATCACGCCCGTGTTGGGCTTGAAGCCGATGAAGACGAACAGGCCGGTCGCGTCGAGGACGCTCGGCTCGCCGGTGAGCACATTGCGCACGCGCAGCCCGGTCATCAACCCGCTCTCGTCGCCGACGACCTCCTCGGCGACCGTGTTCCACACGACCTCCACCTTCGGGTTGTCGAACAGGCGCTGCTGCAGGATCGCCGAGGCGCGCAGCTCGTCGCGACGGTGGATCAGCGTCACCTTGGAGCCGTAGCGGCTCAGGTAGCCCGCCTCCTCGACCGCGGCATCTCCGCCGCCGGCCACCGCGATATGGTGCCCCTTGTAGAAGTTCGCGTCACAGACGGCGCAGTACGACACCCCCTTCCCCGCGTACTCCGCTTCCCCGGGAATGCCCAGCTTCACGGGCGTTCCGCCCGCCGTCACGATCACGGCCGGCGACTCGTAGATCGTGCCGTTGTCGAGCAGCGTCTCGAAAGTGTCGTCAGGCCGCTTGCGCACGGCGGCGACGTTCACCCCGGTGTGGATCTCGGCGCCCGCCGAGAGCACGTGGTTCTCGAACAGCATCGCCAGCTCGCTGCCGAGCACCTTCTGCCACCCGATCACGTTCTCGAGATACTCGGTGTTGAGCAGTTCGCCGCCCGGGGCGCCCCGTTCCAGCACGACCGTCTTGCACAGCGCGCGCGCGGCGTAGAGGCCGGCGGTCATGCCAGCCGGTCCCGCACCCACGATCACGATATCGTACTGCAACCTGTCAGTCATGGCGGACGGAAGAAATGAATGGAGAGCGACAGTGCGGGCGTCGAGTCGATCCCGGCCAGACGCGACATGATCGCCGACGCGGCCATCATTGGGCCACATCGCGCGTACGCGAAATGTCGCAGGCGCGGGGGTCTGACGGTACCCGCGTCGGCCATGCGCCGGCCATGCGCCGGCCGCCGAGGACCCGCCGGTCGAGTCAGACGCGCACGTGGCGCCCCCCGTCGACGATCAGCACCTCGCCCGTGACGTAGCCGGCCTCGATCAGATAGCGCACGGCCTGGGCGACGTCGTCGGCCGACCCGAGGCGGCCGAGTGGGGTGGTGCTGGCCAGCCGCTGGGCGGAGTTGGCGTCCCAATCATCCGGAAGCAGCACCGCCCCGGGCGCCACTGCGTTGACCCGGATCCGGGGGGCGAGGGCGCGCGCCAGCGCGCGGGTCATCTGCACGACGCCCGCCTTGGTGATCGAGTGCGGGACGTACGCCGGCCACGTCTCGAACGCGGCGAGATCAGCGATGTTGACGATCACGCCACCGTCGGCCAGCCTCGGCGCTGCGGCCTGGCACAGAAAGAAGGGCGCCCGCAGGTTGAGCGCGAACATCGCGTCCCACGCGTCGACGGTGACCTCGCCGACCGGCGTGCGCTCCATCACGGCCGCGGAATTGACCAGGATGTCGAGCCCGCCGGCGGCGGCGACCGCCTCCGCGACGAGGCGCTCCGGTGCGGCAGGATCGGTGAGATCGGCCTGCACGACGTGCGCCCGCCCGCCCGCGTCGGTGATCATCGCCGCGGTCCCGTCGGCGCCCTCGCGCGAGCCGTTGAAATGCACGACAACCTCGGCGCCCGCCCGGCCCAGCTCGAGCGCGATCGCCCGCCCCACCCGACGCCCCGCCCCGGTCACGAGCGCGACACGACCGCCAAGCGCCAGGCGCGCGCCTGGCGCCGACGGGTCAGCCGGCGGCACGGATCCGCGCGACGCGCTCGTCCTGCTCCTGCAACCAGCCAATCGGAACGCGCATGCCGTTGAGCAGGCGCGTCCCCTCCCCTCCGCCGTGCCAGTCGGATCCGCCGCTACGGACCATCCCGTGCTGCGCCGCCAGCCGCGTCAGGCGCGGCTCGACGTCCATCGCGTGTCCGGGATGGCGAACCTCGAGTCCATCGAGCCCCGCGGCGGCGAGCGCCGCGATGCGCTCGGGCCGACCGTCGGTGCCGGGGTGCGCCAGTACCGCGATGCCACCGGCCTCGTGCACCATGGTGATCGCGTCGGCAATCGGGATCAGCTCCTTCTCCGCGAAGGCCGGGCGGCCGTAGCCGAGGTAGCGGTCGAATGCCTCACGAAAGTCGCGCACGTGTCCATTGGCGATCAGCACACGGGCGATGTGCGGGCGACCGATAGCGCCGCCACCCGACTCGGCCAGCACGTCCTCGTACGAGATCGCGACGCCGATGGCCGCGAGCTTCTCGACGATCACGCGGGCGCGGTCCTCGCGCGCGTCCCGGAAGTGAGCGAGGCGCGAGTCGAGGGCTTCCCGGTCGCGGACGTGGAGTGCCAGCATGTGCCACTCACGCTGGCCGTCGGTGGTGCTCAGTTCGGCGCCGGCGATTACGCGAATGCCAAGTTCCTCGCCCGCCGCCTGCGCTTCGGCGACCCCACCCAACGTGTCGTGGTCGGTCAGCGCGACCGCGGCCAGGCCGCTGGCGACGGCGGCTTCGACCATCTCACGCGGCGAGGCCGCGCCGTCGGACGCGGTGGAGTGCGAATGCAGATCCACGAACCGCTCCGGCTCGCGGACGGCCGGAATCGTCACGACGTGTAGCCAGCTTCGGGCGACGTGAGGCTCGGCTGCGACTCGACGAAGAGGCGGCGCAGATCGGCATCGCTCAACTCGCGCAACGACTGCTCGCGCGCGCGCGCGCCCTGCGGCGAGTAGCGCGTCACGCGCACTTCGCGCTCGGGCCCGCTGCCATGAATGAACAGCAGTCCGAACTCGTCGCCGACCATCGAGGTGATGAAGCCCGAGGGATACACGCTCCAGGTCCGGCCGTCGATCTCGATGCTCCGCGTCGGCATGCTAGAACTCCAGCTCCACGTAGATGCGGTTCACATCGAGCGGCGGCTCGCTGCTCTCGAGATGCGCCTGCTTGAGCGCCTTCGCGTTCGGCCCCTCGGTGAACTCGATGAATGCACCGGGCAGATCCATCTCCGTCACCACCCAGAACCGGCAGTCGCGTTCGGCATAGAAGGCCCGACGGCGCCGCGCGCGATCGACGTACTTCGCGCGTTCGGCCAGCGGAACGATCAGTCGTTGAACCGTGAGGACCTTGGCCACGTCAGAGCGCCGTCTCGGGGAATGTCTCGAGCTGGCGCTTCACGAACGCCATGAACTCGTCGGCAACCGCGCCGTCGATGAGGCGATGGTCGAAGGAGATCGACAGGTTCGCGCAGGTGCGGATGGCGATCGTGTCCTCGCCGTCGGTGCCCGTGATGACCTTGGCGCGCTTCTCGATCGCTCCGATGCCGAGGATCGCGACCTGCGGCTGGTTGATGATCGGCGTGCCCATCAACGAGCCGTAGACGCCCGGATTGGTGATGGTGAAGGTGCCGCCATCGGTCTCCGCCGGCTGCAACTTCTTCGTGCGGGCGCGCTGGGCGAGGTCGTTGAGCGCCCGCGTGAGGCCGGTCAGCGAGAGATCGTCGGCGTTCTTGATCACGGGCACCAGGAGCCCCCAATCGACCGCGACCGCGACACTGAGATTGATCGCCTTCCGGTAGATCACATCGCGTCCGGCGACCGCCGCGTTCATGACGGGGAATTGCTTGAGCCCCTGCACGACGCTGCTCATGATGAACGGCATGAACGTCAGCTTCTCACCCGTCGTGCGCTCGAATTCCGCCCGGTTCTTGGCGCGGATGCGGGCCACGCGGGTGAAGTCCACCTCGAAGAACGACGACACGTGCGCCGAAGTGCGGCGCGACTGAATCATCCGGTCGCTGATGATGCCGCGCATCTTCGACATCGGCTCCACGCGGTCGCCGGGCCACGGCTGGGGGAGCGGGCCCGACGCTTCGACTCCGCCCGGAGCATACATCGAACTGCCGGCGGCGGAGGAAGGCGCCGAGGCGGCAGCCGGCGCCGCGGCGGGCGGCCCCGACTCGAGATAGCCGAGGAGATCCTTCTTGGTGACGCGGCCGGCAATCCCGCTGCCCTGCAGCGCCGAGATCTCGACTCCGTGTTCGGCGGCCATCTTCCGCACCAGGGGCGAGGACCGCGTCCGAATGCGTTCCTCGAAGCTGTTCCCGTTGCCGCCCGACGTCGGCGCCGGGGCCGCCGGGGTCGCGGGTGCAGCCGGCGCAGATCCGGTGGCTGCGGGGGCCGGGGTGCTCGACGCGGCGACGGGGGCCGGGGCCTCGGCCGGGGCGGGGGCGGTGATCGCGGCGCCCTTCTCGGTCTCGAGGCGGGCGACGACCGTCTGCACGGCCACCGTCTCCCCCTCCTGCACGAGGATCTCGGCCAGCACGCCCGAC
>JBBQHX010000178.1:0-7862 GCA_038324385.1 Gemmatimonadales bacterium | reverse complement strand
GAGAAGAGCGCCTTTCTCCACGCCTCTGATCTGGACTGGCAGGACGCGCCTGACGCGACCGACGACGACGAGAACGAGGAGGAGGTGGACGACGACTCGGATGACGCCGGTGCCGGCCGGCGCGACAAGGGGCCGCCAATCCAGGACGTCCTGAAGCGCGGCCAGCAGCTGCTCGTCCAGGTTTCGAAGGAAGCCATCTCGACGAAGGGACCGCGCGTGACCGCGCAGATCTCCCTCGCCGGCCGCTTCATCGTCTACATGCCCGACGGCCACAAGGTCGGCGTGAGTCGCAAGATCGGCGAGCGCGCCGAACGCCAGCGGCTGCGCGAGCTCGTGCAGTCCGTGCTCCCCGCGAACTCGGGAGGCGTGATCGTCCGCACGGTCGGCGAGGACGTCACGCAGGACACTTTCGAGCAGGAACTGACGACGCTCATCAACCAGTGGAAGCGCATCAAGCGAAAGACGCATTTCATGCGGGCGCCGGCGCAGATCCACCGCGAGACGTCGCTCACGCGAAGTCTCATCCGCGACGTCTTCAGCACCAAGGTCGACAGCCTCACGATCGACTCCAAGACGCTCCACACCGAGGTCACGGAGTACCTGAAGGGCATCGCGCCCGAATTGATGGAGCGCGTCCGTCTCTACGATGAGCCCGTGCCGCTGTTCGACAAGGAAGAGATCGAACCCGAGATCCGCGACATCTTCAAGCGTCGCTGCGATCTGCCGTCGGGCGGCTACCTGATCATCGAGCCGACCGAGGCGCTCGTCTCGATCGACGTGAACTCGGGGCGCTACACGGGCAAGAAGGATCCGGAAAAGACGGTGCTCAAGACCAACATCGAGGCGGCGCGGGAGATCGCCCGCCAGCTGCGCCTGCGCGACGTCGGCGGCATCATCGTCTGCGACTTCATCGACATGGAAGTCAAGCAGAACCGCGAGCGCGTGCTGCAGGAGCTGCGAACGCACCTCTCGCGCGACCGCGCCCGGACCAAGGCGTTCGCGGTGAGCGACCTCGGGCTCATCGAGATGACGCGACAGCGGGTGCGCCAGAGCCACTGGCAGAGCGTCACCGAGCCGTGCCCGATGTGCAGCGGCAGCGGTCGTGTCTTCACTCCGGAGACGATCGTCCGGCGTGTCGAGCGGTCCATTCGCCGCATGGCGGTCGAGGGCCAGCGGGAGCCGGTGCTGGTCAAGCTGCATCCTGATGTCGCCCTCTACGTGCTCGAGCAGGAGTCCGACTTCCTCCGCAAGCTCGAGGAAGCCGCGGCAACCTTCGGCATCGAGCTTCGCGACGATCCGCTGCTGCGCCCCGACGAGTTCAAGCTCGTCGTCAAGGCCGCTGGCCGCGACGTCACGCAACAGTACGCCGTCGCGTAGGCCGATTCGGCGGCCCAACCGGCCCCCTGGACTGGTTCGCGAGCTCTCCCGTCGCTACATTGACATGGCTGAGCGGTGAGGTTACACTGCAAGGCTCTAACATTGATACACCTCGGGCCCTACCAATGTCTTACGCCATCATCCGCACCGGCGGCAAGCAGTTCCGCGTCGAGGCGGGCAAGACGCTCCGCCTCCCCTCGCTTCTCGGTGACGCTGGAACGCAAGTCACGTTCAACGACGTCCTGCTCGGCTCCGACGGCGAAACCGTCCGTACGGGTATACCGTCGATCGCCGGCGCCGCGGTGACGGGCGAGATCGTTCGGCACGGCCGCGACAAGAAGATCATCGTCTTCAAGTTCAAGCGCCGGAAGAACTACGCCCGGAAGCAGGGACACCGGCAGGGCTTCACGGACGTGAAGATCAACGATATCAACCTCGGCTGACCGAGGAGGAACCCATGGCACATAAAAAGGGCGTCGGCTCCTCACGGAACGGTCGCGATTCGAATCCGAAGTACCGCGGCATCAAGAAGTATGGTGGCGAGCAGGTTCGGGCCGGCAACATCATCCTGCGCCAGTGCGGGACGAAGTGGCACCCGGGCACCAACGTCGGCCTCGGCACGGACTACACGATCTACGCCCTCATCGACGGCTACGTGCAGTTCGAGCACAAGAGCAAGACCAAGATCAAGGTCAGCGTCTACGAGGCCAAGCCGGAGCGCGCGCAGCCCGAGACCGTCGCCGCCTGATCGATCGGTCGCACCTCTACGGCACGAGGCCCCCACCGGAATCCGGTGGGGGCCTCGTCGCGTTC
Organism: Gemmatimonadales bacterium; assembly: GCA_038324385.1. Classification (GTDB taxonomy): domain Bacteria; phylum Gemmatimonadota; class Gemmatimonadetes; order Gemmatimonadales; family Gemmatimonadaceae; genus JBBQHX01. The sequence continues at coordinate 5,672 of JBBQHX010000178.1, read as the reverse complement.
GGAAACTCCGGCACGGTCCGCGCGTAGGAGGTATCAGTTCGCCACACCACGTTCCCCTCTCGCCAATCCGACGATGTCGCTTCTGGACAAGCTCAAGACCGAACTCGACCGCGCCGGACGCGTGGCGCAGGGTGCCCTCGACGAGGGGAAGGTCCGCCTCGAGGCGTTCCGCGTCCGCCAGCTCGCCGACAAGGCGGCGCAGGCCCTCGGCTACGCCGTCTATCGCGCCCGCAAGGACGGCGGCGAGCTCGATGCCGACACGTATGCGCGGCTGAGCAGCACGCTGACCGCCCACGAGGTCGAAGCCGACCGCCTCGAGGCCGCGCTCGCCGAGGCGCAGGGACGACGCAAGGAAGGCGACGAGCCCGACCTCACCAGCGCCGCCCCGCCGCCTCCGCAACCCGCCACACCGACCGATCCGGTCCAGTCGGACTATTCACCGCCAGGATCCGGACTTCCGCCCGTCTAGAACGGGTCGGCAATTGAGACCTTTGTCTGCAGCCATGTCAGACTGACGGGCTTTGGGCTGCAAGCTCCCGGAAGTTGCCCAGAGCCCGTAGCCCGGAGCCCATCGCCGCTTCACTCCGGTGGCGGGGCGTAGTAGTCGGGTGGAGTCGTCCGGTACCGCTGCATCAGCGCATCCTGGCGCGTGGCGCCTTCCATTCGACGCCCGCGGACGAACACCGCGTCCGCCGTCGTTCCGAACTCGAACGGATCGCCGCTCCAGACGACGACATTGGCGACCTTGCCCGCTTCCAGCGAGCCGTAGCGGTCGCCGATGCCGAACGCCTGGGCCGGCCGAAGCGTGACGGCGCGGAGCGCGTCGTCCCAATCCATCCCGTAGGCGACCGCGTTCCCCGCCTCCTGGCGCAACGCCCGCACGTTGAAGCCGGTTTCGGCACTCACGATCGCCACCGGGACTCCGGCGGCTTCGAGCAGCGCCGCATTTTCCTGGCGCTGACCGAGCGTGGCGAACGACCCCGGGATGTTGTTCATCGCAACCGTCAGGACGGGCACCTTCGCGGCGGCCAGTGAATCGGCCACCTGCCACGCCTCGGCGCCGCCGCCGACGATCAGCCGGATGCCGTACTCGCGGGCCAGTCGCATCACCGCCAGGATGTCCGACGCGCGATCGACGGCCACCAGCATCGGCACGCGTCCGTCCAGCACCGGGAGCATCGCCTCCAGGTCAGCGCGCGAGGCCGACAGCTCGCGTGAGGCGCCGCGGTCGTAATCAGCGCGACGGGCGCGGTACGCGCGCGCATCGTCCAGCAGCGCGCGGAACTGCGCCACCTGCTGCGCGCGCGACCCCACCTCGGATCCGCTGGCGTTGCCGAACTGGGCGATCATCGCCGCCGACGAGCGAACGAGCAGCGCGGGCGCCGTGCTGTCGCTCAGGTCGATCACCGCCGCCTGGCCGGCCACAAGACCGCCCGACGGCATCAGCAGGACCGTGGTGATCCCCTCGTTCCGCGCGGGCGCCAACAGCACGCTCGCCGGGTTGAGTGCGTCCTCGATCCGAACGGCCGCGTTGATCACCGAACGATCAGTCGACGGGCGCGCATCGTTCGTTTCGGGCACGGCGCCGATCTCGACCACGCCGAGCGTCGTCGCGCCGTGGAAAAAGCCCGGGGTGACGATCTTCCCCGTGGCGTCCACTCGTTCGGCACCAGCCGGTACGACCACATTTGCTCCGACCGCCACGATACGTCCGTTCCGCATCAGGACGGTGCCGTTCTCGATCACCGCCCCCGAGACGGTGTGCACCCGGCCGCCGGTGATCGCCACCGTCTGCGCGGCCGCGGGTGCTAGTGGAATCGCCAGCGACAGCGCGACGGCGCCGACCGCGGCCACCGCCCGCGCGAGCCTCACGCGGGGCGTCATCGTCCGCCCTCCGGAAGACGCGTCACGGGGGGGACGAAGCCGGCTTCGAAATCCGTCCTCCACTGCCGCGCCGGATCGAGCCGATCGTACATCAGTGCTCCATCGATCCATACTTTCTCCGCACGGGCATAGACGCTGAACGGGTCCGCCGACCAGAGCACGACATCGGCGTTCTTGCCGGCTTCGAGCGACCCGATCCGATCGTGCAGGTCGAGCGCCCAGGCTGCATTGAGGGTGATCCACTTGATCGCTTCTTCGGGAGGCACGTTGATCCCCAGTCGCTCACCCTGCGCGCGCGACTTCGACGCTTCCTGGTTGAGTCGCTGCGAGCCCGACGGGTCGTCGGAGTGCACGATCGCGCGCGCGCCGGCGTTGTGCACCAGCGCCACGTTGCCGATCACGCCGTCCATCGCTTCCATCTTGAAGTGACCCCAGTCGGACCAGATCGACGCGGAGATCGAATCGCGGGCGAGCAGGTCGGCCACCTTGTAGGCCTCGACGCCGTGATGGAACGACCGGATGTGATAGCCGAACTCGGCGGCCACATCGATCATCTGCACCATCTCGTCGGCGCGGTAGCAGTGGTTGTGGATGAGGATGTTGCCGCGCAGCGCCTCGGCCAACGTCTCCAACCCCAGGTCGCGGGCGGGCGGATCACCCTCGCGCGAGTCCATCCATTTGTCCCACCGGCGGCGGTAGGCGTCGCCCTGGATCCATGCCTGACGATACCCGGCCACGTTCCCCATCCGGGTGGCCGGGCCGCGTGAGGCATACACGCGCTTGGGGTTTTCGCCGCACGCCATCTTGAGTCCGTAGCGCGCGTCGGGGAACTTCATCTCCTGCACGCTCCGGGCGGGAACGACCTTCAGCACCACGCTCCGTCCGCCGATCAGGTTGGCCGACCCGGGCAGGACCTGGATCGTCGTCACGCCGCCGGCGAGGTTGCGCGGGAACTGCGGATCGTGCGGCCACACCGAATGCTCGGCCCAGACGTGCGCCGTCACCGGGTTCGTGGCTTCATTGCCATCGCTCAGCGCCTGTCCGCCCGGAGCGGCATACACGCCGAGGTGGGAGTGCGTATCGATGAGACCCGGCGTTACCCACTTCCCCTGGCCGTCGATCACGACGGCGTCGGCAGGGGCATTCACCGTGGTGCCGACCTCGACGACCTTGCCGTCGCGCAGCAGCACGCTGCCGTTCTGGATGACGGGTCCGGCGGCAGTGAGGATCGTCGCGTTCCGGATGACCGTGGGCCGCGAGGGGCGCGGCTGGTACGTGCTGGGGAAGGGATCGGCGTTCGGGACCGAGAGTGCGCCGCGTGCCACGAGCGAGTCGCTGGCACGTTGCCCCTGCGGGCCGGCGTCAGGCGCGGGCGCGGTGGCCGGCGCCGTCGTTCGGCACGCCGCGAGGGCGAGAAGTGCCGCGGGAAGGACGAATCGTTTCACGAGCGAACGCTCCGGAACGGGGGTGAGGATGCCCGAGGTCAGCGGGCACTGGGCGTACGCTCGCCCACCGACACCACGGCCGCAAGGCGCGGTAGGTGGGAGGGCCGCGGCCGCGAGTCAGGCGATCGCGCGTTCCACGGCAAGGCGTACCATCTCCGGTACGTCGCTGCAGAGGGCGTCCACGCCAAGCTCCGCCAGCGCCCGCGCGGCCTCCGGGGCGTTGACCGTCCACGCGACTACGCGCCCGCCGGCGTCATGAATCGCGTCGACCAGCGGTTGGTCGATCAACGAGGCGTGTTGCCAGTAATCGCGTGCCCCCGCGGCGCGCAGTGCGCCGGCCGGGTCGAGGACGTAGCTGGAGGAGAGAATACCGGTGGGAAGCTCCAGGTCGATGGCACGGATCTCGAGGGCCACGCGGTGGTCGAACGCATGGATAGCGGCGCGCGCGGCGGAGTCACGGATGCAGCGGGCCACCCCCGCCGTAATTCCCGGCGCCTTGATCTCGACGTACACCGTGGCCCGGTTGGCAACCAGCCGAAAGACCTCCTCGAGCGTCGCGACGTGGGCCGGATCGTCCGGATCGGGTGCGATCACGCGCAGCGCGCCCAACGTCGTGCCGGCGATCGGCGTAGCTGGCGCGTCGGGGAGGGTCGCGTCATGATGCACGACGATCACCCCGTCGCGGGTGGCGTGGACGTCGAGTTCGATCCCGTCGGCGCCGAGTTCGAGAGCGCGGGCGAATGCCGGAAGCGTATTCTCGTGCCGCTCGCGCGACGCTCCGCGGTGTGCGATGATCTCGATGTCCATGCGGTCCCGGTTGCGAGAGACGGGCGTTGCCAGCCTCGGCCGGCTGCCGCGATATGCTGGCCCGATCCGCGGGCGCGGGCAAGTGTCCGCCACGGCGACGACGCACCGAGCCTTAACATCGCGCGCATCCGACCGTCCTATTCCGTGCCAACGAATGCGAGACGATTTGACCGACGCTGACGGCCCCCCCGACGATGCGCTTGTGGCCCGTTGGCTCGGCGGCGATGAGCGGGCCGCGACGCGGCTCGTCGAGCGGCACGCACCGGCGCTCGCGCGCTACGCCTCGTCGCTGGGCGCACGGGAAGATGTCGATTTGCTCGTGCAGGACACCTTCGTGCGCGCCTTCGGGTCGCTCGACGGGTTTCGTGGGAGTTCAACGCTTCGGACCTGGCTGTTCACGATCCTCCGGCGGCTCATCGTCGACCGGCGGCGCGCCGATCGCCGGCGCCGCGATGATCAGACGGTACCGGAAACCCTCGCCGCCAGCGAGTACGGGGCGCTCGACGGGATCGTTGCCGCCGAGACGACGCAACGAGTCGGCGCCGCGGTGGAGCGGTTGACGCGAACGCAGCGTGAGGTGTTTCAATTGCGGGTGTCGGAAGGCCTGTCCTACAAGGAAATCGCCGATGTCGCTGGTACAACCGAAGGCGCCGCACGGGTGCACTATCACAACGCGCTCCGTGCGCTGAAGGAGGCGCTCGATGTCTGACTGTCCCGATGTAACGACACGCGAACTGCTGCCGGACTATCTCCACGGCTCACTCGATGGCCCCGACCGGCAGTTGGTCGAACATCACGTGGCCGGATGTGCGGAGTGCGCCGACGAGCTGCAGTTGCTGCGGGCCGTTCGCGAATCGGCAGCGGCGCACACCCCGGCGCTCGATCTGGCGGCGATCGTGGCGGCCCTGCCGGCGCCGCCGCATCCGCTGCCGGTCGTGCGCCCGGTGGCGCAGCGCCGCCGCGCGGTTCCAGCCTGGATGGGGCTCGCCGCCGCTCTCGCCATTGCCGCCCTCGGTAGCTGGGCGATAGGCATCGGCCGGTCACCCTCGCTGGTCGGCACCGACTCGGTCGCGGTTCAGCCTTTCGACACCGGTGCGGTGGTGGCCGGAGTCGCCGCGGACGAAATGGGATTGAGCTTCGGCGGCGGCGTCACCGACCTGAGCGATGACGACGTGATCGCGCTGCTCGACGAAGTGGAAGAACTCGATCCGGCCCCGCCCGCTGAACCGGACCCCGCGTGGGGCACGTTGCGCGGCGTCGGCGGACCCTGATGCAAGATTGCAAGGCCCTGAGAGGACTCTGATGGCATATGGAACGGTAGCCGCCCTCCTCGTCTCGCTCGCGCTTTCGCTCGTGCCGACGACGGTCGCGGCACAGCGAACTTCCGGGACGCCAGGCACCCGCGGCCAGCAGGCGCAGACGGCCGGTCATCGCGACGCGCTCGAATCGCAGTTGGAGCAGCGGCTGGCCGAGATGGTGCGCCGCGAGCTCAAGCTCACCGACGATCAGATGCGGCGCCTCGCCGAGGTGAATCAG
>JBBQHX010000177.1:0-7875 GCA_038324385.1 Gemmatimonadales bacterium | reverse complement strand
CCCGCATACCGCGAGAAGGCGACCAGCATGTGGTCGAGGAACGGAATCGACGTATCGATTGTCGCCTGGCCGTCACCGCGGGCGAGGGTCACGCGGATCTGGGTCTCGCGCGTCTCCCGGGAGACGGAGACCGGGTCGGTGGGGGCAGCTGCTGCGGTCATCGACGGAAATCCTGAGGAGGGAGAGGTAGGCGACAGGCTGGGATCACGAACGGTCAGACGACGATCTCGATCACGTCGTCAGGCATCCCGCCGAACAGCTCGGCGACGACGCGGGCGTCGAGCGTGCCGGTATAGAGGGCCATGCCGAGGATCGCCGCGGCCACGCCGATCTCGGCGAGATCGTCGAGGTCGTGGATCGAGGCGATGCCGCCTGACGCGTACACCGGAATCGTCCCCGCGCGCTCGACAACCTCCTCCATCAGTGCCTGATCGGCGCCGCCCATCAGCCCTTCCTTGTGGACCGCCGTGACCATGATCGCCGCCAGCGGAAGCTCGCTCAACTCCTCGACCATCCGCTCGATGCGCACGGGAAGCGTGTTCTCCCACCCACGCGTGACGACGAACCGTTCCTTCACATCGGCCGCGACGACGAGCTGTCCGGGAAACCGTTCGGCCATCTCGGCGAGCCAGAGTGGCTCCTCCAGCGCGCGCGTGCCGACGACCACACGCATCGCGCCCTCGTCGAGCAGCGTCTCGATCCGCGCCTCGTCGCGCACGCCACCACCGACCTGCACATCGGGCGCCCCGTCGCGCAGCACCTCGCGAATCACCGCGTCGTTATTGCCGCGCCGCAGCGCCGCGTCGAGATCCACCACGTGCAGCCGCGCGAAGCCCATATACGCCCAGTCGCGGGCGACTTCGGCCGGGTTCTCCAACCGCACGCGCTCGGCGTCGTAGGAGCCGCCCACGAGCTGCACACACGCTCCATCGCGCAGGTCCACCGCCGGGATCGCGATCATCGAACGCCCTCGCTGTCGGGGTCGGAGCTCGTCAGGCTGACGGCTGCCGCGCGCAGGAAGGCAACACCCGGCCCGGAGCTCTTCTCGGGGTGAAACTGCACACCGAGTGTCCGCGCGCGGCGCACGGCGGCGGGAAAGCGATCGGTCTCGTGCGTGGTCCACGCGGTGACGGCCGCCGGATCGTCCGGGCGGCAGACGAAGCCGTTGGCGAAGTAGGCGATGTCGAACCCCTGGTCGGCGAACAGCGGATCGCTCACCTCATCGAGCGTATTCCAGCCGATCTGCGGAACGCGCTCCGCCTGGATCCGCGTCACGGTGCCAGGGACGACGCCCAGCCCCGCGCCCGGGCCCTCCTCGCTCGCGTCGAACAGCAACTGCATGCCGAGGCAGATGCCGATGCAGGGAAGCCCGCCGGCGAGCGCCTCGCGCATCGCCTCACGACCGGGTGCCAGCCGTTCGGCCGCCGCCGCGAACGCGCCGACCCCGGGTAGCACGAGCAGGTCGGTGTCGAGCGCCCGCGTCGGGTCGGTCTCGATGCGGACGGCCGCGTCAGGCAGCTCGAGCGCCTTCTGCAGCGAGTGCAGATTGCCGGCGCCGTAGTCGAAGAGGGTGATGCGCATGGGGGGACGGCGGGAGATTGGAGCTAGAAGAAAGAAGAAAGAAGAAAGAAGAAAGAAGAAAGACGACAGACGACAGACGACAGACGACAGACGACAGAAGACAGAAGACAACGGCAGAAGGGCGGACAGTCCCTTTAACCGTTAGAGGGCGCGGGCGATGGCGTGGACGGCTTCTTCCATCTGCGTCCAGGGGCCGACGCCGATGCGGAGGGCGTGGCCGATGGTGGGGAGGGCGGTGAACGGGCGCAGGGCGATTCCGTCGGAGCGGAGGGTGGTGGCGATCGCGGGGGCGTCAGGCACGGGGACGAGGATGAAGTTCGCGTCTGAGGGGAGCGGCGCGAGGCCGATCGCGCGCAGTGCGTCGATCAGCCGGGCGCGAACGGCCTTCGCCTCGTCGACATGGTCGAGCACCCAGGGGAGATCCTCGGTCAGCGCGGCGATTGCGGCAGCTTCGGCGATCGCGTTGACCTTGTACGGACCGCGCGACTTCTCCACCTCGGCGATCAGCGCCGGTGAGCCCGCGGCATAGCCCACGCGCAGCCCCGCGAGCCCGAACGCCTTCGACAGCGTGCGCGTCACGAGCACGCGTTCGCTGGTGGCGATCAGGTCGAGGGCGGACCAGCCGGCAAACTCGGCGTACGCCTCGTCGACGATCACCACGCCAGGCGCGCCGTCGACGACGGCCGAGATTGCCTCACGCGTCGTGGCGTTCCCCGTCGGGTTGTTGGGCGAGCAGAGATAGATGATCCGTGCGCCGGTCGCCAGCATCGCGTCCGGGTCGAGCGTGGTGCCATCGACGAGCGGGACGCCCGTGGCGCGCAGGCCGTTCATCCGCGCGAAGATCGGAATCATCGCGAACGACGGATCCGGATACGCCACCAGATCGCCCGGTTCGGCCAGCGCGCGGATGGCCGAATCGAGCACGTCGTCGGAGCCGCACCCGGTCACGATCTGCGGCGCATCGATCGACGGCGCCGCGCCGCCCGCGACCGGACGCGACAGATAGGCCGCCATCGCCCCCTTCAGTGTGTCGCAGTACAGATTCGGGTAGCGCGTGACCGTGCCGGTCACCGCCTCACGAATCGCCCGCGCGGCGGCCGGTGGGACACCCCACAGATTCGTGTTGTCCGACAGGTCGATGCGCGCCGGCGCACGATTCGGTGCGTAGAGCGAGATCTCACGGTAGCTGGCGCGGGCGACGTCGAGCGGGGCGGTGGCCATGGAGCGTGCCTCGGGCGGTGCGTGGTCGGAGACGGACGAGGTGATCATTAGATATTGAGGGCGCGAGTCGAGCCGGGCCGCGTCAGGCGCCGAGCCACTGCCGCGCGGCCGCGGCGTGCGCGGCCAACCCCTCGCTGTCGGCAAACACGCCGACATCGTCGGCGAGGCGGGCCGCCGCCTCACGCGACACGTGCTGATAGGTCGTCCACCGGATGAAGTCCACCGTCGACAGCCCGGAGTACGCGCGCGCGAGCCCTCCGGTGGGAAGCACGTGGTTGGCCCCCGTCATGTAGTCGCCGAACGCCACCGACGTCGTTTCGCCGACACACACCGTCCCCGCGCCGCGCAGCCGTTCGAGCAAGGCCGGCGCATCGCTCATTGCGACCGCCAGCAGCAGGTGTTCGGCCGCGTAGCTGTTGGCGAAGGCGATCGCGCGGTCGCGGTCCTCGGCGACCAGGATCGCGCCATAGGCGCCGAGCGCGGCCGTGGCGATCGTGCGGCGCGGCGTGTCCGCCAGCAGCCGCTCGACGGCCGTCTCGATTTCGGCTGCCGTCTCCTCGCCCACGACAACCGCCACCACCGCGGCGCGTGGGTCGTGTTCGGCCTGTGCGATCAGCTCGCGCGCGACCACCTCGGGATCGGACGTGCCGTCAGCGAGCACCAGCAGCTCGCTCGGACCCGCCGGCGAATCGATCGCCACGGCGCCGGCGCACTGCAGCTTCGCTTCGGCGACATAGGCATTTCCCGGCCCGACGATGCGATCCACGCGCGGAATGCTCTCGGTGCCATAAGCCATCGCCGCGATCGCCCCTGCCCCGCCGACCGCGAACACCCGATCGGCGCCCGCGAGCGCGGCCGCGGCCAGCACCACATCGGACGGCATTCCGTTCGGGCCCGGTGGCGAGCAGAGCACCACCTCGCCAACGCCGGCGACGCGCGCGGGCACCACCCCCATCAACACGCTGCTCGGATAGGCGGCGCGCCCACCCGGCGCGTACACGCCCACGCGCGCCAGCGGATCGGGCCGCCGACCGATCACCACGCCGGGCTCTGTCTCGACCTCGGTCGCCTGTGGGCGGAACGCCCGGTGGGCGGTCGTGATGTTGGCGACGGCACGTTCCATCGCGCGCCGCAGCCCCGGGTCGAGCGCCGCGAGCGCGTCGTCCCATGCCGCACGCGGCACTTCCAGCCCGACGAGCGCGACGCCATCGAATTCGCGGGCGAGTTCGCGCAGCGCCTCGTCACCCGTGCCGCGGACGCGGTCGATGATCGCCGCCGTGCTCGCGCGCACGGCCGCGTCGCTCGACGTGGAACGATCGAGCAGCAGGCGAAGCTCCGCGTCGGTGAGACTCGAAACGTTGCCGCGGACGCGGAAGACGGACGCGGCTGTCGTGCGGCTGTCGCGCGGCTCGTCAGGCGCGGATGTGATGCGGTCGCTCGTCACGGCATCAGCCTCTCGATACGGGTCACCAGGATTCCCTCGCCCCCCAACGCCTTGAGCTGCCCGATCGTGCGATAGATCGTGCTGGCGGGCACCACGGCGTGGACCGCGACCATCGTCCCGCCGTTGAGCAGGTCGATCACCGTCGGGCCGTTGAGCCCGGGCAGGACGCCCTTCACTTCGGCCAGTGCCACACGCGGCACGTTCGCCATCAGGTAGCGCTGGCCGCGGGCGCGCAGCACCGATTCGAGCGACGTGACCAGCTCGTCGAGCACGCGGATCTTCTCGGGGGCGAGATCAGGGGCGGTGATCAGCCGCGCCGACGATTCGAGCACCGTCACCACCTCGCGCAGTCCGTTCACGCGCAGCGTTGAGCCGGTGGAGGTAAGATCGACGATGATGTCGGCGATCCCCAGGTGCGGCGCGATCTCGCACGCCCCCGACACCGGCACGATGTCGATCGCAATCCCGGCTTCGGCGAAGAACTCGCGCGTGATGCGCGGGAAGACCGTGGCCACGCGCGGCGCGCCGTCGTGCGCCGTGGCGATGTCGGCCAGCGTCGTGATCCCGCGATCGTCGGTGGCGGCAACGACGATCCGGCAGCGGCCGAAGCCGAGATCGATCAGGTCGCGCAGGGCACGCCCACTCTCGCGCACCAGATCCGCTCCCGTCACCCCGGCGTCGGCCGCGCCGTCGGCCACGAACTCGGGGATGTCCTGCGCCCGAACGAAGATTGCCTCGAACTCGCCTCCGAGCGACGCCGTGAGAGCCCGGTCACCGCGCGCGCGGACTTCGAGGCCGGCGTCGGCGAACAACTCGCGCGCGTCGTCGGACAGCCGGCCTTTGTTGGGAAGAGCGATCCTGAGCATCGAGAACGGAGTGTGGGGCGAGAGGGCCGGTCATCAGCGACACCCGGCTGGAGTGACACGCAGACGCGACAACCAGAAACGGCCCGTCCAGAGGGACGGGCCGACGTGTTACGTACCGCTGTGCCGCCGGGTGCTTCCTGCTCACCCTCGCCGCGCACGCGCACGAACACCCCGGCCCGAGCGGCCGTGGACGTGATGATGCGCATGGTGGTGGCGGGGAGCGGCTGTCATGGCGGGGTAAGGTAGCGGTGCGGGGGGCGACGGGGGAAGGGGGCGGCCCCAGCGCGACGGCATGCGGTCCCGAACGCGAGGTCCACCCGCCATCTTGCGGCATGCGTCCATCCCGCTCTCTCGCCATCGGCGGCACTGTCGCGGCCGCCGCCCTCGCCGGCTGCACCCTGTCCAGCTCGGACATCCCGGACACCGTGCCGGAGGTCGCCGTCGCGTATACGGAAGGAGACGCCGACGCTCCCGTGCACGTGATCTACTTCGCCGACTACGTCTGCGAAGACTGCGCACGCTTCTCTCGTCAGGCGGGGTTGCCGCTCAAGCGCGGCTGGCTCGACACGGGGCGCGCGCGCCTGACGGTGGTCGACGTCGCCTGGCATCGCGGAAGCCTGGCCGCGTCGGCGGCCGCCACCTGCGCGGCCGATCAGGGCAAATACTGGGAGATGCACGAGCTGCTGTTCACGCGGCAGGAGAGCTGGAAACGCGCGATCGACATTCCGGCGGCGCTGCAGTCCTACGCGGTGGAACTGCAACTCGACGCCGATACGTTCGCCCGGTGTACGGCCAAGCCCTCCCACCAGGTGCGGATCACCGCAGCCGAGGAGATGACGAAGCGGTACGCCGTGCGCGGCACGCCGGCGTTCGTGGTGAACGGCCGCCTGTACTATGGCTCGCAGGAGTGGCGCTGGCTGGACCAGGTGCTGGCCGCCAACGAACGCGGCGCGCCCGACGAAGCCCCGGCTCCGCCGATGCGGATCCCGACGCGTCAGGTCGTCGACTCGGTTCGGCTGCGGGCCCTGCAGGATTCCCTCGCGCGGGCGGGCGACGGTGCACCCGCCGCGGCCGCCCAGGCGGCGGCGGGAGTTGCAACCCCGCCGCCTCGCCGCTGACTGTTCGGTGAGCAGAGATTTGACCGGTCCAGTGGCATGCAGCAGAGTTCGTGAATAAATTCACGAGGTTCGCGCCGGCGAGGCGCGGATGTTCGAAACACCTCGCCACACACTTGTAGACCTTTCGGAGGCTTTTCCATGCGGCTTTATGCTGCGGCGCTCGCCATGAGCACCATGTTCCTCGCCGCGTGCGGCGGTGATAACACCAACGCGACCGACGGTGCCGATGTGGCGCCGGTCGCCGGCGCGGCTGAGATGCCCGGCGCCATGACGGCTGGTACGATGATGCCCGTCACGGGCACCGTCCACGAGATTCGGATGGTCGGCGATGCGCAGGGCTATCGCTTCGAGCCCGCCGAGCGGACGATCGCCGCCGGCGACGGCGTCAAGTTCATTATGGTCTCGGGCGCGCCGCACAACGTCGACTTTCAGGCCAATGGCATCCCCGCCGGCACCGCGGCTCAGCTGAGCGCGAACATCCCCGAGAAGGGTGGCGAGCTCGGCACCCCGATCTACACGGAGCTCGGCAAGGAGGTCACGATTTCCTTCGCTGGCCTGCCCGCTGGTGAGTACAACTTCAACTGCACGCCGCACCTGCCCATGGGCATGGTCGGCAAGATCATCGTCCAGTAGTTCGATGCCCGCCTCGGCGGGCTGACGATGCTCGATGGTCGTGCAATCGATGGGGGCGCCGCAACTGCGGCGCCCCCATCGGCGTTTGCGGCAGGTCGGGCGCCCCCCGGCAAGCTCCCTGCGCTGACTCACCCTCACGCGGAGACCGGCGCGCGCCCGACGCCCGCTCGCTCGTCATCGCCAGCACCGCGCTCCGGTGCCGCCCGTCGCCTCGCCGCACGCATTCGGCCATGACTCCACGTTTCGCCCGCTCTGCCATCACCGATCGTCACCCCGGGAGTACGCCCGTGCCTACGCCGCCCGGCACCGTCACGCCGGCGGGGCTGCGCCTCGGGCTCTGCTGCCAGTTCGCCGAGGGTGCGCCGCGCTTCCGGCAGGCCACGCACCGCTACGTCGCCACGCTCGGCGCTCGCGCGGCGCGGCGCTATCTATCGAATATCGCCAGGTCCAACGCCATCGCCGTGGGGCATGCGGTCGCACGATGCAGCGAGCTTGGGATCGGCGCCTTCCGCATCAACAGCCAGATCCTGCCGCTTGGCACCCATCCGGTGAGCGGGTATGCGCTGGAGGGCGTCGACCGCAGCGGCACCACGCGGCGCGCGTTCCTCGAGGCCGGCGCGCGCGCGCGCGAGGCGGGAATCCGGCTGAGCTTTCATCCGGATCAGTTCGTGGTCCTCAACTCCGAGCGCGAGTCGGTGGTCGCGGGCTCGATCCGCGAAGTCGAGTTCCAGGCCGAGCTCGCGGAGCTGGTCGGCGCTGACGTGATCGTGCTGCACGGCGGCGGGCTGGCAGGCGGAGCGCCGGCGGCGCTGGCGCGGTTGGCGCGCGGGATCGAGCGGCTGAGCATGAGGGCCCGCTCGAGGCTCGCGCTCGAAAACGACGACCGGGTCTACCCGCCGGCCGACCTGCTCCCCGTGTGCGAGCGGCTCGGCCTGCCGCTCGTCTACGACGTGCACCACCACCGCTGCAAGCCGGATGGCCTGTCGGTGGCCGAGGCAACGGCGCGGTGCGC
>JBBQHX010000176.1:0-7887 GCA_038324385.1 Gemmatimonadales bacterium | reverse complement strand
GGGCGTCGGCGAACTGCATCGGAAGCACAAGCGCGACGCCGCCCTGGAGGACGCGCTGACCACCGTTGCCCGGGTGTTCCTCACCGGATCAGAGAACATCGGCGCGCTGGCGGAGGCGTGGGATGCCGGAGCGTCGTGCCCATTCGGCCGAGGGCTTCTGCCGCTATCGTCCCTGCGAACGGATATCCCGTTGCTGGAGCGGTACGAACGATTAGATGCCGGTGCACGGCTCGTACTGCTCGCGGTGGCGAACGAAGCGGGGCATCGCCCCGTCCTGGCAGATGCTAGCGTGCTAGCTCACCGAACCGGGATCACCGTGACCGGCGCTCGCCGCCTGCTCGATCTTCTCGTGCGGGACGGGTGGCTAGCGAGGCAGACACATCTCGGCCCCCGTGTCGTAGCAGTCGTCCCGGGGCTGTTCCAGCCGTTCTCGCGAGGGGCGTGGGGGCAACGGAGGTAAGGTGCTGCGGACTGACGGGAATAACGGTAGATGGTGGCGGATCGTGCGCTTCGTTGAACCTGAATCACGCATCCGGTATCCTGCACAGTCGAGGATCAACGACAGATGAGGATTGAGGAGCTGTGCGAATGAACGGCCGGAAGCGGCATCCGGAATCCGAGCTACGCCCACCGCGCGCTCCGACGGCCGGGGGTGCGCTAGACGACATCCGTGCGCTCGGGCGGCGCGCGTGCCGTGGCGTTGAGGGTGACGAGCGGCTGCTGATCGCCCGGGCGCTGTGCGCGGCGACCATCACCGCGTACTGGTCGCTCGCCACCGGCGCGACTGGTCGAGGGTCACGGCCCCGGCCGCCGGGGCTTCCAATCAGTGTGTTGCCCTTGCTGCCCAGACGACCACCTAAGCGTTACGTGGCTGCCGCAAAACACCTGTTCTTCCTTGGGTCGATTGCCCTGCTCACGGCATGCGGGCCTGACGTTGACCACACCGACCGAACTGTCGTCCGCGATTCTGCCGGCGTTGCGCTCGTCGAGACCAGCGCCCCTGCCTGGGGCGAGCACCCTTGGCAGATCGCGTCCACCCCCCTGCTACGCATCGGCGCCGTCGAATCAGGGAACCCCGCCGAAGAGTTTGCCCACGTCGGGGGCGCCACGCGGCTTCAGGACGGCACCGTCGTCGTGCTGGAGGCCCAGAGCAACGAGCTGCGCTGGTTCGACGCCGCTGGCACGCACGTACTGACGCGCGGCGGCACGGGTCGGGGACCCGGGGAGTTTACGGCCATCAGCCAGCTGGTGAAGCTTCCGGGTGACACGCTGCTCGCGCAGAATGCCGGCCATGAAGCAAGTGCTGTTCAGCCCGCGGGGAGAGCTGATTCGGGAAGAGATGCTCGACTTCGCGCGCTACCGGTCGTTCGGGCAGTGGTTGGAGTGCCACAGCCTCACGCTGCCGGACCGGTCGCTCCTGGGCTGTCAGGCGGAGCCGGGGCGCCAGGCCGGCCCGCGCGACATGCCCGGGCATCTGCGAACCTACAAGCGCTACGTGCGCGTCCCATGGACGATGGACGGCGCTTACCCGATGGGGCTGCATGGCGGCATCGAGCAGTGGGGGGTCCGGACCGGCAGCGGCATGACGTATGGCTCGCACCCTTTCCACGCCCTCAGCTACGTCGCGGCCGGTGGCGAACCCCTCAGGGTCGCGATGGCGGTAAATCCGGAGTATTCGATAGAGGTCTGGACGCCAGACGGCCGTCTCGAGCGAATCGTCCGGCGGGTCGGCGCTCGCCGGGCGCCGACCGCGGCGCAGACGCGCTCGGCGCGGGAGCAGTTTCTGGAGGAACGCAGGCCGTTCGACGACGAGGCGACCGACAAGCGGTTGCTAGCGGAGATGCAGGAGCCGGATTCCATTCCGGCGGTCTACGGCCTCGCCTTCGGCCCGGGCGGTGATCTCTGGGTGACCAGGGGCGCATCCGCTCTGGCGGAGCCGGTCATGGTCGATGTGTTCGACCGAGAAGGTCGGTTTCTAGGAGATCTCCTGCTCCCGCCCCGGTTCTATCTGGTCGAGGTGGGATGGGACTATTTACTGGGGATTCGCTGGAATGAGGACTTCGTTCCGTTCGTCGAGATCTATGCACTCACACGTGCGGAACAGAAGAATGAGTGACTAGCTAGTCGTTGCGGGCTGCGTGACCAGCCGATGCGAAACGAATAGCAAGTCGCTCATTCTTTTTCCCTGCATGCTGCACCCGGATCGGCGCTATCTCCGTCAGCCGCGGCGGCCCCTCAGGCCCGCCTCCCGGCAGTTGGTCAGCCACGCCGCGGCGTCGCGTCCTGCCCCGCGTCGATCACGGCCAGCAGCGCTGCCGCCACCCACCGCTGTCCATCCATTCTGCCGCGGCAGTCCGGCTAATCCGCATCGAAGGACTGTCCAGTCATTCTGTTGTCCTGCATGGGCCCCCCCCAACCCGATGGGCGCGAGCGGCGTTCCCGCCGACGGCGACGGAAGCAGCCGTGCGGGCGCTGTACGGAATTCCGAGCGTGCCGGGCGTGCCGGGCGCGCGATGCCGGGAGGAGAGTGCTCGTCGTCGGGAGCGGCCACTCGGCGTCCAACACGCTGCGCGATCCTAAGCGGCTCCGGAGCCGGGCATCCGACAGGCAGATCGTGTGGGCGATTCGGCGTGCCGACGTGCGGCTGATGTTCGAGGGCGGCGCTCGCCCTCGTGGACGAGATCGTCGTCACGACCGGGCTGAGGAATGGCGCGTGGGCTGGATCGGCTTTCAGCTACGTTGGCGTATTCTCCCCGTCTGGTCGCGCCGACGGAGATCGGCCGCAGCCGCACCGATCTTGCTACTGGGTGTAGAAGCCGGAGGAATGACTGCGCAGAGCTTCTCAAAGGCCCCGCGATTTCGCCGTCCGCCGGAGCACGCAGCCCCTGATGGGCGCCGTGGCGTACTGATGGGCGCGACGTCGGCATCGCCCCATATGCAAGCCAGTGGAAACAACAATGAACAACGTGACGCCAGAACAGGGCCGAGAAGAGTCCGCCGGCAAGGGGGCTCACCATCCGGACGAGGTCCGCAGGCGGTGCCCGGCGTGGCGGCGTGCACTCCTGGTGCTGGGCCTCAGCACGTGCGCGAGCGCGGCGGTGAGCGCGCCCGCGGAGGCTCGTCAGGCGCAGCAGCCGCCTCTGAGTGATGTACGCGGCGACGATGCCGTGCGTACCGCGATCGAGGAACTGGTTTCTCGTGGCGCACCGGAGTCGGTGCGAACGGATGCGTGGCAGCGGGTTATGCAACTCTATGAGGCGGGAGAATTCGCGCCGCATTGGGTGTCGGAGTCGGGGATGCGCCCGCGTGCACGAGCAATGGTGGCGGCGCTCGCCAGCGCGCACCATCATGGGCTTCGTCGCTCCGACTACGCCCTGCAGCCGCTTACCGCAGCGCTCGAATCACTGCAGTCGCCGGGGCGGCCTGATGCCGCGCGACTGGCGACCGCAGACGTGCTACTCACGGGTGCCTTCGCGGCATATGCGGCCGATATGCTCACGGGCCGTCTGGACCCGCGGGCGCTTGAAGCCGCATGGCACATAGACCCCAGTGTGGTGGACGTGGATAGCGCGGTCCGCCGCACCCTGCGCGCCGAGCGATTCGACGAGGCTCTCGCCCGCCTCACGCCGCAGGAGGACGGGTACACTACGCTCGTGCGTGCACTCGCCACCTATCGGACGCTCGCCGAGCGACGTGGATGGCAGCCGGTCCCGGCTGGACCGACGCTCTGGCCCGGCGACTCGGCGGAAACCGTCCCCGCTCTGCGGGCGCGCCTCGCGGCGGAAGGGTATCTCTCAAACGGGATGCTATCCGCGAGCGATCACTTGGGAACTGATCTTGCGGCCGCGGTGGCGCGTTTCCAGGCCAGCCATGGACTCGATGTCGACAGTGCCGTTGGGCCCCGCACGCGTCAGGCGCTCAACGTCTCTGCCGAAGTGCGGGTCCAGCAGATCGCGGCGAATCTCGAACGGTATCGGTGGCTCCCACCCGACCTCGGCGAGCGGCGGATCATCGTCAACATCCCCGCGTTCCGTCTCGACGCCTATGACGGGGAGCGGAAGGCGCTCAGCATGCGCGTGGTGGTGGGTCGCGAACTGGCCGATCGGCGGACACCGGTGTTCAGCGACTCGATGAGCTACGTCCAGTTCGGGCCGTACTGGAATGTTCCGCGCGGCATTGCGCTCGAGGAGATTCTGCCCGAGGCGCGTACTGATGGGGGCTATCTCGAGCGCAACAATTACGAGATCGTGCGCGGGTGGGGGGACGATGCGCCGGTGGTAAACGCGCGAAGTCTGTCGTATGCCGCACTCACGTCGGAACGCTACCGCGTGAGGCAGCGGCCGGGACCGGATAATGCGCTGGGACGTGTGAAGTTCATGTTCCCGAACGGTTTCGCGGTCTACCTCCACGACACGCCCGCGCAGTTACTGTTCGACGAGCAACGCCGTGCCTACAGCCATGGATGCGTTCGCGTTGCGGATCCAGCGGCGTTGGCGGAGTTCGTGCTTGGTCGCCGCCCCGACTGGACGTCGTCGCGCATCGCGCAGACGTTGGGCGCCGGTGAACGCGTGCGGGTCGATCTGGCGACGAAGATCCCCGTATACCTCATCTATCTGACCGCGTTCGAACAGGACGGGGCCCTCGCCTTTCGCGACGACCTGTATGATCGCGATGAGGCGCTCCGCGCGGCACTCGGGGACGTGCTCACCTCCGGAGACGGTGATGCGGAGGCGGATCGCCTCCAGCGCGTGCTGGCCGAACTCGCGAACTGATCCCCTCCGGATAGCCGAGGCCGTCGGGCCGCAGCGGGCGTCACCGGCAGCGATGTCGCGGCGGTGCTTACAGCGTGCGGCGTGCACCGCGGGCGCCTGCCGGAGATCGTGCAGTGCGACACCGGGACGGAGTGCACCTCCGCGGCCCCCGATCACTGGGCCTACTGGAACCACGTGCGGCTCGACGTTTCGCGCCCCGCGAAACCGGCCAATAACTGCATCTGTGAAGCCTTCAGCGGCTCGTTGCGGCGACGCCGATCTCTCCGAAACCGTGCAGGTGCTCACCGCCTGGACGGGGGGGGAACGCCAACCGCGCGACCTCTCGGAGCCGCGGTTTCCCACAAGGCGCAAGTGCTGACGCGTACGCCGACGAGGAGACTCATCGGAGTCGGAGCGTATAGCGGTGGATTGTTTGTACATCATCGTCGTCCAGGCTCACCGCCCATAGCGCTCCGATCTCGGCCGCGACGACGCGTAGGCCCGCCGGCACTCTCACCTGTCCAACCTCGTTACCCCACCGGTCCCAGGTCCGCCAGAGGATGGGTTTTCCGTCTACGGTCCGCTCTGCGATCCACACTGATCCATCGTTGCCTGCGGTCGCCGCCATGACGGGCGGATAGAATGGCGCGATCGGCCCCATCGCTGCCCGTACCGCGCGCTCCGCCCCACGGCCGAGTTTGTCCTCAAACCCGGCTGCTAGCCCTTCGATAAGCTCATCAACTTCCCGCTTTGGAACGGCGATCGGTGAATACGGAACCTTCATCGTCCACTGTGTTGCGCCATTCGAATCCACGACGCGTACACCGTACGTTGCTCGACCACTCGATGTGGCCGCCTGTCGATCAACGAGCAACACACCGGTGCCCGCAGGAAAGGGCCGAACGAGCGCGTAGTCATCGTACAACTCCCCAATCACCGGAATGGCAACGCTCCGTGACGCCTCGTGAATCTTGAACGATGCATGTGTCGGTGCCAACGTCGCCACCTGTCGTGCCAAGCTGCCATCGCGCCGCGCGACTAGCACTGGATACCACAGGTGGGTGGAGTCTGCACGCGGCACAAGGTTCGATCGCCCAGTTGCCACCATCATTCCCTTCATCAGCAGCGCCGCGGGTGCCGCTGACAGCGACGGCGCCGGCTGAGGAATCGTGGGCACGGCAGTGGTGGCGAGCAGGCGACCATCCATCGCGTAAGCGTGATATCGGCGGGAGTCGTCCAGTGCGACGACAGTATCAGCAAGAAAACCGATATGATTCACTCTGGTGAACTCGCCAGGGCCTCGTCCTTGCCGTCCGATCGTGCGCTGCCGCTTACCGGCGGCATCGAAGACCGCAATCCCGTGGTCGCGTGCTTGCCCTACCCATATAGTGCCCGACGGGAATACCAGCACGGACCCTACTGTGGTGAGCATGTCCGGCGACGTCGCATTGCCGCCGAACACCGTTTGCAGCGAGAGCACCCACTGTCGCGGCGCCGCCGTTTGCGCGGACAGTGTCCGCGGCCCGATCACGGAGAGAACGAGTGCCGACACTAGAGCGATGCCAACGTTGATCATTCAGTGTGCTCCAAGTTCAGATAGGCCGAACTGGCGGGCCGCCATCAACAACAGGTGATGGCGACCCGCCCCCGCTAGATGACGACCAAGGCCGTTGCCTCGCGGATCTCCATTGTATCGCTTTCGCCGTAGACCCGATCGACCATTACCCCTGCACGGCTCCGCAACGTCGTGATACCATCTGCGAGCAGTCACTTGTATCCCCCCGCAGGCTCGTTAGCCGAGTCGAAGCGGATTGATCCATCGGCCTGGGTGTCATTGGCGAGTCTGCCATCACCAGTTCCGCCGATGCAGTCATCACCATCAGCGCACCACCAGGTTGTTCTCCCCAATGCTGCCAGACCTGAACGCACACCCATCACTGCTCCTCTGATGCCCGCGCGAACTCTCGACGCACTCCCAGCATTCGCGTCGCTCTGCACTTGCGGGAGATCAGCAGTCAGGCAAAACGATGTATTCTCGAGCAATCCGGTGCTGCCGCAGTTACCGTAGTCCGTGTTACAGCATTCCCTCCAGCCCTCGCTTCCATCCGCAGCGTGGGCAGCAAGGAGTCGCTGAATATTCTCAGCACGGTGGCCCTGGACAGCAAGCGACCGCTGCCCCTGCGCCGCGAGGCTACCCGAGCCATCGGCGGCAGTCAGGACGGTGAAGATTTGGTCCTTAATCTATTGAAGGAAAACAAACTGACGGGCGAACTGAAAGCCGCCGGGGTGCAAAGCGTAAGCGGTGCCTGGCGGAAAACAGTGCGGGCCGAAGCGGCCAAGTACCTCGACGGTGGCACGGCCAACGTTCAGAAGCACCCGCCCGTGACCGAACTCGCCCAAATGAAAGGCGACGCCGTTAAGGGCAAGGAAACCTTCAAAATGTACTGCGCCACCTGCCACCAGGTTAACGGTGAAGGCGCCGACTTCGGCCCTAAACTTTCCGAAATCGGCAGCAAACTACCCAAAGAGGCCGAGTACCTGGCGATTTACCAACCCAGCGCGGGCATCAGCTTCGGCTACGAAGGCTGGGAGGTAAAGTTCAAGGACGGCTCCTCGGTGACGGGTATTGTGTCCAGCAAAACCGAAACCGATCTCATTATGAAATTCCCCGGCGGCACCACCCAGGAATACAAGATGTCCAACGTCAAATCCATGAAGCAACTCGACGAATCCATGATGCCCGCCGGCCTGCAGGACGCCATGAGTACGGCAGAGCTGACGGGATTGGTGGAGTATTTGAGTTCGTTGAAGAAGTGACGACCACCAACCATGAAATCTTCACAAATATACTACTCCACCACGACCGGGACGACCCTTGCGGTCGTCCCGGTCGTGGTGGGGTAGAACTATCGGGACGAAAGTCAGGCGGCAACTTCAAGTTGCCGCCTGACTTGGCATACTTTCCAATAGCTCAACTATTATTTTCTGATTTTAATGTATTAGCCAATAACACCAAAAATGGCAAGCACTTGTCATAATTCAATTCATAATAATTTACGCCTAAATTAATAGCTGAATAATAATCGGAAAGATTTTCCTTGTAATATTTTTCAGACTGAATTTTCCATGCCCGGCT
>JBBQHX010000175.1:0-7930 GCA_038324385.1 Gemmatimonadales bacterium | reverse complement strand
AGCGATCGGGAGCAGCGCGTTCCCACGCACAATCCCCTCGGCCGCGGCCATGCGATAGGCCAGCCGCACCGACAGCTCGCCGGCCCGCGGGTCGCCGGCGCGCTGAATCGCCTGCTGCACGAGCAACCCATGCTCGGCGCCCGGAATCGTCACCCGACGCGCCACCGAGAGCGAATCGAGCGCGCGCCAGTCGGGGTGATGAATGTCTCCGTCCACGGTCATCGCCAGGATCGACCAGGCGAGTCGCGTGCGCACCGTATCGGCGAGCCGGGCGTCACCCAGCGCGTAGTGGGCGAGCCGGAACGGGCTCCCCATGCCGAGCCGCGCGCGTTCGAGGTAGCCGAGCGCGACGAGGGTCGCTGGTGCGACGGCGGCCGGATCGGTGACCGCGGTTCCCCGGACGAGTGCCACCCGCCACTGGCGTGCGTCCTCGAGCTCCCGCACCATGCGCGGGCCTAGGTTCGCCTCCCGGCAGGCCGGGAGCGCGACCATCGCCAGCACGGCGAGCAGCGCGAGCAGAGGGCGACGCAGCTTCATGGTTGAGTGACGCGAGGGCTGGATCGGAGGCAACGTCGCACGATGCGCGCGGCGCGATTCGGTACCATCGACAGATGAGCGGTGACCGGGCGGCGCGATCCCGCCATCCGTCGTCCACGCGCACCCTCGACCTTGGATACCCCATGCGGGCTCGACGGTTGCCTCGGCCCGCGTGCCGATCGCGCCACGCTGGCGACCAGCCGACGGCCAACACGGGGGGAATCACCGCGCCGGCAGGAAGAACGGGAGCCGCCGGCGCGCGAATGGACCAGGTAACCCCTGACGCAGGGTGTGAGTGCCCGCTGGCATTGTCAAGCGCCGACGACGGCATCGCGCGGCGTCGTGTTGCAATCACAGCAGGATGTGGCATTTTCGGGAGGCGCACGGCGCGCGACGGCCCTCCCTCCACTGGATCCGAGGCCACGACCATGGCGAGCAGTTCCGCGACGACGGTGCAGGCGTTTCTCGACGAACTTCCCCCCGAGCGGCGCGAGGTGGTAGAGGCCGTCCGCGGGGTGGTCGTCCGGCATCTCCCGGCCGGGTACGACGAGGTGATGCGGTGGGGGATGATCAACTACGAGGTGCCGCTCGCGCGCTACCCGGACACGAACAACCGTCAGCCGCTCACGTACGTCGCGCTGGCCGCGCAGAAAAACCATTACTCGCTCTACCTCACCTGCGCCTACCAGGACGAAGGGGGCGAGGCGCAACTCCGCGAGGCGTTCGCCGCCGCCGGGAAGAAGCTCGACATGGGCAAGTCGTGCGTACGGTTCCGGAAGCTCGAGGACCTTCCGCTGGATGCGATCGGGGCGATCGTCGGCAGCGTTCCGCCGGACGCGTTCATCGCGCGCTACGAAGCGGCACGCGCGCGGTAACGGGTGAGTGGGCGAGGGCGCCTAGTCGTCGCTCTCGTCCTCATCCAACCGCGACTCGCGCCCGCCCGCGGCGTCGAGGACGGCGACGAGCGGCGCGATCTCCGGCCGGCTGCGCGCAATGACCACTACCACGATGCTCCCTGGCGCCTCGGCCGCCCGGCGGTGCGTCCAGGCCGGGGTGCGGGGGATGAAGGCGCCGATCGCGGCGCCGATCAGCGCGCCGCCGATGGTGGCGACGTTGGGGCCGAGGAGTTGGACGATCGCCGTGACGCCGGGAGCCGTGAAACCGGGGAGCGCGACCACGCCGATCCCGAGCGCCGCGCCGGCGACCACGCCGACTACGCCACCGATCCCGGCGAAGCGAAACGCTTCATGCTTCCGCACCGCCGCCTTCCCGCCGTAGTGACGCCGCGCCGCCTCCGGCCCCACGACCACCTCGATCAGGTCGCGAGGCACCCCGGCCTCGTACAGCCGCGCCAGCGCCTCGTCGACCGTCGTCGCGGAATCGAAGAGGGAAGAGACGAGGAAGCGCGGCGCGCGCGCCGGGGGCGTGCTGACGTCACTCATGCACCACCTCGCGGGGAGCGGGGGCTGGTCAGGACGGGTGCTGCCGGCGCGGCGGGTTCCTCTGCTTCGGCGGCGCGCAACTCGTCCGCCGTCCACTGCGCGCTGCGACTGGCATGCTGCTCCCGCAACGCTTCCACGGCCGCGGTCTCGACCGGGGAGGCCTCGTTGGCGTCCCACTGCCGGATGTAGGTCGAGAGTGCGGCGATCTGCCGATCCGTCAGCGCGTCGCGCCACGCGGGCATGTTCCCGTTGTACGTCGCCCCCGACACCTCGATCGGCCCGATGAGGCCGTGCAGCAGGATGCGGACGACGGTCTCCGGCGCCCCCGTCACCCATTCACTGCCGACGATCGGCGGGAAGTTGCCCGGCACGCCGCGTCCGTCGGACTGATGACAGGCCTGACAGTTGGCCGAGTACGCGCGTGCACCCAGCGCGAGCATGTCGACCTCCCCGTCGTCAGGCGCCGCGGCCGCGCCCCCGGCGGCGCCGCGTGCGAACGCGACGTGCGTCTCCGGCCCGAAGCTGCCCCCGTAGCGCCCGAGATACCATCCGCCCCAGAAGAGGCCGATGAGAATCGCCGCCAGCACGAACCAGGGCGCGGGCTCGCGCCCCTCCTCGGGGTCCACCTGCTCCCGCAGCAAGGTCCGGTGAATGACCTCGACGTCAGGCTCGAAGGTGGATCGGTCGGGCACGGGACGCTCGTCGTCAGGCAGCGGCATGGCGTCAGGGCATGGTGGCGATGGACCGGCCGTCCGAGTCCCACGGCGATCGGCAAACCGCGCCCGCGATCAACGGGACCGGGTACTGGCGACGCAGCGAGATCACGTAGTCGGTGAGCGCGAGCACCTCTGGTGTCGCGACGACGACCTTCCCCTCAGGCACCCACTGTGGCGGCACGCGCACCACGCGGTCGTTCGGCAGCAGATCCTCGGGGTCCTTCTCCCGGAAGAGAAAGCGGTACGACGGCATGATCGACCAGGCGTTGAGCGCCCGCGGCTGGTAGAAATGCACCAGGTGCCAGTCGGGGTCGGGCAACCGCTGCCCGACGTTGATTAGATCCGGACCGGTGCGCATCGTGCCCAGCAGGTGCGGCGTGTCATAGACGTAGTCGCCCGGGACCGTCGCGCGAGACCCCCAGCCGCGTTCGACGTCGGTGGTGAACGCCGGATCGCGCACCTGCTGACTGTGGCAGTAGACGCACCCCTCTCGGCGGTAGACGTCCTGCCCCGCCAGTTGCGTCGTCGTGTAGCGCGGTAGCTGGTCCGGCGCCTGCACGTCGAAGACGACGATCTGGGGCAGCACGATGAGCACGATCGTCGCGAACCCGACGGTCGCCAGCGCACCCAGCATGAGCAGCCAGGTGCGGATCATACGGACGCTCGCCGCGACGCGGCCACCGGCGTGATGCTGTCGTCGGGCGGCTCGTACAGCACCGGCCGCGCCTCATGGAACTGCGGAATGCGGCGTTCGGCGCGCGCGCCGCGGACCATCCACCAGCAGTGATAGACGAAGACGATGTGCCCTGTCGAGAGAATTACCCCGGCCACCGATCGCGCCCAGAGACCTGGCAGCGATCGCGTAACCGACTCGCTGAACGGGACCGCGGGATCGAGAAGCGCGAGCCCCTGCAACACGCCGAAGACGGTCAGCGGAATGACATACATCCCGAGCCCGATCGCGACGAGCCAGAAGTGCCACCGGATCAACGACGCACTCGGCCACTCGCGCCGCAGCACGCGTGGAAAGATGTAATACATCGAGCCGAACATCACGAAGGTGACGAAGCCGTACACGCCCACGTGCGCGTGCGCGATCGTCCAGTGGGTGAAGTGCGTGATGCGATTCACCTCGCGCAGCGCGGTGAACATTCCCTGCAGCGACACGGCGGTATACGCCACCGCGCCAAAGACGATGAACCGCAACGTCGGACTGTAGCGCAGCGCGCGGAACCGGCCGACCATCGTCATGTGATGATTCACCGCGACGGCCAGTACGGGGATGATCATCAGGGCGCTGGCGACGATGCTGGTGGTGATCATCCACGTGGGCAGCGGGCCGCCCACCAGGTGGTGCATCCCATTCAGCGAATAGAAGAAGGCGAGCGTCCAGAAGCCGAGCAGCGAGAGCTGATAGCTGTAGATCGGCCGGCCGAGCACCTTGGGAATGAAGTAGTAGATCGCGCCGAGACAGATGGCGGTCAGCCAGAGTCCGAGCGCGTTGTGCGCATAGAACCAGTTGGCAGCCGCGCTCTCGACGCCGGTGAACGTCGGCCAGTTGCCAATCAGGAAGATGATCGGAAACCAGACGTAGCTGGCCATCACGTACCAGACGCTCACGTAGAGATGCTTCACCTCACGCGCGGCGAGCGTCACGAGGAGCGAGATGCCGATCATCCCGCCCCCGATCACGAACAGCGGATCGGCCAGATACCGCGGCATCTCCAGCCATTCGATCCCGTCGTGGTAGCCGGCGAGGATGCTGACGAATCCGATCACCATCCCGAGATTCCAGAGCGCCCCGCCGAGCAGTGCCAACCACGGGAGGCGGAGGGCGGTGTGCACGAGCCGCGGGAGCAGCCAGAGCGAGACACCGATCATCGCCAGCGAGGCCCAACCGTAGATCATCGTGTTGAGGTGGGCCGGCCTGACGCGGCCGAACGTCAGCCACCCCGCGTTGGTCCACAGATCGGGCATGTGCATCTTCACGCTCGCGATCTCGCCGAGCAGCGACCCGATGAGCAGCCAGCCAAGCGCGGTGATGAAGCAGAACATCGCCGGCACCCGACTGGACTCGTCGGCACGCAGCCGGATGTCGACGTCCTCCCGCGGGGGCAGCGTGGCTGCACCGCCGCCGTCGCCGGGTGGAATCGTGGCTCCCGGCATCAGGCGCCTCCCCACTCGCTCGGCGTCGGCGCGACGGGCCGCCCGAACGCGGCCACGCGGTCCGCGCGCTGATCAGGCGTTTCCCACGGGCGCGACAGCCGCACGTCGCGCTCATCGAGAATCACGCGCGATTGCGCATCCAGCGAGGAGAACTGGCCGCGCCGCCACGCCCAGACGTAGGCGCCGAGGGCAATGGCGACGAGCAACAGACCGGCGACCACGACCACCAGTGACGATGGGAACATGCGCTGCAACCTCCAGCACGCGGAACGTCGCGCGCGACATGTGGAACGGCGAGCGGCGCGCAACCTCACCCGACCGTGCGGGTATGAGCCGGATACGTTTGTTCCTTCTGCCACCGGTCGCGCTCGGCTTTTTAACGACCGGGAGCCGCCGCCACGTTCCACTGGGTATGCCCGATGCGATTGCCTGACGACATGCCCGCCGGCATATTCGACGAGGACGACGACGACCCATTCCCGCTTGGCGACGGCACGGCGGACATCGGTGAGAGGGTCCACTGCCCCCACTGCGGCGAGCCGGTCGAGATCGGTCTCGACCCGGGGAGCGGCGATCGGCAGGAGTACGTCGAGGACTGCCAGGTCTGCTGCCAGCCATGGCTCGTCCGCGTTCGCTACCACCGCGATGGCACGGCCGACGTGTCCGTCACCCCGCTCGATGCCTGACTCCGGCGCGCTCCGGAGCCTCGTGTCCGTCCGCCCTGCCTGCTCCTTGGAAGATTCTCGAACCCGCCCGTGATGCCCTCCGATCGTCAGTGCCCCATCGCCTACCCCTCCCTGCCCGCTCGCGCCCGCCGGCGCGGCGGCGTGCTCCTCGCCAGCCTCCTCCTCGGCGCGGCCGTCGTGCACACGGCGCCGCGGCCGCTCGGCGCGCAGGTGGTGGCCGTCGAGTCGGACACCGGGGCAATCGCCCGCGCCGAACTCGGGTCGCCGATCCCGTTCGATCCGGCCGTGCGCCAGGGTACGCTCCCCAACGGGCTGCGATTCTACGTGCGCGGCAACGCGCGCCCGGCCGATCGCGTCGAGTTGCGCCTCGTCGTGAACGCCGGCTCGGTGCTGGAGGACGAGCGCCAGCGCGGGCTCGCGCACGTCGTTGAGCACATGGCGTTCAACGGCACGCGGCGCTTCGCGAAGCAGGAGATCGTTCGGTACCTCGAATCGGTGGGAACGCGGTTCGGCGCCGATCTCAACGCCTACACGAGCTTCGACGAGACCGTCTACGAGCTCACCGTCCCCACCGACAGCGCCGAGGTACTCGAGCGTGGGATGGACATCCTGAGCGAATGGGCCCACGCGGTGACCTTCGACTCGGCCGAGGTCGAGCGCGAGCGGCCCGTGGTGATCGAGGAGTGGCGGTCCGGACAGGGCGCTGCCTCACGCCTGCGCGACCGGCAATTTCCGGTGATCTTCCAGGGCTCGCCGTACGCGGAGCGGCTCCCGATCGGCACACGCGAGTCGCTCGACGCCTTCACGCGCGACGACCTGATCCGCTTCTACCGCGACTGGTACCGTCCCGACCTCATGGCCGTGGTCGCCGTCGGCGACGCCGACCCGGCGCGGCTCGAAGCCATGATCCGCGAACGGTTCGCCGACATCCCGGCCGCTGCGACTCCTCGTCCACGACCGATCGCTGACGTTCCGTCGGGCGCGCGGACGCGGTTCGCCATCGCGACCGACCCGGAAGCGACGGGGACGTCCGTGAGTGTGCTGTACGTGCAGGAGCCCGATTCCGCGCGCACGCTGGCTGACTTCCGCCGCTTCGTCGTGCGCGGATTGCATTCGCAGATGCTCAACGCGCGGTTTGGCGAGATCGGCCAGCGCGCGGACGCTCCGTTCCTCGGCGCGGGCGCCTCGTATGGCACGTTGGTTCGCGGCGCCGACGTCTACCAGCTCGGTGCCGGGGTGGCCGATAGCGGCGTGCAACGCGGACTCGACGCCATTCTCGTCGAGGCCGCCCGCGTCGTGCGGCACGGCTTCACCGCGACCGAGCTCGATCGCGCCGCGCGCGACGTGCTGCGGAGCGCCGAGTTGAGCTATGCCGAACGCGACAAGTCCAACTCGGGGGCGTACGCCGCGGGCTACGTGCAGGCCTTTCTGAACGGTGATCCGCAGCCTGACGCGGCCGCCGAGCTCGCGCTGTACCGCCGCTTCCTGCCCACCATCACGCTCGAGGAGATCAATGGCCTCGCCGCGGGCTGGATGAGCGACGACAATCGCGTCGTGGTGGTGACGGGCCCCGAGCGAGCCGACGTGCGCCTGCCTGACGAGGGCGCGCTCCTTGCCGCGTTTGACCGCGTGCAGCGCGTGGACGTCACGCCGTGGGCCGACGACGTGGCCGACGGCCCGCTGGTCCCCACGCCGCCCACCCCCGGACGCATCGTCGGGGAGCGGGTGTTCGCCGAGGTCGGGGTGACGGAGTGGACGTTGTCCAACGGCGCGCGCGTGCTGCTCAAGCCGACCGACTTCAAGGACGACGAGATTCTGTTCAGCGCCTGGGGGGCGGGCGGCACCTCGCTCGTCTCCGACGACGAGTTCGTCTCCGCCTCGCTCGCCACCGCGGTGGTCGAGCTGGCGGGCGCGGGCACGCTCGATCTGCCGCAGTTGCAGAAGGCGCTCGCCGGCACGGCCGCGTCCGCATCGCCACTCATCGGCACGCTGGACCAGGGATTGAGCGGCGCCGCCGCGCCGCGCGACCTCGCGACGATGTTCCAGCTCGCCTACCTCTACCTCACCGCGCCCCGCACCGACAGCGCCGCCTTCCAGTCGCTGCTCGCCCGCGTGCGCCCGTACTTCGAGAACCGCAGCCGCACGCCGGAAAGCGCGTTCACCGATACGCTCCAGACCACGCTCGCCTCGAACCACCCGCGCGCGCAACCAGTCACGGCGGCCACCCTCGACGACCTCGATCTCGAGACGGCGGTACGCGTCTACCGTGAACGGTTCGCCAACGCGGGCGGCTTCACCTACGCCCTCGTTGGCAGCTTCACCCCCGATTCGATCCGACCGCTGGTCGAGCGGTGGATCGGCGGACTGCCGCCCGCGTCAGGCA
>JBBQHX010000174.1:0-7969 GCA_038324385.1 Gemmatimonadales bacterium | reverse complement strand
GGCGGAGCGGGCCGGACGTCGGCATCGACTCGACTCGCGGGAAGGAGAAGACTGGGACAGACGGCAGACGATGCAGCGGCACGGCCGCGGGCAACAGCCCGGCGACGCCAGTGGTGGCGCGCGCGGGACGAGTCGCGTCCTCCTCGCGGCGGACCGTGTGCGACTCGTCCCCGCCGCCGCGCGTCTGGCGCTGCCGCCGCCCGCGCCCGCGCTGATCGGAGGTAGATTGGCGCATGCACCCTCCGCTCGTGACGCCGCTGCCGTCGCACGCGAGGCGGCGGCCCTGGACCCGACCCCTCCTCGCCCTCGCCGGCTACACGCTGCTGTCGCTGTTCGTCGCGACGCAGAACTACCTCGCATTGGCGAATACGGAGTATCCGATCTCGCTGGGGCGGATGTTCGCGCTCGAGTTGCCGGTCTGGTACTCGTGGTGGCTGCTGACGCCGGCCGTCTTTTATCTGGCCGACCGGTTCCCGCCGGAGCGGCGCCCGTGGATCGGCCACCTGTTGATCCACCTCGCCGCCGGACTGGTGGCGGTGACGATCAGCCTCATCCTGGTGACCGCCGTGCGCGAACTGTTCGAACTGCAGGCGCGCCCACCGGGGATGACCTTCGCGATGCTGGTTGGGCTCTCGGTGCAGCGCGTCTTCGCGATGTTCCTCGTCGTCTACTTCGCTCTCGTCGCCGTGCAGCGCGCCCTGGCGTGGGCCGACGCGGCGCGCGACCGATCGCTGCAGGCGGCGCGGCTCGAGGCACTGCTCGCCGGCGCCCAGCTCGACGCGCTTCGGGCGCAGTTGCATCCGCACTTCCTCTTCAACACCCTGCACGCGATCAGCGGGCTGATGGGGCAGGACGTGCCCGCCGCGCGACGGATGATGACGCGGCTGTCGGAGTTGTTGCGCATCGCCCTGGAGCCGGATGCACCGCAGGAGGTCTCGCTGCGCGAGGAGATCCGCTTTCTCGAACAGTACGCCGAGATCCAGCGGACGCGCTTCCAGGGCCGCCTGACGATCGACGTCGCGCCTGACGCGGACGCGCTCGATCATCTGGTACCGCGACTGGCGCTGCAGCCGCTGGTCGAGAACGCCATCCGGCACGGCACGGCGCGCCGGGCGGCGGCCGGTCGGGTCGAGCTACGCGCCACGGCCGACGGCGAGCGACTGCGCATCGTGGTCCGCGACGACGGGCCGGGTCCTCCGCCTGACGCTGAACGACGCGATGGCGTCGGCCTCGGCAACACCCGCGCTCGGCTCGAGCAGCTCTATGGCGCCGATCACCGGTTCGAGCTACGTGCCCGTGCCGAGGGCGGCGCTGAGGTCGTGCTGGAGATCCCCGCGTACACTACCCGGCCGTGAAGACCCAGCCGAGCATCGCCATGACGCTTCCCACGTCCACCGTGCCGAACGCCGCCGCCCCGCTGCGCGCCGCACTCGTCGACGACGAGCCGCTCGCGCGCGCGTTGCTGCGCTCGATGCTCGCCGAACAGCACGCCGACGTGACCATCGCCGGCGAGGCGGGCGACGGCGACGCCGCCGTGCGTCTGGTGCGCGAGGAGCGTCCCGACCTCCTCTTCCTCGACATCCAGATGCCAGAGCGTGACGGCTTCGACGTGATCGCCGCGCTGGCCGCCGACGAGGAGACCGACGCGCACACCCCCTGGGTGGTGTTCGTGACCGCCTACGACCACTTCGCCGTCCGCGCCTTCGAGGTGAACGCGATCGACTACCTGCTCAAGCCGTTCGACGAGGAGCGGCTGGCGCTGACGATGGCGCGCGTGCGCGAACTACGTGCCCGTGCCGCCCCCGCGCCTGATGCGCGCCAGATCCTCGCCCTGCTCGACTCGCTCGTCCCAAGCGCGGCCCCCGCCCCGCGGCCGCTCGACCGCCTCGCGATCCGCGTCGGCGAGCGGATCGTGCTGCAGCCGCTGCGCGACGTGTGCTGGATCGAGGCGTCGGGAAAGCTGATCCGCGTGCACGTTGGCAAGGGGCACTACACGATGCGCGAGACGCTGCAGTCGGTCGAGCAGCTTCTCGACCCGGGCCTGTTCGTGCGCATCAGCCGTTCGGCGATCGTCAACATCGACCAGATCCGCGAGATCCAGCCCTGGTTCCACGGCGACCTCGTGGTGATCCTCAAGAACGGCGCGCAGGTGCCGACGACGCGCGGCTGGCGCGCGGGCCTCGAGACGCTGCTCGGGCAGTCGTGAGGCGCGGCGCGCCTCGTCAGGCGACGTCCGGACGCACGACGGGGGACGCGATGATCGCGCCCCCCGTTGTGTTTCCACATCTATTGCGGCTGGTGGTCAGTTGCCGCCGGTCGCCGACGCGGGCGTCACCGGAGCCGTTACCATCGGGTAGGTGATGCCTAACTGCTCCAGGTACGTCCCGAACTTCGACGGGTCATAGTAGAACTTGCGCATCTCGGGACGGTAGCGCTCCATGATGTCCTGATTGAGCGTCGTCACCGGCTTGTCCTGCGGACGGAGGATCGGCGTGTACTTCGTATCCTTGGTCTGCACCTCGGCGAAGTAGCGCTTCGCGTCCTGACGTAGCGCGGTGCTGGTGTAGAGGTCGAGCATCGTCATCGCCAGCACCTTCGCACCCGCGGTCGCGCCCTTGTGGGCGATCGGCGTCGCCATCGCGATCGCGTCCATCCACGAGTGGCCGGGCAATCCGGGGATGTTCGACGGGAAGCGGAGCGTCACCGTCGGCACCACCCACGACACGTCGCCGATGTCGTCCGAGCCGCCACCGCGCTTGTCCGACTCGGGCGTCGGCTGCGGCATCGGCGAGATGAAGCGCGCGAGTCCGCGCGGCCGCGAGCCGGCAACCTCCTGCGTCGCGCGCGCAAGCGTCTGGTCGGCCTCGCTCCACTCCGGCAGTCCGACGCGCTCGATGTTGGCCTGCATCGCCTCGGCGACCGGCTTGTTGAAGTGCTGCGGCCACGCCGTGCCCATCACGCGGGGCGGCAACAGCTCCGTGCCGGTCATCATCGCCGCGCCGGCGGCGATGCTGTCGCCGATCGCCCAGAGATTCATGATCCCCGGATAGTCCGTTTCGCGGAAGTAGTACCAGACGCTGGCCGAGCTCGGCACCACGTTCGGCTGGTCGCCGCCGTCGGTGATCACGTAGTGCGAGCGCTGCTGGTAGCGCAGATGCTCGCGACGGAAGTTCCAGCCGACGTTCATCAGCTCGACCGCGTCGAGCGCGGAGCGGCCGCGCCACGGAGCGCCGGCGCCGTGCGCCGCCTGCCCCTTGAACGAGTACTCGACGCTCACCAGTCCGTTGCCGGCCTGCGAGCCCCAGCCGACGCTGAGGTTGTTCGAGACGTGCGAGAAGAGCACCACGTCGACATTCTCGAACAGGCCGTCACGAACGAAGTACGCCTTCGCGCCGACGAGCTCCTCGGCGGTGCCGGGCCAGATCATGATCGTGCCCGGAAGCTTGTCGCGCTCCATGATCCGTTTCACGGCGAGCGCGGCGGTGATGTTCACCGCCTGTCCGCTGTTGTGGCCCTCGCCGTGCCCTGGCGCGCCCTGCACGATCGGCGCACGGTAGGCGACGCCCGGCTTCTGCGAGGCCTGCGGGATCCCGTCGATGTCGGAGCCGAGGGCGATCACCGGGCTGCCAGACCCCCAGGTCGCGACCCACGCCGTCGGCATGCCGGAGATGCCGGTCTTGACCGTGAACCCTTCCTTCTTCAGCAGGGCGGTGAGATAGCGTGAGGTTTCGACCTCCTGATAGCCCAACTCACCGAAGCTGAAGATCATGTCGACCATCTCCTGCGTCTGCTTGGCGCGGGCCTGGACGTCGGCGGCGGCGGCCTGCTTGAGCGCGGCGAGGGCCGGCGGGTCCGCGGGCGGCGGCGTGGTCACACGCGGCGGTTCTTCCTCCTGCGCGAACAGCGGGGTGCCCGCGGTCGCGAGCAGGAGGAGCGCCGCCAACGCGGGCGCGAGCATGGGTCGGACATTCATGGGAGACTCCTGCGGATGCGGGCGCCGTCGGCGGCGCGGTGTACGGCGTGACGGGCATACCAAAGGATGCGCCCGCGCGCCCGCGCTCGCCAGTGCGCGCGGATCGATGTGTGGCCGAGCGTCCCGTGACGGGGCTCTCGAGGGAATGCGAGCTGCCGCACCTCGATCGATGTCGCTTCCGCCTCTCTGGAACCCCAGCGCGATTCAGTACGCGTCGACCCGCGCAGCGTGTATGCGTTGCGCGGACCCCCGACGGTCCGAGTCACACCCATCCTACCGTCCGCGAAGCCGCACCGACGAGACATCAATGGAGATGACACCGTCCTCACCATACCGAATGTGAACGAACGCTCCGTCGTTGGCCATCCACCCGTAGCCGGGTATTACGCGCCTCGCGAGGAGCATACCCGATTCAGGATCCACGGCGTCAACGACGGTCTGATACATTCGCCCCTTCATGTCATCAGCGAGCCGTCGCTCGCTCGTTGATCCGTCATACCCCACATCGAGTGTCTCCCAGTCGCTCACGTGAACATGGTACGCAACCCACAGGCGGCCACTCGAGTCCGGGAGGATGCTCGCGATCTTGAATGTTGGTCGGTATGGAAGGCGGTTGGGGCGACTCGTTGGATCGTACACAAACCGGTCCGGCGGTCGCGTTGAATCTTCAAACGCCTGCACTGCTTCAGGCGAAACGAAGGTCGGCCACCACGGAGTCTCCACCGCGATGACTCGTGACACGGTGCCTACGGAGTCGACCAGTTCCAGCCGGTACTGCCGCTGCTCTGAGATCCAGAGTAGCCCCGCTGACAGGAAGGGCGCCATCGCGCGGAATGGTGGTCCTTCCTGAGGGAAAATATTCTCGGTCCCAAAGCTTCGGACGAGAGCGCCGCCTTCATCGACATAATGAAATGGAAGACCAACGCTTTGCTCTGTGCGAACCGTCGCGTTGACCACAAAGCGTCCGTCAGCGATGGGTACGATGTGATCAGGACGCGCGAACAGCTGCCCGCCACGCACGTACTGGCCATCGGGGGAGTAGACCGTCAGGCCGACAGTACTGTGAGCAAGCACGACTGAGTCGCCCGGCATCATGGCAAGGGCTTCCACCCTCGTATACTCGCCGGGTCCCTTGCCCTCACGCCCGATGGTTCTCTCAACCCTCCCGTCGGGAGAGTACACAATGATCGGCTGGAATCCTGCATCCACAACAGTAGCGAAGGTGCGGCCACGGCTGTCACGAGCCAGGATTGGAGTTCGTTCCAACAGGACGGAGTCGCTCGCGGAACCAAGAGTCGCAACGTGCCGAAGCTCAATAGTGCACGCGGCGCAGCGCTGAACGGTGTCCCGAATCACCGTGATACGTGCGCCGGAATCGTTGACCGCCACCGCCGGATTGCTACCTCGCCCACCGGACGCATCGCAACCCAAAGGTCCAACACCGAACGCCGCCAGTGCTACCGTGCGAAGAAGTCGTGTTCGCATAGCGAGTGGTAGTAAGAGTGTTTCGGAAGTGACCGTTCCCATCATTCATCATGAGAACCCGGTAACAATCCATCCTATCGCGTTCGGCGGACCCGTTCGGGTCCGGCCGCACCAAGAACGCATCACCGCGCGGCGCAAATCCGGCCGACCGACGCGCCACGGGCCGCTCACCATGGCCCTATACGGATCTGGTCCCCGCTGTGATCGTCCGGGGACGCTACCAGCACGACAACGTTTCGCATGCGAGCGGGCCGGGAGCGGGGTTCACCAGGGGCGCGGTGCCGCTTCGGCAGCACCGATCAGAGTGTGCCACACGCCGTACCACCGCGCAACCCCACCGATCGTCAGCTTTCGTGTCGCCTGACGATCGCGTCTGCCTCGTCCGCCCCGCTACACGTTTGACGGGCTCCGCATGCTCACCCACCCGCGCACCGCGTTCACCAGCCAGACCCGCGTCGCCCGCGCGAGATCCGCCCGCATGAGCACGCGTTCGCGAATTTCGCCCTGCTCCAGCAGCAGCTCCCGCCGCACACCGGCCAGCAGCCCGCAGCCGACGGGCGGCGTCAACCGCTCACCATCCAGCTCGAGCACGAGGTTGCCGCGCGTGAACTCGGTCAGCTCGCCCGCGCGGTTCCAGAGCAGCACGTCGTCCGCGTTCGGATGTTCGGCCGCATGCCGATCATACACGTCGCGACTGGTCGTCTTGTGAAAGAGCAGCACGTCGCGTTCGTCCACCGGCGTGCGCGCCAGGGCGAACCGCCACACGAGTGGATCGGTGGCAAGCGGCGTGCTCGTGACCGCCGGAGCTACATGTTCCCCTGCGACCATCCGCACCCGCCACGTCCCGCCTGGATGCTCGGCCGCGTGGGCGCGTAGCGCGCGGGCTGCCGCGTCAACATCGATCTCAAGACCGAGGTGCGCGGCCGATCGCGTCAGGCGTGCGAGGTGCCGCACCGCCAGTGGGTAGACTCCCTCCGTCAGGCGCAGCGTCTCGATCAGGGCGGTGGCGCGACGGACACCCAGTGCCCCACCCTTCGTCAACAGCTCCTCGTACTCGTCGTCCGGCGACGAATCCCAGGTAATCCCGCCACCCACGCCGTAGCTGATCTCTCCCGTCGCGTCGTCCGAGACGAGGGTGCGGATGGCGACGCTGAACATCCAGTCACCACCCGGCCGCACGACGCCGATCGCCCCGCAGTACAGCCCGCGTGGCGAAACCTCCAGCGCGGCGATCCCACGCATCGCAGCGACCTTGGGCGCACCAGTCACGGAACCGCACGGAAAAAGGGCCGCGAACGTGTCGACCAGCGTGATACCCGGCCGCAGCGTCCCTTGCACGGTCGAGGTCAACTGCCACACGCTCGGATAACGCTCGACAGCGAACAGTTCGGGCGCTTCGACCGTCCCCGGAATCGCGATGCGACCGAGATCGTTCCGCAGCAGGTCGACGATCATCACGTTCTCGGCGCGCTCCTTCTCGCTGGCCAGCAACGCGGTCCGGCGGGCCTCGTCCTCCTCCGGGAAGCGGCCGCGCGGCGCGGTGCCTTTCATGGGGCGCGTCGTCAGGCGGTCGCCGTCGCGCGCGATGAATAGCTCGGGGCTGAGCGAGACGACCGTGTGCCGCCCCGTCCGCAGCCAGCAGCCGAAGCGCGGCCGGTGGGCGGCTCGAAGCGTCTCGTACAGGGCGCGCGTGTCGCCGCGCCACCGGGAATGCAGCCGCAGGGTATGGTTCACCTGGTACACGTCGCCCCGACCGATCGCCCGCCGGATCGCCCGCACGGCATCGGCGTGCGCGTCGCGTCCCACGTCGGGGGTCCACACGGCTGGCGGATCGACGTCAGGCGGGAGCACCGTCGGCGGCTCATCCGCCTCAGGCGCCTCGACCAGGGCAAACCAGAGCAGCGGAAGGGTGGACGCTGTCTGCACGACAAGCGCCGGGTCGAACGCGGGCGCCGCCTCGTACGACACGAACCCGACCGCCCACCCGCCGTCGCGTGTCCATTGCTCGACGCGCGCGAGCGCGTCGCGCACCTCGGTGATTCGCGTCGCCTCGACGATCGCCGCCGGACGTCCGAACCGCAGCCGCCCCATCCCTTCGAAGTCGACGATCGCCGTCGCGTCAGGCATCGCGTGGCCCGCCTGGCCGCACGCCCCTCACGCGACCGTCCGCGTGATTCCCGTGGGACCGCGGCGCAGCTCGACCACGGCGACCTCCGGGCGCGCGCCAAGCCGGAAGGGAATCCCCCAGCAGCCCGTGCCCGGGTGGATGTACAGCAGCGAGTCGCCCGACCGGTACGCGCCCATCGCGTGCTCGAGGAAGACTCCCGCCAGCGACCAGCCCAGCCGCGGGATGGCGAACTGCCCCCAATGCGTGTGCCCGCTCAGCGTGAGGCGCACGTCATGATTGGCGAGCGAGGGCCAGAGCGCCGGGTTGTGGGCGAGCGCGATCGGGAACGCTCCGTCCGGGACGGCGGCCACCGCATCGTCGACGCGCGGCGCCGCCGTATCGGG
>JBBQHX010000173.1:0-8061 GCA_038324385.1 Gemmatimonadales bacterium | reverse complement strand
TCGCGATGGTCGCCCTGCTCCTCGGCGCGATTGGCTTGTATGGCGTGACGGCCTACGACGTGACGCAGCGA
The DNA here is from genome assembly GCA_038324385.1 of Gemmatimonadales bacterium. GTDB lineage: Bacteria > Gemmatimonadota > Gemmatimonadetes > Gemmatimonadales > Gemmatimonadaceae > JBBQHX01. The sequence continues at coordinate 7,990 of JBBQHX010000173.1, read as the reverse complement.
ACACGTGAGATCGGCCTGCGGATGGCCCTCGGGGCGCATGCTGGCGACGTGCTGCGGTTGGTGCTTCGCCAGGGAGCCGCGCTCACTCTCGCGGGGATCGCGATCGGGCTGGTCGCCGCGTTCGCCGCCAGCCGCGTGCTCGGCTCGTTGCTGTTTGGCGTAAGCACCACCGATCCGCTGACCTTCACGGTGGTGCCGGGTGTTCTCCTCGTCGTCGCGATGCTCGCGACGCTGGTGCCAGCGCGCCGGGCGGCCCGCGTCGACCCCGTGACCGCGCTGCGCGGTGAGTAGCGCCTCCGCGTGAAGAAGCCCCGCATCGCCGACGACGGCAATGCGGGGCTTCTTCGTATGCGTCCGAGCGTGACGCGTGCTGTGTCAGGCGTCTCTGACGCCCACCATCATCCGCTTGATCGGAATCGCCAGCAGCGCCAGCACGATCGCCGACCCGACGAGCGAAGCCGTCGTGAGGGTGAAGAGTCGCGGCATCTGCTCGAGGTTCTCGGGATCGACATTTCCGCCGACGAGTCCGCCAATCAGGTTGCCGACGGCCGACGCAAGGAACCAGATCCCCATCATCTGCCCGACATACTTGCGCGGGGAGAGCTTGGTCATCGATGAGAGGCCGACGGGGCTCAGGAAGAGCTCGCCCACCGTCTGGAAGAAGTAGCTACCCACCAGCCACCAGGGCGACACGAGCATCGACCCGCCGCTGCTCACGACGTTGTTCGCGGCCAAGATCATGATTGTGAAGCCGACGCCGGCGAAGGCGAGGCCGAGGGCGAACTTGGCCGGACTCGACGGGTCGTAGCCACGACGGCCGAGCCCGGTCCACATCGCCGCGAACAGCGGGGCGAGCAGAATGATGAAGGCCGAGTTGACCGACTGGAACCAGGTGGCCGGCAGCTCGAAACCGCCGAGCTGCCGGTCCGTGAAGTCGCGCGCGAACAGATTAAGCGAGGTCGGCGCCTGTTCGAACGCCGACCAGAAGATGGCGGCGAAGATGAACAGCACGAAGATCACGGCCACGCGCTTCTTCTCGTCGCGCGACAGTCCGCCGGCGGCGAAGACATAGGCGAAGAATCCGACCGCCATGGCGATCATCAGCCCCGTCATGTACCGGCCGACGGCCTGCGGGTTGATGGTGATCGCCCCGGTCGCCGCCAGGATCACGACGACGACGAGCAGTCCGAGGCCGATGCCGGTCGCGAGCTTGACCGTGCGCTCCTGACGGGACTGGACGGCGGCATCCGGGTGACGCGACGGCGCCAGGCCGAGCGTGCCGAGCGTGGTGCGCGAGTAGAAGGTGAAGGTCGCGAGACCGATCAACATGCCGACACCGGCGGCGCCGAAGCCCCAGTGCCATCCGACCTGCTCGCCAAGGATGCCGGTGACGAGCTGCCCGAGGAAGGCGCCGATGTTGATGCCCATGTAGAAGATCGAGAACCCGGCGTCCCGTCGCGCGCCGCCTTCCGGGTACAGATCACCGACGATCGCCGAGATGTTCGGCTTGAGTAGCCCGGTTCCGAGGACGATCAGGATCAGGCCGAGGAAGAACGGCAACCGTCCCGAAGCGAATGCGGAGAAGCCGATCGCGATGTGGCCGAGCGAGATCAGGAGCGCGCCGTAGAAGATCGCGCGGCGGAGGCCGAGCAGTCGGTCGGCGATCCAGCCGCCGGGCAGCGATGCGAGGTAGACCGAGGCGCCATAGATGCCGACGATCGCCGACGCCTGGCCGGTGTCGAAGCCGAAGCCGCCCTCGAACAGCGCCGCCGACATGAACAGCACCAGCAGCGGGCGCAGTCCGTAGTAGGAGAACCGCTCCCACATCTCGGTGAAGAAGAGCGTCGCCAGGCCGCGGGGGTGACCGAAGAACTGGCCGTCGCCCGAGACCGGCGGCGGACTGTCGGTCGCAACGCCAAGGACCTTGGCCCGGGTGTCGTTGGGGTCGCTGTCTTGTAAGGACACGAGTGAAAGGAGAGGAGGGAAGAGGGTGCCGGTCACACGGGCCGGCACGTCAGGCGTGGAACGTCGGACGTCGATCGTCAGGCAGACGGGGCGGCGATGGGGAGGTGGCGTTCCGGCTGGCGCGTGCCGCCCGCCGTGCGCTGCTGCTCCCACGAGATCATCGTGGGGAGTTGCTTGATGCAGGCGGCCCAGTGACCGGGCGCCTTCTCCTCGAGCGGCGGGACGATCGCCGCGCACGCTGCATCGCGCGCCGGATGCGGGCAGCGAGGGTGGAAGACGCACCCCGGCGGCGGATTCGCCGGCGACGGGACGTCACCCTCCAGCACGATGCGTGTCTTGCGCACGGTTGGATCGGGCACGGGCACGGCTGAGAGCAGCGCCTGCGTGTAGGGCATCAGCGGCTCGCGGTAGAGATCGGTCGACGCGGCCAGCTCCACGATGTGCCCGAGATACATCACCGCCACGCGATCGGCCACGTGCTCGACCACCGAGAGGTCGTGGGCAATGAACAGATAGGTAAGACCACGGTCGCGCTGCAGGTCGCTGAGCAGGTTGATCACCTGCGCCTGGACCGATACGTCGAGCGCGGACACGGGCTCGTCGCAGACGATGAACGTCGGCTCGACGCTGAGCGCCCGCGCGATCCCGATTCGCTGCCGCTGCCCACCCGAGAACTCGTGCGGATAGCGGTTCATGTAGTCGGGCTGCAGGCCGACCTCGTCGAGCAACGCGCGGACGCGCGCATCGGCGGCTGCCCCTTCGGCGAGCTTGTGGACCACGAGCCCCTCGCGAATCGCGGCGCCCACGGTCATGCGGGGGTTGAGCGAGGAGAACGGGTCCTGAAAGACGATCTGCATCTTCCGCCGGAGTCGCCGCAGTGGGCCCGCGCCGAGGGCGAGCACGTCGACCCCGTCGAAGTGGACGGAACCGGACGTGGGCTCGATGAGACGCAGGATCATCCGCCCCGCGGTGGTCTTGCCGCATCCGGACTCGCCAACGACGCCGAGCGTCTCGCCGCGGGCGACGTCGAAGGAGATCCCGTCGACGGCACGGACGGCACCCTGCGCGCGGCCGAAGAAGCCGCCGCGAATGGGGAAGTGCTTGACGAGATCGCGAACGGCGAGCAGCGGCGGCGGCGGCGGCGGAACGGTGGCGGCAGCGTGGTGATGCGGTTCGGCGCCGGTGGGGGTATCGTGTTGTTGGGGGGGGGCCCCCCGCGCACCATCCCCCATCGACCGGTTGTCCCGGGTCATCGCGCCCCCCCGGCCGAGTGGTCGCCTTCACCAGGCGCCGGCGCCCCGGCCAGCATCGGCAGCGTGCGCCGCGCCGGCTCGTCGACCAGATGGCAGCGAGCCGAACGACCGTCGGCGACCGGGTAGAGCGGCGGCATTTCCCGCGCGCACCGTTCCCAGGCGTACGGGCAGCGAGCGCGGAAGCGACACCCGTCGGGCCAGGCCGTCGGCGCGGGCACCGTGCCGGGGATTGTCGCGAGACGGCCGCCGGCACCACCGAGGCGCGGCATCGCCCGCAGCAACCCCTCAGTGTAGGGGTGCGCGGGTGCCGCGAACAGCGGCCGCACCGGCGACTCCTCGACGACCTGCCCAGCGTACATGACCACGACGCGTGAGGCTGTTTCGGCGATCACCCCGAGATCGTGCGTGATCATCAGGATCGCCGTCCCGAGGCGGCTCTGGAGCGACTGCAGCAGCTCGAGGATCTGCGCCTGAATCGTGACGTCGAGCGCCGTCGTGGGCTCGTCGGCGATCACCAGTGCGGGGTCGAGCGCGAGCGCCATGGCGATGAGCACGCGCTGCCGCATGCCACCCGACAGCTGATGCGGGTACTGCGACGCCCGTTCTCCCGGTGACGGAATGCCGACCAGCGTGAGCATCTCCACCGCGCGCGCCCAGGCCGCCTTGCGCGTGGTCTTGCGATGCACCCGCACCACCTCGGCGATCTGATCGCCGACGGTGAACACCGGGTTGAGGGCGCTCATCGGCTCCTGGAAGATCATGCTGATCCGGTCGCCGCGGATCGCCCGCAACTCGCGATCGGCCAACCCGATGAGGTCGCGCCCCTCGAAGCGCACCTGGCTCCCGCGCTCGATGCGGCCCGGGGGAGGAATCAGGCCAAGGATCGAGAAGCCGGTGATGCTCTTGCCGCACCCGCTCTCGCCGACGAGGCCCAACGTCTCGCCGCGCGCCACGTCGAACGACACGCCATCCACCGCGCGAGCAAGACCGCTCGGGGTGTGGAAGTGGGTCCGGAGGTCGCGAACGGAGAGGAGGGGCTCGCTCATGCGGAAGCGCTGGGGATATCGCCGGCGGTGTCGCCCGGATCGGTGGGCAGCGTCAGGCGACGGGTATCGCGGGCACCGGGCGTCCGGCGGGTGGAACGCCATCGGGTGAAGCTAAGTCAAGCACCGGCGGCGTCCAGCGGCCCCGTCCGCTCAGCTGGGCCCGCAACGCCTCGCCGGCGCTGTTGACGGTAGCCACCGCGAGGACGACGGCGAGCCCCGGAAAGAGCGCCACCCACCACGCGGTCCCGATGAACGGCGCGCCCTCCTGGATGACATTCCCCCAACTGGCCTCGGGCGGCCGCACGCCGAGGCCGAGATACGACAGGCTGGCCTCGAGCACGACGGCCTGGCCAGTGAACAGAACGGTGGCGACGAGCAGCGGCGCGGCGAGGCCGGGGCCCAGATGCCGCACGAGGACGCGCGCCGGCGAGGCGCCAAGGGCGCGCGCGGCGCTGATGTAGTCGCGATCGCGCAACGCCCGGGTCTCCGCGCGCACGATGCGGCTCATGGCGAGCCATCCCGTGGCGCCCACGAGCAGCGCGAGCTGCCACACCGACGGTGCGCCCCAGAGCGCGAGCACGGCGATCAGGACGAGAAGTCGCGGCAGCGCGAGCCCCACGTCGACGAGCCGCATCAAGATCGAATCGACCGTGCCGCCACGATAGCCGGCCGTCACGCCGACGAGTGTGCCGAGCGAGACCGCGACCAGCGCCGCCGTCGCACCGACGAGCAACGAGACCCGTGCACCGTGCAGGACGCGGCTCAACACGTCGCGGCCATAGACGTCCGTCCCGAAGGGATGGGCCGCCGACGGCGGTGAGTGACTCAAGCCGACGCTGTCGATGTGTAGCACCGGGTCGTATGGCGCCAGCAGCGGTGCAAGCAGCGCGACGAGCAGCAGCACGGCCAGCAGCGCGGCGGGCGCGCCCATCGTGCGAGCGTCATTCAGCCAGTGAGGCGATGGGCGCCTCACGCGACGCGGACCCGCGGGTCGAGCGCCGCGTGGAGCAGATCGGCGATCAGGCTGCCGACAGCGGTCATGATCGCGCCGACGATCACCGCGGCCGTGACGACGAAGTAGTCACGCTGGGCGATCGCGTTGATCGTCACGTAGCCCATCCCCGGCCAGGCGAACACGCGCTCGACCAGCACCGTGCCGCCGAGGAGCGCCGGGAAGGCGAGGCCGAACAGGGTGGCGATGGGGGGGAGCGCCGCGCGCAACGCGTGTCGGCCGATCGTGCGGCGCTCCGAGAGGCCGCGCGCGCGCGCCGCACGCAGCCACGGCTCGGGCAGGACGTCGATCAGTGCCTCACGCTGAAAGCGCGCGACGACGGCGGCATTGACGGCGGCGAGCACCAGCGCGGGCAGCGCCAGGTGATGCAGGCGGTCGAGCAGCTGTGCGCCGGGTGGGAGCATCCAGGCCAGCGGCGAGGCAACGCCGCCTAACGGAAACCAGCGCAAGTGATAGGCGAAGATGAGCAACGCCACCAGCGCGAGCCAGAACTCGGGCACCGAGTAGAGCACGAGACCAAGGCGGCTCGTCAGGCGGTCGCCGACGCGGCCGGCGCCTGACGCCTGCCACGCCCCGATCACGACGCCGCCGATGAACGCGAGCGCGATCGACGTGCCCATCAGGAGGAGCGTGTTCGGCAGCGCGTCGCGGATGATCCGGGCGGCCGTCCGCGGCTCCACCGCGGACGGGCCGAGGTCGCCGCGCGCGACGAGGGCGAGATACGTCAGATACTGCGTCGCGATCGGCTGGTCGAGTCCGTAGCGGGCGCGGAGGGTCGCGCGCGCGGCATCCGACCCCCCGACCTGTTCGACGGTGGCCGTGAACGGATCACCCGGGGCCAGCCGCAGCACGGCGAACGCGAGCGTGGTCGCGGCGACCACGACGAGCACCGCGAGCACCAGCCGCCGCACGACGAACGTGATCACCGCGGTCGGAGCGGGCGCCCGCTCCGACCGCGAGCGGAGACGACGCGCGGGTGCCGTTCGCGTGCGGCGTCTGTCACTGCGCGTTGACGATAGCGTCGCGCCTGATCCGCCGATCGGCGGGTATGCGCCAGTTGGCGATGTCGCGCCACCAACCGTCGGGGCGCAGCGGGCCGTGCACCACGCGGGCATGGATGCCGATCGCGGTCACGGGCTCATAGAGCCAGACGGCCGCGGCGTCATCGACGATCGTCTGATATGCCTGACGAAGAAAGACGCTGCGTTGCGCCGCGGAGCCGGCCGCGAGCATCGAGTCCACCGCGACATCGAACGTCGGGTTGGAATAGTGGCTCCAGTTCATCTGCCCGTCGGTCCGCCAGGTCTGCTGCAGACCGCCCGGGCTGGCGTCGGGGTTCCACGCATTGATATAGGCGTCGAAGCGGCCGGAGCGCGCCCGTTCGATGAAGGCGTTGATCTCGAGGGGCTCGACGCTCATCGCCGCGCCGACCGCCTTGAACTGCTCCTGGGCGAGCACGGCCATGCGCATGCGCGGCGCGCTCGACGTCGGTACCATCGTGGTAAAGGCGAGACGCTGTCCGCCCTTCTCGCGGATTCCGTCGCCGTCGGTGTCGTGCCAGCCCAGCGAATCGAGGGCGCGGCGCGCGGCATCCAGGTCGTAGGGAAGTTGGGCCAGCGTGCTGTCCGCTCCTCGCGTAGCCCGCGTATACGGACCGCGCGGCACCACGCCAAGTGAGTCGAACACGTTGCGCACCATCCTCTCCCGGTCCATCGCCATCGAGAGCGCGCGACGCAGCGCACGATCGGCGAATAGCGGGTGCGGCATGCCACCGGCACCGGCCGGATTGAAGCCGAGGAAGGCGTACGCCAGTCCGTGCCCGAGGGCGAGCGTGAGATTCGGGTTGGCCGCGATGTCAGGGAGATGCTCAACGCGAACGGCCTCGAACAGATCGGCCTCCTCGGCGAGGAATCGCGTGGCCGCGATCACCGGATCGGGCGCGATCGTCCAGACCAGTTGCGAGATTGCCGCACGTCCGCCGTGATAGCTGCTGTCGGCGACCAGGACCACCGTCTGTCCCGGGGACCACTCGCGCAGGCGGTAGGGACCGCTGCCAACGGGCTCGCGCGCGAAGGCATGCGTCCGAAGCTCGGCCGCCGGAACGTCACCGAGGATGTGCGACGGGAGGATATGTGTGTGCTCGACGGCGTCGAAAAACTGCTCCGGGTATCGACGGGCGAACCAGACGACGGCGGTGGTCGAGTCCCGCGCGGTAACCGAGTCGATCGACGCGAGCCGGTCGGCCGCGGCGGCGGCGACCTCGGGACGCTTCGCCACCATGATCGAGAAGACCACATCGCGCGCCACCACCGGGCGCCCGTCGTGCCACCGCGCGTCCGGCGCAAGGTGAAAGGCGATCGAGAGCGAGTCGTCGCTCCAGCTCCATCGGTCGGCAAGCGCCGGCTCGAAGCCGTCATCGCCGACCGTGTTCAGCTCCGGAGTCAGCGTCGCCAATCGCTCGAACAGTTGGTCGACGATGATGCGCGAGTTGCTGCGGTCGGAATACAACGGCATCAGCGTGCCAGGATCGGCGCCCGTCGAGATAATCAGTGTTCCGCCGGCATCGGCGGGGCTCCGGTCGTCGCCGTCGGCGGTGTCGCCCCCGTCACACGCGATGGTCGCGGCGAGCAACGCGGCGCCGGCGAGGAGCGCGGTCCGGCGGAAGGGGTGATGTCGAACGACTTCGAACATATCCGGAAGGACCGAGAGAGTTC